>JACDDT010000155.1 GCA_013816855.1 Gemmatimonadaceae bacterium
CGGGCGACAACGTGCAGATGGTGATCGAGCTGATCATCCCGATCGCGATGGACGAAGGACTCCGCTTCGCCATCCGCGAGGGCGGACGCACCGTCGGCGCCGGCGTAGTCACGAAGATCCTCAAGTAACGAAACGCAACTTCTCAAAGAGAATCATATGGCAGGAAGAATTCGCATTCGGCTAAAGGCGTTCGATCACGCGGTCATCGACCAGGCATCAGCGGACATTGTCCGCACTGCCGAGAAGACGGGCGCCCAGGTTTCGGGTCCGATTCCATTGCCGACGAAGACGAAGCGGTGGACGGTGCTGAGATCCCCGCACGTGGACAAGAAGTCTCGCGAGCAGTTCGAGCTGAAGACGCACAAGCGGCTGATCGACATTCTGGATTCACGCGCGGCGACTGTTGACGCGCTGACCAAGCTCGATCTTCCCGCCGGCGTAGATGTCGAGATCAAAGTCGAGTAGTCGGCGACTCAATCAATAGAGAGAGCTCTTAAATGATCGGAATCATCGGCAAAAAAGTCGGCATGACGCAGGTCTTCAACGAGCAGGGGCAGTCGATCCCGTGCACCGTTGTCGAGGCGCCGCCAAATCCAGTCGTGCAGGTCCTGAAGAAGGACACCGCCGGCGTCGATTCGGTGCAGCTCGGCTATGGCGAGCAGCGTCTCGCCCGCGAGTCGAAGAAGAACGAGCGCACGCCCCGCGGCAGGAGAGCGCACAAGGCGGTTGTTGGTCATTCGGCGAAGGCCGGATTGACGACGACGCCGAAGGTTCTTCGCAGCTTCCGCCTCGACGACGCTCCGGGCAAGGACAAGGAAATCCCGACCTACAATCTTGGCGACACGGTGACGGTCGAGATTTTCGCTCCGGGCGACCAGATCAAGGTCACGGGAACGTCAAAGGGTCGCGGCTTCCAAGGCGTCGTAAAGCGCTACGGATTCCACGGCGGACCGAACACGCACGGAAACACGAAGCACCGCCGTCCCGGATCCATCGGACCGGGAACGGATCCGTCGCGCGTCATCAAGGGAAAGAAGATGCCGGGACACTACGGCGATCATCGTCACACGCAGACGCATCTCCGTGTCGAGCGCATCGACACAGAACGCAACCTCATCTACATCCGCGGCTCGATCGCAGGTCCCATCAACGGGATCGTCCTGGTCAAGAAGCAGGGTTAAGGAATGTCAGAGACAACTACTTTCAACGCGGCCTCGTACACGACGACGGGAAAGAAGCGCGACAGCGTGACTCTTCCCTCCGAGGTATTCGACGGCATCGTCAACATGCCGGTGATGCACCAGGCCGTGAAGGCGTTCCTCTCGAACCAGCGTCTCGGTCTCGCATCCACGAAGACACGCGGCCTCGTCATGGGCGGAAACCAGAAGCCGTGGAAGCAGAAGGGAACCGGCCGTGCGCGCGCAGGATCGACGCGCTCGCCGGTGTTCGTCGGCGGTGGAACGGTTTTCGGACCGACCCCGCGCGGCTACACCCAGGCAGTGCCCAGGAAGATTCGTCAGCTCGCGCGTAAGAGCGCGCTCAACGCCCGCGCGCGTGAAGACGCGCTCATCGTCATCGAGGGCCTCAGCTACGAGACGCCGAGCACGAAGCAGCTGCTCGCTCTGGTCACTGCGATCGGCGCGGCGGGGAAGAAGGTTCTTCTTCTCACCGACGGCGTTAAGCCGAACGTGTTCCTCAGCGGACGCAATCTCGTCGACACGCACGTGATGCCATACAGCGATGTCTCGACGTATCACATCCTCTGGTCGGATGTGGTGATCATCGAGGGGGAAGCGCTCGGCGCCGAAGTGGAAAGCTCGAAGCGCGAAGCTCGCGAGGAGAGCGATGAGGGCGCCGAAGTGAAGGCGTCGGCCCCAAAGCGCAAAGGCTCGGGCAAGGCCGCCACGAAGGCAGCCGCCAAGAGCGCGAAAAAGAAAGAGCCGAAGGCGGCGAAGAAGACGGCGAAGAAGACGGTGAAGAAGAAGACCGCCAAGAAATCCGCGGCGAAGAAGCCGGCCGCGAAAAAGAAGAAGGGGAAGTAATCAATGGCAACGATTCATCGCACCATCATCACGCCGATCGTGACCGAGCAGACCTCGGCCGCGTACCAGGACCGTGGAGAATACACGTTCCGCGTCGCGCCGGGCTCGACGAAGTTCGCGATCAAAAAGGCGATTGAAGAATTGTTCGGAGTGAAGGTGACCGGCGTCTGGACGTCGAATCACCGCGGGAAGGAGCGCAGCGTCGGCCGCACGCAGGGCCGCCGTCCGCATTGGAAGAAAGCCATCGTGACACTGCGCGACGGCGACACGATCGACATTTTCGAGGCGTAACATGGGCGTTCGTCAATTCAAGCCGGTAACGAAGAGCTCGCGCTTCCGCAG
>JACDDT010000005.1:0-1891 GCA_013816855.1 Gemmatimonadaceae bacterium
ATGGGCGCGTTCTCGGGTATGAACGCGGTGCTTGCGCTCTTTCTCTACGACAGCTTTCACGTGGACAAGAGCCACATCTGGATTTTCTTCACGTACGTCGGCGCTATTTCCGTCATCACTCGCGCCGGAATACTCGGCAAAATGGTAGATAGATACGGTGAAGCGAAGCTCTCGCGCGCCGGGCTCATAATACTCGCCCTCGGTCTCGCAGGAATGCCACTCGCCCGGAATTATTTCTTTCTTGCCATCGCCATCGCGCTCGTTCCCCTTGGGACTGCGTTCACGTTCCCCTGTGTTACGTCGATGCTGTCGAGACACATCGCGAGCCGGGAGCGCGGGCTGTATATGGGAGTGCAGCAGACATTTGGGGGAATCGGGCGCGTGACGATCCCTCTCTGGGCGGGTTACTCGTACGACCGCTTTGGTCATAGCGTTCCGCTCTTCACCTCGGCAGCGCTCGTTGCGTTCGCGATGTTCCTTGGAATGGGCGTTGACGACGGACGTGGCAGGGGGAAAAGTCCCGACCCAGAGCCGGCAGCCGTACCCGCGTGACGCGAACGGCGACCCGCCTGCTTCAAGCCGGCGTCGTCGCCGTGATGTTGGCAGCGCTTCCCTACAAGATTTTCGAGCTCGACCGCTACTTCGTACCGAAGGAGCTGATCCTCAACGTGGTCGCGCTCGTGATTGGGCTTTCGCTCGTGCTTCGCGCGAAAGAGATGAAAGTGGATCTCGCCGACAAGCTGCTCGCGCTCTTTCTGGTTTGGAGCTTCGCTTCCGCAATTTTCGCGACGAACCATTGGCTCGCACAGCGCGCGCTCGGGGTCAGCGTTGCTAGCGCGATGGTTTTCTGGGCCTCGCGGCGAATTGGCTCAGGCGGTGAATATCAATCGATCCTGATTGCTGCTGCGGTCGCGACGGTTGTTGTATCGCTGACCTGTCTCGCGCAGACGTACGGATTGCAGACGGAGTACTTCACGCTCAACCGCGCACCTGGCGGGACGCTCGGCAACCGCAACTTCATCGCTCACGTTGCCTCGATCGGGCTCCCGTCTCTTGCCTATTGCACCGTCACGTCGCGCAGATCTTTCGGGGCTCTGCTCGGATCAATCGGCGCGGCGATAGTCGCCGGTGCTCTGGTTCTGTCGCGCTCGCGCGCGGCGTGGCTCGCAGTAGCTGCGTCGATCGTCGTCATTCTCATTCCGCTGTTCGTTTCGCGGAAGTATTGGCCGCACGGACAAGTCGGCGGTCGTCTCGCGCGTTTCCTCCTCGCGCTTTTCCTCGGCGGCGCGATTGCTGGAGTGATGCCGAACACGCTCAACTGGAATAGTGTCTCGCCCTATCTCGACTCTGCTAGGGGGATGGTGGATTACTCGAAAGGCAGCGGAAAAGGACGGCTTGCGCAGTACGAAAACTCGCTGAAGATGGCGGCCGCAAATCCGATACTGGGGGTCGGTCCCGGTAACTGGCCGGTGCGCTATACGACGTTCGCGCCCCCAAGGGATCGCTCTCTTGCGGATGATGCGATGACGGCGAACCCGTGGCCGAGCAGCGATTGGGTGGCGTTCGTGTCGGAGAGGGGATTTGTATCGGCGATTGCGCTGCTCGGAGTTTTCGTCGTGCTGTTCTTCGGGGCCTTCCGAAGGTGGGCTGAGTTTGGTGACGGAGATGTTGTACTGGTCAAGCTCGTGCTCATCGGGACGATCGTTGCGACCGCAGTGGTTAGCGCGTTCGACGTCGCGCTTCTATTGGCGGCGCCGGCGTTTCTCGTTTGGAGCATTGTCGGTGCGACCAGCGGTGCACGCCGAATGGGGGATGATGTTGTGCGCGGCGGGCAATGGTGGTCGATAGCGTCGACGCTTGCGGCGATACTTCTCATCGTGTCGGTCGCGCG
>JACDDT010000005.1:1991-67135 GCA_013816855.1 Gemmatimonadaceae bacterium
CCTCGAGCAGATTACCACACTCTCACCCTCGCTCGGCGTCACGAGATACTGTGCCTTTCCGGCACCGACATCCTTCACCACAGCATAAAGATTTTTGCGGAGATCGGTGGGCGAAATCGTTTTTGGGATCATTGTTGGGCCGCTAAAGAAGTGAGGAACGTACGTTTTAACGTACGCCCAGACCTTGGTTACATCAATCCTCTGGATTGCAGCCGGAACTCGCATCTAGCGGTCAAATTCTCTTCAGGCCGTCGTACGGGGGCCTCGAGCTAACGCAAAACATTTGCGCATGACTTCCTCAAACGCCATTGTTCCGTCAGGATGGACTACCATAGAGAGGATGCCGTAGGGCGTTCGTTTCCCGCCGACGCCGAATGTTCCCGTAGGAGTGACCAAGCTGCTGCCCGCTGACTGGGACCAGCTTTCGGCGATAATTGACGCCGCGCTCGATGCCGCGCCGGCCCAACGCTCATCCATTCTTCGGGACGCAAGCGGCGGCGACGAAGTTCGTCGCGCACAACTCGAGCAAATGCTTGCCGATTGTGAACGCGACACGGCGTTCCTCGATCGTCCTGCAGCCGAACGTTTCTCAGAGCTGTTCGACGAAAACGATGAGATTCCGATTCCGGAATCGCTTGGCGGACGTTACCGCATCGAGCGCGAAATTGGGCGTGGCGGCATGGCGCGGGTATACCTCGCGCAGGACGAAAAGCATTCACGTCAGGTCGCAGTCAAGGTAATCCGGCCGGACCTTGCTGCTTCGCTGGGACACGACCGTTTTCTCCGCGAAATCGGCATTGCCGCACGGCTGCGGCATCCGAACATCATGCCCCTCTTTGATTCCGGTGACGCCGACGGAATCCTCTTCTTCGTCATGCCTTTCGAGGAGGGACAATCCCTGCGCTCACGTCTCGACGGCGAAAATCCGCTGAGTGCTGCCGAACGATTGGCCACGCTCCGGGATGTTGCACGAGCACTTGCGTACGCGCACGACCAGGGAATCGTTCACCGCGACATAAAGCCTGATAACGTACTCCTCTCCGGGGGCGCGGCAGTCGTCACTGATTTCGGAATCTCGAAAGCGCTGACGGCGGCACAAGGCACGGCTTCCACTGGCACACTGACAAACGCCGGCGCCGGAATTGGAACTCCCGCTTACATGGCACCCGAACAGGCGCTCGGCGATCCGTCTACTGACCGGCGGGCGGATATTTATTCCTTCGGGTGCCTGGCCTATGAAGTGTTCACGGGACATCCGCCGTTTCACGGTATGTCGGCGCATGCAACGATCGCCGCGCATGTATCGACTACGCCAGTGCCAATCGCCGACGGTGCAGCCGATGTTCCCGCACGCGTTGCAATCGTGATAATGCAGTGTCTCGAAAAAATGCCTGAGGCACGGCCGCAAACTGCGCACGAAATCCTCGATCGTCTGGAATCGGCCACTGTCGACGGCTACGCGCTACCAGTGCGTGCGGTATCGCCACGCAAACGCATGCTGATCGGTGCAGCCGTTGCAGCCGTTGCTGTAATTGGTGGCATCGTTGCAGCGACTAAACTGCTAACCCCTGTGCGTGCACTTTCACTGGGGACATCCACACCCCTGACGGTGGAGGAAGGACTTCAGATCGAAGCCGACATCTCTCCGAATGGGCGGCTCGTTGCGTACGCGAAGGGGAACTCCAACAAGCTTCGCATCTTCGTACAGAAAATCGGTGGTGGAACTCCATGGCCGCTTTCGCCGGACTCGGACGCTGTGGAGCAGATGCCTCGCTGGTCGCCGGACAATGACCAGCTCGTTTTTCTTGCCCGCAACAATGCTTATGTGTCGCCCTCGCTCGGTGGCGTGACACGAATGATCGCGAGAGGAAGCGCGGGTGACGGGAGGATTAGATCTGCGTCGTGGTCACCGGCGGGAGATTCACTTGCGATCGTCCGGAATGATTCACTCTTGGTAAAGCCATCGGAAGGTTCGGGCGGCCGCTTCGTGGGGCGCGGCACTCAGTTGCACTCCTGTGTGTGGTCGCCTGCCGGAAAGTGGATCGCCTGCGTTTCCGGAAACGTGCTCGCACAGGATCCCGGACCTCTATTTCAAAACCAGGCGCCCACCGCGATACTGGTGTTCCCCGCATCTGGAGGAGCAGCCATCGATGTTACCGGCAATCGCTTCGAGAACACCGGCCCCGCGTGGTCAGCGGACGGAAAGCTTCTTTGGATTCTGTCCAATCGGGAAGGAACATCGGGGGAGGCCTATGCCATCGCAATCGGACGCGATGGACACGCGTCTGGAGCCGCTGTGCGTGTTGGATTGAGCGCGGAATCCATAAGCATGTCGAACAATCGCATAGCTTACTCCGTCCCCAGCAGATCAGCAAATATCTGGAGGATTCCAATACCGCGCGGACAGGCCGTATCAACGGCGGCTGCGCAACAGCTCACCTTCGGCAATCAGGTGATCGAAATCATCAGTGTATCGCGAGACAATCGCTGGCTGGTATTCGACAGCAATTTGCGCGGAAACGCGGACATCTACCGGATGAAGCCGACCGGAGGCGCAGCTGAGCGTTTAACCGAGGATCCGAACCCAGAGTACACTGGGGAGCTTTCACCGAATAATCGCGAACTTGCATGGCATCGCTGGTTGAACGGAGAGCGCCACCTCTTTGTGAAAAGCCTCGATAAAGAATCTGAGCAGCAGATATTGCCACATCCTGGGGAACAGACCAGCCCACGGTGGTCGCCCGATGGCACCGCGATCGCGATATGGAGCCATCAGGACAACGGGGCTGTATTGGTGGTGCGGCGCGGTGCGGACGGCAAGTGGGACAAGAAGGAACGCCAACTGGCAAACGGGCGGCTTCCGGTCTGGTCGCCAGACGGACGAACGATTGCTTTCGTCCGAATCGATGGAAGCGTTCACGCCATTCCTTCCGACTCCGGCACCGTTCGGACGCTTTATACGCCACGCCCGCGAAGCCGGGATCCGATCGCCACTTACCTCTTGTGGCGGAACCCGAATACAATATGGCTGATCGGTGACGACGCTTCGGGACACGGCGGAATCTGGGAGTTGGCGCTAGGAACGCAGGCGCTCCGTTTGCTGGTGCGATTCGATCTTCGGCCGGGACAAGCATACGGCCCTGCCTTCGCTACGGACGATAACAATATCTTTTTCACGTTAACGGAAAAACTGTCGAACCTCCGGTGGGCCGAGCTCGTGAAGAACTAGCCGCATGCAAGACGACTCAGCGATCAGGCCAGACGACCGTTTAACGGGGGATGTCCCGATTCGGGATCACGCGATTCTGGATCAGCTGATTTCACTCGTGTACGACCAGCTACGCGCTATCGCCCACCGCCAGCTGGCGGGTGGCGAACAAGGCGCAACGCTTTCGACGACTGCGCTCGTGCACGAAGCCTACCTGAAGCTCGCCGATCAATCGCGGGTTGCATGGCGGGACGATCCGCATTTCTTCGCGTTGGTGTCTTTAGCGATGCGCCATGTGCTGGTGGATCGTGCACGTGCACGTCTCGCACAAAAAAGGGGTGGCGTGGCCCGCGCGGTGACATTGGACGAAGGGCACATCGCAAGCGAAGACCAGCCGCAGGCCCTGCTTAACATCAATGATGCTCTTGAAAAACTTGCAGCCATCGAGCCACGGCTCGCCAAAGTAGTGGAGTGTCGTTTTTTTGGCGGACTGTCCGAAGACGAAACCGCGCAGGCACTCGGCGTGACTGCGCGGACCGTCCAGCGCGACTGGGCAAAGGCGAGAATGCTCCTCCGTCGCGCGCTCGTGGAATAGAAAATCTATTTTAGCGTCAGTCGGTATTCTGCCGAGTCATAGTTCTCACTTGTCACGCGCACCGTGTAGAATCCCTCCACCGGCGCAACAAAGGAAATCGTACTGACGTAGAATCGGTTTGAAGCATCGGGATAAGCGGCAATTTCTCCGCGCGCGTTCAGTAGCACCAGATAATGATTGCTGTAGGAAAGATCAGCGACCTCTGCCGAAAGCTGGTCGCCAGCGCTGAGATGAACCTTGAACTGATCGGAGGAATTAACGTCATCCTCCCGGCAATCGGTCGACTCGGTTACCTGGTACGTACTCGTTTCACGGGCAGCGAAGGTCGTCTCGCAACCTGTGGTAACTGCGGATGCAGTTGTCACGGACAGCTGGTACGATCCTGTGACGCGTGGCAGCTTCGAGGACACGATTAGCGTGTATAGTCCCGGCGGAAGAATTGTTTTGATTTTCTGCTCCACCGTTCCCGCATCTCCAATGCTGCTGGCAACCAAGCCTGTCCCGCGAATTTCCATGTAGGTATCGAATTTCGGCGAGGCCACGCTGAAGACGTGCGCGGGGGCACTCAGGAGGACCACAAATTTCTCGTAGTAGACTCCATCGGCCGTGACGCAGCTTCCGGATGACAGTGACTCGGCGTAACGAATTTCTGGAGAAATCGTTCGGGAATTGGAGCAGCCATAGGAATCAACTAGCGCTATCGCAGTGAATGTCTGTGGATCGAGCCCTTCCGGCGTAGCAATCATGGTTTGAGTGCGGCTCTCGCCGAGGACCCAGCTTCCGAGAGTGGCCACCCCGGAGGAATCAGAAACGACGGTCGCATTGCTCACAAACCCGCCACCACTGGCAACAGCAAACACGACTTTTACGCCCGCCACTGCGTTGCCGTAGGAATCGCTGATTCTTACCTGTGGGCGCACGGAGATCTCGGTTCCTGCACTCGCGCTTTGATTGTCGCCGGAATACTTACTGGAACGCGCCGGCGCATCTGCGATCCCCCAGGCTGAAAACAGAATCTTTTCCTGATCATTTAGCCGCGCGCTCAGGACGTTAGTCCCCGAGACGAGACCCACCCTCCAGCTGCCGACGCGCGCAACACCGTCTACATCGGTCGTGTCGTAAATGCCTGTGGCGGTCCCGCCTCCCTGCTCGATAGCGAAGACAACAGGAACACCCTTGACCGGCCTGCCGTCCGTGTCGCGGACAATTACAGACGGCAGCTCGCCAACGTCATGGTTCACGACCGCAGCGAGCGAGGTCGCCGAGGCTGCAGTTATGACGTTGTTTTTCTGTGTAATTGGATTCGGGGCGGACGTGTCAGTGCAAGCGGAAAAGAGCGCGTTACACGCCAGTAGCGCCAGAATCGTCGGTAGTGAATTTTGTGGAAGCATGGTAACTCCGGAAGGTGTTGTCCCTGCTTCACAACACGAAAAGACCCGGAGAAACCCGACATCGCGGGGCTAGTGATCCCCGCAAGGCGGCCAGAATTAAACTACAACGCCGAACTTTTCCTCAATGAAAGTTCGGCGGGCTCCACCAACTTCGAAATCGGGTGGACTATTGCCCGTGCGGAAACACCCGGCGAAGCGTGATGTTCACACGGTAGCCTTCGGGGCGATTGCGTGCCATGGTTTCCAAATCAACATTCGCGAATGCGCTCCAGAAGCCCGACGACAGTTGCACTCCCGGTCCAAACGCCACGACGCGTTCCTTGGAATTCGGGATCGAGTTAATACCGAGACGGTGTTCGGTGAGCTGCTGGAGCACATAGCCGTTCAGTCCGAGGCGAAGCGCCGGAGACATTTCATACGATATTGCATAGTTCGCGTGGACCGCCTGACCGGCTTGGGTGCTGCCAACCGCAAGCAGAGTAAATGGTGTCGAGTTTTTCGCGTTCCACCGGTAATCGATCCTCCAACTGGTCTCGATTTTCGAGGTCGGAAATATCGTAAACGCATAGTACGCGAAGGCGCCTCCCGCATTGCTGCCCACGTTGACCGCGCGGGCAGCGGAATAGCTGCCAGTCGGAAGCTCGAAAAGAATCGAAAAACGCGAAAAGTATTTTTTGCCGCCCAGACTTTTGCCGGGCCACTCCAGTATCAGTGGACTGACCAGAATATCCCCCGGTCCCGAATTCTTTCCTTTCGGTCCAAAATCAGTGTTCAAGTCAAGCGATGCGAAGGGAATGAGAAACTCGGCTCCGTAAAATCCGCCGAGTATCTGGTGGGTGGTGATGTGAGCGACGTGAAAAAGGTTTGCCCACGAATCCACCGAGTTGGCTCCAGGAATAGCGTTGCCTTTGGAGTCGATGAACTTCGACGCGTGATAATGTTCGATTATCACCGGCTCTAACAAAGAGCCCGGCCCTGCGACACCATCCAGGAAGCTCGTGCCACCCATGTTCACCGGGGGCATCACGACCTGTGCGGCGGCGGTGTGAATTGTAAATGTGAAAGCAAACGCCAGCGTGCGGAAAAACCGTGGGCTGTTATTCATTTTCGGTTCTCACAGTGAGGGGAGCTTCTTGCGCTCACAAGGTAGGGATTAGGTGACCAATCATCCACTACTCCGGATAAGTGTTGTCTCTACGTGACAACGCGTAAAAACCCGGCGAAACCCGACATCGCGGGTCTAGTGCCCCGCTACAAGGTAGATACAACGTCGAAGTGCTCAAGCTATTCTCTCCTCAAACCCCCGCGCCGCGAACGTCATCGCCAGCACTAATAGTATGAGCAGCACGCTGTAAGCCGCAGCCGTCCCAAACGCCAGCGCTCGGAGCTGCGCGAGTATCTCCATCGAGATCGGCCGGTTCGCGTGTGTGAACAGCACCACGCTGGCGACGAACTCTCCCACTGCCGTCACCGCGGCCAGCAACGCGCCGGCCACTAGTCCCGGCTTCGCAGCGGGAATGATCACGCGCCACATCGTCAACAGCCACGATGCACCAAGCCCGCGTGCCGCATCTTCAAGCGACGGATCCATCTGCTTGAGCGAGCTCTCCACCGCCGAAGCAACGAGCGGAATGTCGCGGATGAAATACGCCAGCGGGAGAATCCAGAACGTGCCAACAAGCAGAACTCTGAGCGAGGCGATGTCGTTCCGGTTGAACGTCGCCGCCAAGCCAAGCGCGATCGCCGTAGCGGGAATCGCCCACGGCAGCGCCACGAGCAGCTCGAGCAGTTTTCGCCCGCTGAATCGTCTCAGCACGATGAGATAAGCTGCCAGAAAGCAGATCACCACATTTGCCGCAGTCGCGACGAGCGCCATCGAGACGCTGTTCACGATCGGTTTCCACAGTTCCGCCTCGGAGAAGAGCCGCCGATAATTGTCCAGCGTGTACTCGGGCGGTAGCACCTGCGTCGTCCACGCGCCGTCTCGTGCGAACGACACGAGCACGACCATTAGGTGCGGCAGCACGAGAAGAATCACGACGACGACCGCGCCAATCGCGGTCAGCGTTTGAAGCCCGCGCGATTTAATCTGCCTTCTCTGCCGGCTGCTCTTCGCCGACAGAGTGTATTTTCGTTTCCTGTCCAGCCACCGGAATAGCAGCAGTCCCGCGATCGCGCTGATCGCAAGCACCGTCGTCTCTACGTATGCGAGTCCCAGCGCGCCGTTGAGCTTCGACACAAGTATCTGCGTCGAGAGCACTCTGATCCCGCCGCCGAAAACGTACGGCGCAGAAAATGACCCGAGCGCGTTCATAAATACGAGCAGCGCCGATCCCGCAATCGCCGGCATCAAGAGCGGCAGCGTCACACGCCTCAATCGCATCCATCCGCTCGCGCCGAGCCCGGAGGCGGCTTCGTCGAGCGTGGAGTCGAATCGCTCGAGCCCCGCCGAGACGAAGAGGAAGACGTACACGTACATCGTGTAGGCGTGGACGAAGATGATTGCCGGAACTCCACTGAGACGCCACGGCGCTTCCGGCATCGAGAATACGTGCTGCACGGAGCGGGTGACTACTCCGCTTTCACCGTAGAGAAACAGAAACGCAATTACGCCGACCAGTGGCGGGAGCGCGGCGGGAAGCGCGGCTACGGCGCGAAGCACCTTTCGCCCGGGGAACTCAAATCTTCCCAGCAAAAACGCGAGCGGCACTCCGATCGCCAACGCGGCGACGACCGAGGCAAACGAGATGACGATGCTGGTCGTGAGTGCTTCCCGGTCCGACGGGCTCGACGCGAACTCCCGCCAGTGCTCGAGACCGTTCTCGAAGCTTCCCGCGATGACCGATACGTTGGGATATACCACCGTCCACAACAGCAGCGCGATGACCGGCGTCGCGATCAGCCACGTCTGCTTCCGGTTCTCGTCGTTCATCCGTCTATGACGGCGACCGCCTTCTCACCCGGTACGAGCATCACAGAATCATTTTCGTGATAAGAATGATTCTTGGATTCGACTTCTACAACAGCTCCGTCGCCGAGCCGCACGCGATACATCACGAGAGAGCCGGTGAATCTCCGCTCCGAGATTTTTCCGCTCAGCCCCTTCGCGCCATTCTCGGCGATCCGCAGCGAATGCGGGCGGAGGACAATGGCCGATTGTCCCCTTGGCGGCTGCGCACCCGGAGCGTGCGTCGCCTGAAAGAGAATGCTCTGCTCGCCGACCCTCAGCACCGCTGCGGATTCTGTCACCTGCGCGGGCACGATCACCGCACGCCCGATGAAGCTCGCCACATCCCGGCTCAGCGGACAGTTGTACAGCTCTTCAGGAGTCCCCGTTTGGAGAAGTTTTCCCTGTTTCAGTAGGGCGATGCGATCCGCGACCGCGAACGCATCTTCCTGATCGTGGGTCACGAAAAGCGCCGGCACTCCCGCGCTATGCAGCTGCGCGCGCAGATCCTCGCGCGTTGTCTGCCGCAAAGTCGGATCGAGATTCGACAGCGGCTCATCGAGGAGGAGCGCTTTCGGCTCGATGACGAGGGCGCGCGCCAGCGCGACCCGCTGCTGCTCGCCGCCGGAGAGATTCTGTACCGCGCGATCGGCTCGGCCCTCCAGCCCGACGCTCGCGAGAACCTCCCGCGCTTTTGCAAGTCGCTCCGTTTTTCCTACCCCGCGCGCTTCCAATCCGAAGGCAACGTTCTCCACCACCGGCATCTGCGGAAATAGCGCGTAGTGCTGGAACACCATTCCAAAGCCGCGCTTCTGTGGCGGGAGGCGTGTGATGTCTGCGTCGCCGAGCAGGATCGATCCACTGTCGGGCGACTCGTACCCCGCGACGATGCGGAGCGTCGTCGTTTTCCCCGATCCCGACGCCCCGATTAGCGCGACCAGCTCGCCGGGGGCAACGGTTAGAGACACGTCGTCGACGGCGACATAATCGCCGAAGCGCTTTCCGATATTCCTGAGGGTGAGTGCCGCTGCCTGCGGAGCCTTGATCATCTCGCTCGAAATTACCCGATTCGAGCGGATACGACAGTCCTATTTTCCGCCGCGGTTCCGGATGTTGGCGTCCCAATACTTCATCCACTCGTCGAGGTGGGCAGCCATTATCTCGCGGTCCACCGGCATCGGCTTGATCTGCTTCAGCGCGTCCTGAATCCACCCCGGAAGCTGCGCGGCAGGAATGTCCTTCCGTGCGGGAATGCGGAGAAACTGCTTCGCCGACTCGATCAGCACGTCCGGTCGAGTGACGTACTCGTAGTACAGCTTCGACTCGGCGGGATGATGCGTGCCCTTCACAATGGCGATACCGTCCACCAGCAGAGGAGTCCCGCTTTCCGGGATCACGTACTTTACGGGAATCTTCGTCCGCTGTTCGAGCGTGGCGATGTCGGGCATGTCCCACATCGTGACCGTGCCTTCCTGCCGGCCTATCTTCTGATAGAGAATCGTCGGATTCAAAACGTACTCGCGCGTGTTCGCGTCGAGACGCCGCAGCCACGCATATCCCGAATCCGGTTTCCCCGTCTGCTGCATCGAGCGAACCATGATAGCGCCGAAGATCGCGCGCATCGTGCCCGACGCGATCGGATCGCGGATGACGACTTTCCCTTTCCACTTCGGATCGAGCAGCTGATCCCAATCCTTCGGTGCATCTGCTTCCGTTACGGCCTGGGAGTTGTAGGCGATGACTTCGGGAGTCAGATACGTCCCGAACCAATTGTCCGACGCGTCCTTCCCTTCCCCATCGATCGCAGAGGCCCACGTCGGCTTGTAGGGCTCGAGAAGATTTTGCTTCGCGCCCTTGTCGAACGTTTCCGCCGGCGCACCGAACCACACGTCAGCCTGCGGGTTCGCCGCCTCTGCCCGAACACGATCGAGAATCTCCTGCGAACCCATATCCACCCACTGAACGTCTATGTTCGGATGTGCTTTCTCAAACCTCTTCTCGAGGAAATCGAGCAGCTCCTTCCCATGCGGCGAATAGACAGTGAGGACGATGCGCTTGTCGCTGCTGCACGCCACCGCGCCTGCGATCGCAAATGCACCGATGGCTGCGCGTAGAAGAGAGCGCATGCGCATTCTGTCCGGGAAGCGATGCATCATTTACCCCCCAGCAGATTGGCGAAGATGCGCGCGCCGCCGCTGACGCCGGCGGGAAGCTGGCGGAACAGTGCGAGCGGAACGTAGAAGTACGTTCCTTTCCCGAACGTCGTGTAGATGATCGCATTATTGTTGGCCGGTTCGCCCGGGTCGTTCATCGACATTATCGAGTGATAGTGCGCGTCCATCTTGATCGGCATGTAGAGCGCGCGCTCTTGCACCCATCCAGCGAAATCCTGTTGCGTGATCTTATTCGGTGTGTTGAGAACGGGAGATCCGGCGTCGACAATCGTGACCGCCGCATTCTCATCGGTGACGCGGTCGTGCGGATTTCGAATGGTGATCGGATACGGCATCAAGCCCGGCCGCATCAGCTCGTACTGCCCGTACTGGACGACGAGGCGGCCACCATTCTTCACGTACTCGAGGAGGTAGCTGTTGTTGTCGCGCAGCTCCTGACTCGCCTGATACGCGCGCGGGCCCACAACTATGGTAGTGAACCTGCCGAGCTCGACCGTTGGAATGTCGCGCGGCTGAACGACCGTCATCGGCACGCCCATCTCTTCGAGCATCGGCTCGACGTTGTCGCCGACGCCGGGTACGTACGCGACGTTGAGATTTTTCGGCAGCGCGACGTCGATCGTGTTCAGCGTCATCGTCGCTGGACGATATAGCGTGCGCGGAGTGATGTGCTCATACTCGATCGGAACGTATCCGCTTGAGTATGTCTTCCCCCCCGCCGATGCCGTTGCACCAAGCGTGTAACTGCCTTTCGGTAGCGTGCCGCGAAGGTGGAACGTAACTCGTCGCGTCGAGCCGAGCGCCATGGTACCGGTGCGCGCTGCGGAATCGGCGATGAGTCCGGCCGGGAGATTAAGTCTCACCGTGACCGGCGTGGTGTCGCTGAGCGCGGAGCGCAGCGTGACTCCGATGAAGCGGTCAAGCGGCACGCCAGCGCGCGCGATCTCGACGGTTCGGTCGAGCGTCAGAGAGATTCCAGGCGCCACCATCAGTGGCCGTTGGATGTCACCGTGGACAGGATCGGCGTAGTGGTAGACGATCGGGCTGCGAACAAGACGAACGCCTGGCTGATTTGCATTGAACATCCCAGCCATCGTCGGATTACCGTCGCCGATCCAAACCGGTACGTTGATGCTCGGTGTCTCGAGAATCGCTCGTTGATCCTCGGATCGCGCACTACCGAGTGGACCGATCGACTGAGAGAATAGATCATCGCGACGCGGCGTTTGAAGCCACCACGGCTGAGTGAGCACGCCCCTGGCGTAGGTGACGCTCCAACCGAACGAGGAATCAGGCGCAAGAGTACGGGGTACCTCTCTCCCGGAGGAATCCCGCCCGCCGATTACTAGCTCTGATTTGCCCCTGTTGAAAACGGTCACCCTGACTTTTGCGTTTTCGCCCTGCGCCACGGCCTGGCGATCCGCCACTGCTTCCACCGCCAAATTCGCGAGGAGGCGAACTGTGCTGACCGAATCCACCGGCACGATGAGAGGCGTTGTGTCGATCCCGTCAAACATCGACTTCTCCATCTTCGCACCCGCCGGTGCCGGAACTCTACTGTCCACGCGAATGAGATAACTCTTCACCACACCCTTTCTCTTCAGCGTTCCGAAGCCCTGTGACTTGTGCTGCGATCTGCTCTGCGCAGCGATCTCCGCGTACGATTCTCCCAGCACCGGATTGTATTCGCCGACATTTATCGTCAGCGTTGCGAGCTGCGGATCCTGCCGGCCAGTCCGGTAATACTTCGAAACGCGCCACGGCTTACCGTACTCCGCAATCGGAAACTGAATCGTGTCCACGGCGGCGGAATCATACGCCTGGCGGGCGAGAATGGCAGACACCTGATGCTGCCCGTGGCCATCGCGAGGAGTACCCGCAAAGAATGCAATGATCACCTGCGGTTTGAACGTACGCACGACCTTGACCACGTCACCCAGAAGCGAAAAGCGGGGCCAGTGCGAGAACGCTTCATCCGCAGTCTTCGAGAAACCGAAATCATAGGCGCGCGTGAAATACTGATGCGCACCGTCGATTCTCCTCGCCGCCAGCAGCTCTTCGGTGCGAATCACGCCGAGTGCTTCACCAAGCTCGTTCCCGATGAGGTTCTGTCCGCCATCGCCCCTCGTCAGCGAGAGATACGCCGTGTTCACGTGCTGCCCACGGGCGAGCCACGTGATGAGGCCGGTGTCTTCGTCATCGGGATGCGCCGCCACTGTCAGCACGCGCATCGGATTAGAGAGGCTAGCAATACGATCGTTGATAGCCGTCGAGCCCGCTGATTGCGCGCGCATCTCGTGCGCGGAGGCGAAAAGGCAAATCGCGGCCGCGAATATTCTTGGTCGTTTCATAATGTTGTCGGGTGCGGTGTGGCGCTCAGGTTTTAAGCGCCACTCCACGCTTTCTCGCGCTCGTGGACTGTTGCATCGGCGCACCGACTTCGGCGATGATGCGATCCTGCTCCCTCTTGTGGGCCTCGGCATAGCCTTCCGCCGGGCTCGCGCGATCCGGTCTCCCGATGTAGCGCATCACCAGTGCGTTGCCGGTCGAGACGCGGAGACGCGGCGCCGCGTATGACCACGCGCCCATGTTCTTCGGCTCTTCCTGCGCCCAAACCACTTCCTCGAGATTCGGGTAGAGATCCACAATCTCTGCGACAGCAGTGCCGGGCCACGGATACAGCTCTTCGATTCTCACCAGCGCGATGTGTGGCGCACGGACGGGGAGAAGATCGTAATACATCTTTCCCGTGCAGAAGACGAGACGCTTCACCGTTTCGCGCTCCGCCACCGACGAATCGTTGATCACGTGCTGGAACGACCCGTTCGTCAGGTCGATCAGCTTCGACGCCGCTTCAGGCAGACGCAGCAAACTCTTCGGCTGCATCAAAATGAGTGGGCGCCGCTGCGCGAGCCGCGCTTGCCTTCTCAAAATGTGGAAATACTGCGCGGGCGTGGATGGATACGCGACCCGCATGTTGTTCTCACCACAGAGCTGGAGGAATCTCTCGAGACGCGCGCTCGAGTGCTCCGGGCCACCGCCTTCGTATCCATGGGGGAGCAGCATCACAATCCCGGAATCCTGCGCCCACTTCGCGCGGTCGGCAGAAATGAACTGATCGATGACCGGCTGCGCGACGTTCACGAAATCGCCGTACTGCGCTTCCCACAGAGAGAGTGTCCGCTCGGACTGGGTGCTGTAACCGTACTCAAAGCCGAGCACCGCCGTCTCGGAAAGCGGGCTGTTGAACACTTCGAAGTTCCCGAGTGTGCCGCTCTGATTGAGATGCTTGAGCGGAATGTATAGCTCGCCACTCTCGGAGTCGTGCAGTACCGCCTGACGGTGCGAAAACGTTCCGCGCTCCACATCCTGGCCGGTGAGGCGCACAGATACTTTTTCCGTCAGCAGCGATCCAAACGCGAGCGCCTCGGCGTGTCCCCAATCGATGCCGCCCTGCTCGCCGAACGCATCACGTCTCCGCGCCAGAGTTTTCGCGAGGCGCGGGTTCACCTTGAGTGAAGACGGCCACGCGAGCAGCTGCTCGTTCAATGCGACGAGAAGCTCGGTGCGCACCGCGGTCTCGGCGGACGTATCGCCGTCCGCCGGCTGCGATGGATCCTTCGCAGCAGCTTTTTTCGCGGGAACGTTCTGCTGCGCCGCTTTCATCGCCAACTGGCACTGCTCGAAGTTCCCGAAGATTTCCGCGTCGAGATTCTTCACTTCGTCGTCCGTGACCACGCCATCGGCCACGAGTTTTGTCGCCCACACTCTTACAGGCGTCGGGTGCGCGCGCACCTTCTCGTAGAGCTTCGGCTGCGTGAACGCCGGCTCGTCTGTTTCGTTGTGTCCGTGCCTGCGATATCCGACGAGATCGATGAGGAAATCGCGCGCGAACTTCGAGCGGTACTCGATTCCCAGCCGCATCGCCTGCAAACACGCCGCGGGATCATCAGCGTTCACGTGGACGATGGGTACCTCGAATCCCTTCGCAAGATCGCTCGCATAGTGCGTCGAGCGCGCGTCGAGCGGATCTGTCGTGAAGCCAACCTGGTTGTTGACGATGATGTGAATCGTCCCGCCCGTCCTGAATCCGTGCAGGCGCGAAAGATTCAGCGTTTCGGCAACGACTCCCTCGCCGGGGAACGCTGCGTCGCCGTGCACGACAATCGGAACCACACGTGATTCGTCGCGCGAACCGTCGACGTTCTGCTGATGCGCGCGCGCAACACCTTGAAGCACGGGATTCACGAACTCCAGGTGGCTCGGGTTCGGGGTGAGCAGCACGAGCATTTTCTTCCCCGATACGGTCGTGCGCTCCGCTCTCTCGCCGAGGTGATACTTCACATCGCCGGTCTCGCTCACCGCGCCGGTGTTCGGATGACCCTCGAACTCCTCGAAGATCGTCTCGTACGTCTTGCCGATAGTGTGCGCGAGAACATTGATCCGGCCACGGTGTGCCATCGCCATCATCACTTCATCCGCGCCCGTCGCCGCAGCGTGCTCGATCGCTTCATCCAGCATCGGAACCAGTGCGTCGTTCCCCTCGATGGAGAAGCGCTTGTATCCCTGATACACTCTGCCGAGGAATCGCTCAAGCCCGTCAACTTCAGTGAGGCGACGGAGAACCGCTTTCTTCAGCTCTGGCGTGAGATCGGCGTGAACTTCGCCGGATTCGATTTTCCCTCTCAGCCACTCACGCTCCTCGGCGTGGCCAAGGTGCGCGAACTCGAAGCCGATGTTCGACGAATAGAGCGAGCGAAGACGATCCACGACATCCGCGGCCGTGGCGTCTTCAGGTGTGCCGCCTACTACGCTTCCCGGAATCCGTGCAAGCGCACCCTCATCGAGGCCGTGAAATTCCGCGGACAGCTCTGGCGTTCCCAAAGGCTGGGTTCCGAGCGGGTCGATAGCAACCGCAAGGTGTCCGTATGTGCGTATCGCATCGATGAGTTTTGCGGCGGACGCGACGGTGCGAAGAAGCGATGGGTCGCTCGTTTCGGCTGCCGCGCCCGGTGAAGTGGTCGCAACAAGAGTTCCCGCGAATCTGAAAAACTGCCGCCACGACTCATCTACCGATGCGGGGTCGTTCCTGAACGCATCGTATTGCTCGGCGATGTAGCCATCGTTGAAAACGCTCGTGATCGGGCCGTTTCCCATAGCCCTAATCTAACAAAAAACCCCACGCTCTCGCGTGGGGCCTTTTATCGCTGAATTCCAGCTCCTTTAGTACTTCTTGGTCTTGTCTACGTTGTTACCGATCACGCCGCCGAGGATCGCTCCGGCCGCACCACCAATGACCGCGCCCTTGACCTTGTTTCTGCTGGTCGTCGCGCCGATAACCGCGCCCGCGACCGCGCCGATCGTAGCGTCACGCTTCGTGTTCTTCACGACTGTCGGCTGAGGAGCCGGTGACGAGTAAACCGTGCTGCCCGATGAACCGCTGGACGAGCTTCCGCTCGAGCGTACTGGACGGTCACGATAAACTACGCGCGTACGGGTCGGCGCTGGTGCCGTTCTAGTCACGGTCGTTGTCGGCGCGGTTCCGTTAAGCGCAGCGGCGCGCTCCGCGGCCGAAACGCTATCGAGCGGCGTGTAGGCACGGGCCGCGGCGGCGGTCGTCAGATCCGCGTTCAACGCCGAGTCGACGTTTTTGTTGTCTCCCTTGGCGCAGGCAAAGGCAACAAGCGCGACGGGCAGAACAATGAGTTTTTTCAACATATTGGGTCTCCTGCTTCAGTTTAGAATTGCCGCCTGAGTACGTCGGCGCGCTTAATAGTGGGGCAGGGACTATGCCATACACTATAGTAGTGTATCCCCGAGTTAGGCGGCGCTAGCGGCTGTTAACGCCCGTTCCTCTTTAAGGGCGTCCTCAAGGGAGGGCGGCAGACTGAGACAGAATGTGCTTCCCTCGCCGAGGCCGGACTTAACGCTCAGGTCACCATCGAGCATCTTCGCGAGCCTTTTCGAGATTGGCAGTCCGAGCCCCGTGCCCGGCTGCTTCGTTTCCGAAACCTGAACGAACTCCTCGAAGACTCTCACCTGATCCTCTTCCGCGATTCCGACGCCGTGATCGAGTACTTCCACGACGACTCCCGCCTCTTCCGTACGTTTGCAGCGCACTTCGATCGGCTTTCCGTTTCCAAATTTGATCGCGTTCGAAAGAAGATTGAGAAGTATCTGACGAACGCGCCGGGGATCGCTTACGATGGTCACCGACTCCCCTTCCTGGCGGAGCGAAAGCTCGGAGCCGTACTCATCGGCGAGTGGTCGCACCGTCACGAAGAGATCCTCGACGATGGCGGGGAACGAAACAGGCTGCAGAGCTAGCTCGATCTTCCCCGCTTCAATCTTCGAGAGATCGAGGACGTCGTTCACGAGCTCGAGAAGATGCCGCGCCGCTTTAAGCGTCCGCTCCAAACCAAGCGACTGCTTCTCGTTGAGGGGACCGTAAATATTATCGAGCATGAGCGTGCTGTACCCGATCACCGCGTTTATCGGCGTGCGCAGCTCGTGGCTCATCGAAGCGTAAAATCTGTTGCGCGCTCCCATTGCCTGCTCCAGCGCCGTTTGCCGTCTCTTCAGTTCTTCATTGAGCTTGAAGACCATGCGCGCGGATTCCGCCTCGGCCTCCAGAAACCGGCTGCGGTGCTCGGCTTCCAGCGCGCGCTTCTCGCTGTCAAGGATTTGCCCCGCCTGTCGCTGAATCTCACGCTGCTTCAGGTACAGGTCGACGAACACGTTCACCTTCGACTTCAGGACTTCCGGATTGAACGGCTTGAAAACGTAATCGACGGCACCGACGGAATATCCTTCGAATACGTACTCATCATCCTTGCTGATCGCGCTGAGGAAAATGATCGGGATGTAACGCGACTTCTCGCGTGACTTCATGATCTTGGCGACCTCGAAGCCGTTCATGATCGGCATTTGCACGTCGAGCAGGATTACCGCGAAGTCGTCGGCGAGAAGCTTGCGGAGCGCTTCCTCACCCGATGCGGCGCGCACAAGATTTTGTCCGAGCGGCTCGAGAATCGCTTCGAGCGCGAGGAGATTCTCCGGGCGGTCGTCCACCATAAGAAGTTTTACGCGGTCGTCTGCCGTCATCCCGCCTTCCTCTTCATCTGCCCGGGCGCGTTCACCATTCTCACTAATCTGGCCGGAATATCCTGCAATGGCAGTACCTCTGCGCTGGGTGAGGCACGTTTAGCCGCCTCGGGCATCACGGGCATCTCCGCCGTCTTCGGGTCCTCGACGATTCCCTGTCCGCCGAGGGCGATGATGCGTGCGAGTCCACGCGCGCCGTCGTCGTTCGCGCCGGTGAGAACCACCCCGATCGCTGCAGACCCGAATGAGCGGGCAACGGACTCGAACGCCACATCGATGGACGGGCGGCTATAGCGAAACGGCGCGTCGACCGTGAGCGAGACCTCCCCCGCATCTACAAGCAGGTGATAATCCGCAGGTGCGACGTACACATGCGAAGGCAGCAGCGTGTCCTTATCCTCCGCCTCGTGAATCTTCAGATCGGAGATGTCCTGGAGCAGCTTAGCCAACAAGTTGTCGGAATCCTTGCTTCGATGCTGCACCACTATGATCGGTGAGCGAAAATCACCGGGAAGCGAGCTGAGGATACGCCCTAGCGCACTTAGCCCGCCCCACGACGTTCCGATCGCCACGACCCCTGGGGTAGTCATTTCACCTTCCGGTAAATCTTTTCACCGGAGACCTGCTCGTAACACTGCTCATAGCGCATGAAGCGCATCGACTCTTTGCTGCCGAGACACAGCAAGCCGAACATGCTCAAGCTGCCGTAGAACAGCTCGTGCACCTTCGTCTGCAGCTCTTTGTCGAAATAGATGAGAACGTTGCGGCAGAGGATGACGTTGAACTCGCTGAACGACTTGTCGGTGACGAGGTTGTGCTGGGAAAAAACGACGTTCTTCGTCAGCGACGGACTGAACAGCGCGCCACCGTACTT
Organism: Gemmatimonadaceae bacterium; assembly: GCA_013816855.1. Classification (GTDB taxonomy): domain Bacteria; phylum Gemmatimonadota; class Gemmatimonadetes; order Gemmatimonadales; family Gemmatimonadaceae; genus UBA4720. The sequence continues at coordinate 20,285 of JACDDT010000005.1, forward strand.
GGCCGTATAGTACTCGGAGAACGAACTCTTGCCGCCTGCGCGGATGTAGTTGTCGGTGTATTCCTGCATGCGGTCGATAGGAAAGATTCCGCCCTTTGCACGCTGCAGCACGACTTCATTGATATCCGTCGCGTAGATGCGTGACCGCTCGTAAAGCCCTTCCTCCTTGAGCAGGATGGCCATCGAAAAAACTTCTTCTCCGGTGGAACAACCCGCATGCCACAAGCGAATGAACGGGTACGTCCGCAGCATTGGAATTACTTTCTCGCGAAACGCGACATAGAAGCCGGGGTCGCGGAACATCGCCGTGACGTTTATGGAGAGATCGAGCAGCAGCTTCTCCATCATTTCCGGCTCGTGAAGCACGCGCTCCTGCAACGCGCTCAGGCTCGTGAGCCCTTCGCTCTCAATGCGCTTCCAGAGCCGACGACGAATCGAGGCATACGCGTACGACCGGAAGTCGAAGCCATACTGCCGGTAAACGCCTTCCAGCAGCAGCTCGACCTCGATGCGCTCGAGATCCGGCTTCGCATCAGCCGCATCCCCTTGCTTGGGACGTACTGTTTCTATCTGTACAGCCACACGCGCAGCAGCGAGAGTAGCTGGTCTGGCTCGACCGGCTTGGTGATGTAATCCGATGCTCCTGCTTCGATGCACTTCTCCCGGTCACCCTTCATCGCCTTCGCGGTGAGTGCGATGATGGGCAGAGTGCGGAACTCATCCATCTGGCGTATTGCCCGCGTTGTCTCGTAGCCGTCCATCTCCGGCATCATGACGTCCATGAGAATCGCATCGACGCTCGAATCCTTCTGCAGCTGTTCCAGCGCCTGTTTCCCGTTCTCCGCGAACCTAACCACCATCCCGTGATCTTCGAGCATGCTTGTAAGCGAGAAGATGTTTCTCACGTCGTCATCGACGATGAGAATCTTCTTCCCCGCCACCACTGCGTCGGAATCGTGCAGGTGCTGCAGCATTTTCCGCTTCTGCTCGGGAAGCTTTGCTTCCACTCTGTGCAGGAAGAGCGCGGTCTCGTCTAGCAGACGCTCCGGCGACTTCGCGTCCTTCACGATGATCGTTTCCGCGTATTTCTTGATGCGCGTTTCCTCTTGCTGCGTCAAGTCCTTGCCCGTGTAGATGATGATGGGCAGACCGCGCATTGCCGGATCCGATTTCACTTTCTCGAGAAGATCGAAGCCGCTCATGTCGCGAAGGCCAAGATCGAGAACGACGCAGTCGAATTTTTTCTCCCCGAGCGTTTTCATCGCTTCCTCTGCCGATCCCACCGCGGTGATATCGACGTCGTCGTGGGAGATGAGCTCCACGATGCTCTGCCTCTGATTCTCGTTGTCCTCAACGACAAGGAGATTTCTCGGACTTGTATCTATGAATTCCGAAATCCGGCCGAAGGCGTTGTCGAGCGCTTCCTTATCGGCCGGTTTTTCCAGAAACGCCATCGCGCCCGCCTTCAGACCATGCTGCTTGTCATCGACTCCGGATATGATGTGCACCGGAATGTGACGCGTGTCGGGATCGCGCTTGAGACGGTCGAGCACCTGGAAGCCGTCAAGACCGGGCATGTCGATGTCGAGTGTGATTGCGTCGGGGCGGATATCGCGAGCCGCATTGAGACCCGCTTCACCGTCCAGCTCGACAATGGCCTTGAACCCTTTCTCCTTCGCCATGTCGAGAAGAACCTTTGCGAATGTGACGTCGTTCTCGATGATCAGTACCGTGCGATCGCCCTCCTCGATGTTGTCCCTATCATCGGGGATCTCGATCTGCGGCCGGCTTCTCCGCTCCGGGACATATGGCATCGGTACCTGGCCCGCGCGCCTTTGCGGCTTTTTCGAGCGGGCAACCTGGCCACTTTGTGTGCGTGCACCCGGCTGCTTTTGCGACTCAGGCCGCTCCGAGAGCTCGTTGCCGCGGTTCCCGTAGTCGTAATCGAAACGTGTTTCCGAATCGACCCCATCAGGATGATACACTGACTGCGTATAGCGAGCCGGCAGAAACAATGTGAAAGTGCTTCCCTTGCCGACTGTGCTCTCGACTCGTATCTCGCCGCCGAGCAGCCGAGCAATCTCGCGGCTAATGGTGAGACCGAGCCCGGTGCCGCCGTATTTCCGGGTCGTCGTTCCGTCTGCCTGCTGGAACGCCTCAAAAATAAGTCTCTGCTTGTCACGCGGAATTCCGATTCCCGAATCTTCCACCGAGAAAGCAATTACCTCGTCGCTGCCATCGAGCGAGGGGTTCATGAAGCGGCGCCCCTTCTCCGCCTTTCTCACCCTTAGCGCGACTTCGCCCTTCTCCGTGAACTTGAACGCGTTCGAGAGAAGATTCTTGATCACCTGTTGTAGTCGCCCGCCGTCGGTGAAGATTGCTCGGGGCACATCGGGGTTGACCTCCACTTGGAAGCCGATCCCTTTCTGCTCCGCGAGAGGTGAGAAGTTCCTCTCGACGAAGCTCCGCACTTCGGTGAGCTCCACCTCGGTGGGGTCGACATCCATCTTGCCAGCCTCGACTTTCGATACGTCGAGCACATCGTTGATGAGCGAGAGAAGGTCTGTTCCCGACGATAGGATCGTCTGTGCGAACTCCACCTGCTTCGCCGTAAGGTTGCCATCCTTGTTGTCGGAGAGCAGCCTTGCCAGAATGAGCAAGCTATTAAGCGGAGTGCGCAGCTCGTGCGACATGTTGGCGAGGAACTCCGACTTGTACTTCGAGCTGAGCGCGAGCTGCTCGGCCTTTTCCTCGAGAGCGAGACGCGCTGCCTCGACCTCTTCGTTCTTCTGCTCGACCTTCCTGTTCTGCTCGGCGAGGAGTGACGCTTTCTCTTCGAGCTCTTCGTTAACCTGCTGGAGCTCTTCCTGTTGATCCTTGAGGAGCTCTTCTGAAGTGCGGAGCGAAGTCGCCTGCGCTTCGAGCTCGGAGTTGGAGCGCTTCAGCTCATCCTGCTGCTTGCGCAGCTCTTCCGACTGGCTCTGCAGCTCCTGCGTCAGGCTCTGCGACTGCTCGAGCAGCTCGGCCGTCCGCATGTTGGCGCTGATCATGTTGATGACCACGCCGACGCTTTCTCCCAGCTGATCGAGGAAGAGCTGGTGGATTTGGCTGAAAGGCAGGAACGATGCGAGCTCGATTACCGCTTTGACTTCGCCCTCGAATAGCACCGGCAACACTAGAATGTTTCGTGGCGGAGCTTCACCGAGTCCAGAAGTTATCCTGATGTAATCATCGGGTACGTTGGTGAGGAGAATCGGCTTCTTCTCGAGCGCCGCTTGTCCGACAAGGCCTTCACCGAGCTGGAAGACGTTGCCAAGGTGCTTTCTCTCCTTGTACGCGTAGCTCGCGATGAGCTTGAAGATGGGAGTGTTGCCCTCCTCTTCCATTATATAGAACGCTCCGTGATGCGCCGAGACGAGTGGCGTGAGCTCCGACATGATGAGCTTCGACACAGACTCGAGATCTTTCTGTCCCTGCATCATCCGCGAGAACTTCGCGAGGTTGGTCTTCAACCAGTCCTGCTCTGTGTTCTTTTCGGTTGTCGACTTCAGGTTCGCGATCATCTGGTTGAGGTTGTTCTTCAGCTCATCCAGCTCTCCCTGCGCCTCGACGGCAATCTGCCGGCTCAGGTCGCCGCGGGTCACCGATGTCGCGACGTCGGCGATCGCTCGCACCTGGAGCGTCAAGCTGTTGGCCATCGCGTTCACGTTGTCGGTCAGAGCGCGCCACGTTCCGGCTGCTCCCGGTACTGCCGCCTGTCCGCCGAGCTTTCCTTCCGTACCTACTTCCTTCGCGACGCGTGTTACTTCGTCGGCGAACACTCGCAGCGAGTCCACCATGGCGTTGACGGTGTTCTTCAGCTCGAGAATCTCGCCGCGCACTTCAACGGTGATCTTCTGCGACAAGTCTCCTTTCGCCACCGCCGTCGTGACGAGCGCGATGTTACGAATCTGGCTCGTCAGATTTCCGGCGAGTGTGTTCACATTGTCGGTTAGATCCTTCCACGTTCCCGCGACTCCGGGCACGTTGGCCTGGCCGCCGAGCTTTCCTTCCGTTCCCACGTCGCGAGCCACTCGCGTTACTTCAGAGGAGAATGCGCTGAGCTGATCCACCATGGTGTTGATGGTGTTTTTGAGCTCGAGGATTTCTCCCTTCACGTCCACCGTCATCTTGCGCGATAGATCTCCGCGCGCGACAGCGGTGGTTACGTCGGCGATGTTTCTCACCTGACCGGTGAGGTTCGACGCCATGAAGTTCACGTTGTCGGTCAGGTCCTTCCATGTTCCGCCTACTCCCGGCACGTTGGCCTGTCCGCCCAGTCTTCCTTCCGTTCCCACTTCGCGGGCGACACGCGTTACTTCGCCGGCAAAGACCGACAAGCTGTCCACCATCGTATTGATGGTGTTCTTCAGCTCGAGAATCTCGCCTTGCACGTCGACGGTGATCTTGCGCGAGAGGTCGCCTTTCGCGACCGCCGTCGTCACGTCGGCGATGTTTCGAATCTGTCCAGTGAGGTTGCCGGCCATCGCGTTCACGTTGTCGGTGAGATCCTTCCAGGTTCCGCCGACGCCCGGTACTTCGGCCTGGCCTCCCAACTTCCCTTCAGTTCCTACTTCCTTCGCCACACGTGAAACTTCAGACGCGAATGAGCTAAGCTGGTCAACCATCGTATTAATGGTGTCCTTGAGCTCGGCTGTCTCGCCCTTCGCTTCGACGGTGATTTTCTGCGACAGGTCTCCGCGCGCGACTGCCGTCGTCACTGCGGCAATGTTACGCACTTGGCCGGTGAGGTTTCCGGCGAGCGTGTTAACGTTGTCGGTGAGATCCTTCCACGTTCCGCCAACACCGGGAACGTTCGCCTGCCCGCCGAGCCTGCCTTCCGTTCCTACTTCACGCGCCACGCGCGTCACTTCGTCGGCAAACGAGCTGAGCTGATCGACCATCGTGTTGATGGTGTTCTTGAGCTCGAGAATCTCTCCTTTCGCTTCTGCGGTGATCTTTCGATTCAGGTCTCCGCGCGCGACGGCTGTCGTCACGTCGGCGATGTTACGCACCTGGCCTGTGAGATTCGAGGCCATGAAGTTCACGTTGTCGGTGAGGTCTTTCCACGTCCCGCCGACTCCGGGAACTTCCGCTTGTCCGCCAAGTTTTCCTTCCGTTCCTACTTCTTTCGCCACACGCGTTACTTCGGATGCGAAAGCGCTGAGCTGGTCGACCATCGTGTTGATCGTTTGTTTCAGCTCGAGAATCTCACCCTTTACGTCGACGGTGATCTTTCGCGAGAGATCGCCCTTGGCGACTGCCGTCGTGACGTCGGCAATGTTTCGAATCTGACCAGTCAGGTTCGACGCCATTGCGTTCACGTTGTCCGTGAGGTCCTTCCACGTTCCGGCAACGCCCGGCACCTCGGCTTGTCCGCCGAGTCTGCCCTCTGTTCCTACTTCGCGCGCGACGCGCGTAACTTCGTCGGCGAATGAACTGAGCTGGTCCACCATGATGTTGATGGTGTTCTTCAGCTCGAGCGTCTCGCCCTTCGCTTCGACGGTAATCTTCTGCGACAGGTCACCCTTGGCGACGGCTGTCGTCACCGCCGCGATACTTCTCACCTGACCGGTGAGGTTGGACGCCATCGCGTTCACGTTGTCCGTCAGGTCCTTCCAGGTTCCGCCGACTCCCGGCACTTCGGCTTGTCCGCCCAGCTTGCCTTCGGTTCCTACTTCCTTGGCGACGCGGGTTACTTCGGAGGCGAATGCGCTGAGCTGGTCCACCATGATGTTGATGGTGTTCTTGAGCTCGAGAATTTCGCCCTTTGCGTCGGCGGTGATTTTTCGCGACAGGTCTCCACGCGCGACTGCGGTCGTAACGTCGGCGATGTTTCTCACCTGGCCGGTGAGGTTCGACGCCATGAAGTTCACGTTGTCGGTGAGATCCTTCCACGTTCCTGCGACCTGCGGCACCTGCGCTTGTCCGCCGAGTCTTCCTTCGGTTCCTACTTCGCGTGCCACGCGCGTCACTTCCTCGGCGAACACTCCGAGACTGTCCACCATCGTGTTGACCGTGTTCTTCAACTCGAGGATTTCGCCCTTTACATCGACCGTGATCTTGCGCGATAGATCTCCGCGCGCGACTGCGGTGGTGACATCGGCGATGTTTCTGATCTGGCCGGTGAGGTTCGACGCCATCGCGTTCACGTTGTCGGTGAGATCCTTCCACGTTCCCGCGACGCCGGAAACCTGTGCCTGTCCGCCAAGCTTTCCTTCCGTTCCCACTTCGCGAGCCACACGAGTTACTTCCGACGCGAACGCGCTGAGCTGATCGACCATGATGTTGATCGTGTTCTTGAGCTCGAGTGTTTCACCGCGCGCTTCGACAGTGATCTTCTGTGACAGGTCTCCCTTCGCGACTGCCGTCGTAACCGCAGCGATGCTTCGCACCTGCCCTGTCAGGTTGGAAGCCATTGCGTTCACGTTGTCCGTCAGGTCCTTCCAGGTTCCCGCGACACCGGGCACTTCCGCCTGTCCGCCAAGCTTTCCTTCCGTGCCCACTTCTCTCGCGACGCGCGTTACTTCATCGGCGAAAGCGCCGAGCTGGTCGACCATCGTGTTCACGGTCGTTCCGATTCTCAGGAATTCTCCCTGGACTGACTTGCCGTCTATCTCGAGAACCATCTTCTGGCTCAGGTCGCCGTCGGCCACCGCGGTAAGCACACGCGCTATTTCAGTCGTCGGTGAGACGAGATCGGTGATAAGCGAGTTGAGAGAATCGACGGTACGTCTCCAACCGCCTGCCATCGGACCGATTGAAGCGCGCTCGGTCATGTGCCCTTCACGCCCGACGGTCGTGCTCACTCGCACCATCTCATCGGCAAGCCGGCTGTTTTGTTTCGCGACACCATTGAACGACTCGGCGATCTCCGCGAAAATCGGATCGTCGGTGATGGGAAGGCGAACATCAAAATCGCCATCAGCGAGATCTTTCATTGCAGAACTGAGGCGGCGCAGATATGCGTCCCGGCCTCGTTCGCCCCCGATCATCAGCTCGGCTTCGCCGTGATCACCGTTTCCATTCCGGCCTCCGCGGCCATTTCCATTTTTCTTGCCGTTGCGGCCTTTCGCGCTGTTTCTTCCACTGCGGCCGGAAGCAGACGCTTGCCGATTGCGGGCAGGACTGGTGTCCTGAGCCTGCTCGGCGTCCAGGGTATCTCCGATTTCCACGCTTAGCTCCTAAGGATGATTGCGCAGGGATGCTCCAACGGGCGGACTACTGTCCATCCCGAGAGGTTGTGCCTCGAAGAGCAGGGAACAACTATTCAATAATTGCGCCGTATTTCGTGGAATATACGACCGTGTAAAAAGGGGTGTATCGCCTATTCGATTACAATCGAACAGTAGGCTTTGACTTCCCCGGGAGTGAGAATACGAGCGTAAACACGGCTCCAGCCTGGATGAACTTTTTCGGAAATTCTGACGAAATTTCCCTCTAAAAATGAAGCCTTGATCGTCTTACAAGGTGGCGTGAAAGAAGTGATCTCGAGGCGGACCTCGGCTCCGACCGTAAGGATAGCCCCGGGCCGCATCAGCGCCCAGTCCAGACCTTCAACAGTGAGGTTCTCCCCTGCCGTTCCGACGTCGATTGGATGCCCTTCCGCACGGAGGGCTTTGATCAAATCGAGCGAATAGATGCAGATCGCGCGATCCGGGCCGCCGTGATCCTTGCTTACATGCCGGTCGGCCTCGAGACCGAGCGTGTTCACGTTCGAAAAGAGAACCGGACGCTTGGGAACTCCCCCGCCGGAGCTGTTGATCGAAGCAACTTTTCCCGTACGTCCGGTCACTAGTTCTCCGCCGCTTGGTCGCTTGTGAAAAACGTAACCGGAATTCCCCCGTTCTGCGTGCGAAAATTCGGGACGAGATTCGCCGACTGCCGGGCGAGCTTGTCATCGGAAGTGAGCACGCCGAGCGACCAGTTGTTCTTTTGAGCCCGAGCGCCGAGCATACCATAGAGATTGCGGAGGTCGGCGTCGGGGGAAACCCGCATGCCGTACGGTGGATTGGTGACGATGGCGCCGCTGCCGGCGTGTGTGCGCGCGAAGACGTCGAGCGATTGAGCGAGGGCGCGCTTGGAAAACTCGATGTCGGCAGCGACCCCTGCGCGCTCTGCATTTCTTCGCGCGACCTCTACCGCGCCTGCGTCGCGGTCACCGCCGTACACCGGAGCGCCGGCTTCGGGGGTCTGCTCACTGCGCGCTTTGTCCTTGAGAGATTTCCAGAATGTTTCGTCGAATGAAGGCCATTTCTCGAAGGCGAAGCTTCTCTCGAGCCCGGGCGCTATGCCGCGGGCAATCATCGCGGCTTCAATCGGAATCGTGCCCGATCCGCAGAGAGGATCCAGTAGTGGCGTGTCACGTTTCCACCGGGAGGCAAGAAGCATCGCGGCGGCGAGATTCTCACGCAAAGATGCGCGCGTGGCTTCGAGCCGGTATCCGCGGCGATGCAGCAGCTCGCCTGACGTGTCCGCGCTGATGGTGACTTCATCGCGGACTAGCCGGACGATGAAGAGCTGCGCCGATGGGGCCGCTTCGGAATCAGCGGTGTCTTCTTTGTCGGCGATCACAAAATCGAGATCCGCGCAGTGCTTCGCTGCGGCGTTCATCAGTCTTTCTGCAACTGCGTCCGAGTGATACAGGCGTGATTTCTTGCACGTCACGCGAAACTTCACCTCGCCTACGGATGGCAGCCAACGCTCCCATTCGATCTTTTTCGCGCGCCGCTCGAGCTCCGCGAAGCTCGAGGCATGGAATCGAGCGATACGAACGACGATTCGCGTCGCCGTGCGGAGCTTCAGATTGGCGTTGTAGATATCGCGGTGGGAGCCGCGGAAAAGGACACCGCCGTGTTCGACCGCGGCCGGCTCTATCGCGAGCGTACGGAGCTCCACCGCAGTGATTTCTTCGATGCCGGGGGCGGCTATAACAAACGCGTCAAGTAATTGCCGACCTGTCATTACGGAGGTTAAGAGGTCCCCAACGCATTAGCAAAGTGGGACATAAACAAAAGTATTGCGATGCCCTGGTCCGCCTACTATGCTGCGCGCTCGAAACAAGAAATGACAAGCGAAAAACCACTTCCCAGCTCAAGCGAGTCCGGTTCGTTGGAAACGGAATCGTTTGAGTCTATCGCACGCAGAATGTTGGAATGCGCCCTCGCGCTGCTCGCCGAGGATCGCTCGCTTGCCGCACCCGATATTCAGGGGTGTGTGAAGGACGTAGCCGAATATGCGAAGACCCGCGGATATCACGTGGAGCAATTGATCATCGATCTCAAGCAGACATGGCACAGCATTGCGGATTCGGGAGCGCATCCGAAGTCCGAGGTCACCTCTCCGCTGATAACGATGTGCATCGAGGAGTTTTACAGCGCCACTCCTGAGCCTTCCGGCGACTGATTTTTAGCGCTGCACGGAATAAATCGTGCTTCTTGTAGCGGCGTGGCAGGGAAACTCACAAAAGAATCGGCCAAGACACTCCTCAAGGAGCGCTTCGGGCATTCCGCATTCCGGCCGGGCCAATGGGAGCCGATGCGCGCGATTCTCGACGGGCGGGACGCGCTCGTCGTTATGCCCACGGGCAGCGGCAAGTCACTCATTTATCAGCTCCCCGCGGTGATGTTTCCGGGGCTCACTGTCATAGTGAGTCCCCTCATCGCTCTCATGAAGGATCAGCACGACAAGCTTTCCGCGCAGGGCGTGGACTCGGTTGCGATGCACTCCCACCTCAGCGTCTCCGAATCGCGCGAAGCGCACCGGCAAATCGCGGAAGGTGAGGGTGAGATTCTTTTTCTCACGCCTGAGAGGTTCAAGGACCGGGAATTCTTTTCGCATCTCATGACGCGGAGGATCTCGCTCTTCGTCGTCGACGAAGCTCATTGCGTAAGCCAGTGGGGTCACGACTTCCGCCCCGATTACCTCTCACTTGGCGGAATAGCGAAACGGCTCGGGCGGCCTCCCGTGCTCGCTCTCACCGCGACCGCGACTGAACAGGTTCGCACAGACATCATCCGCCAGCTCGGGATGACAGATCCTCACATCACGATTACCGGATTTGCGCGGCCCAATCTGCGCTTTGAAGTGATGCGCACCGTCAACGACGGGATCAAGGACAGCTCTCTAAAGCAGACGCTTCGAGAGATGGAAGGGTCCGGAGTGATCTACGTGGCGACGATCAAGGAGGCGGAGCGCCTCTATGCGATGCTCGCTGAAGATTTTTCCGTCGGACTTTATCACGGTAAGCGTCCGAGCGCTGAACGGAAGCAAGTGCAGGACAATTTCATGTCGGGCAATCTCAAAACTATCATCGCGACGAATGCATTCGGGCTGGGCATCGACAAGCAGAACCTGCGCTTCGTGCTTCACTACCATTTCCCGGGATCGATCGAATCGTACTACCAGGAAGCCGGGCGCGCGGGGCGGGATGGACAGCCGGCACTCTGCCGGGTTCTCTACCGCGTGGAGGACAAGCGCATCCAGTCGTACTTCCTGGGCGGCAAATATCCCGAAGTTCAGGAAGCTGCGCACGTCGCGCTCGCCCTCGAGAAATATCCGCTGAAGGAGCCGGTGGACATTAACGACATTGTCGAGATCACGGGTGTAGCTACACGCAAAGCGAAGATTGTCTTCGCACTTCTCAAGCGGCATGGACTGGTGCGCGAGCACCGCGGCGGGAAGTGGGAACGGCTATCGGACAACCTCACCGGCATCGATCTCAGCGCTGACCTCACCGACTACGAAGAGCGCCGAGAGATGGACCAGATCAAGCTGCGCACCATGATCCAGTTTTGTCAGACCACGCAGTGCCGCACCCGTTTCATTCTCGAGCATTTCGGCGAGGAAGTATCGGCCGATTGGGCGTGCGGAAACTGCGACGCCTGCGACGCCGCCGAGCGAGCTACGGCGTAACTTTCCGTGATGCCGGAGCTGCGCTTCGTCCTCTCGGACCTCACATCGTGGTACGGAAACTCGCGCGCGGCGATGCTTGCCGCGCTGAGCATTTGGATCGTGGTCATCGTAGCCATCGTCGTGGTGCAGCGCGTCCTCATCCGCTGGCTCGACCGCCGCGCGAAAGTCACGAGCACCGAGATCGACAATTTCTTCGTCGCCATGCTGCGGAAGACGCGGCTCGCTTTCATCGTCTTCGCGGCGATGACGGCGGCATCCGCCACGCTGAGCCTCCCGCCTCGGCTCCGCTTCGCGGTAGGGGTCGTGGGGAAAGTCGCGCTGTTGATTCAGCTCGCAATCTGGGGAGGCGAGCTCATTGTGGTTGTCTTCCGGCGGTATTTCGCCAGAGTGAAGGACGGAGGGAACTCGACGACCGTCGAAGCGCTCAGCTACGTCGCGCGCCTCGGGCTCTGGATCCTCATCATCCTCGTCGGCCTCGAGTCGTTCGGCATTCACGTCACCGCGATCGTCGCTGGACTGGGCATCGGCGGTATCGCGGTCGCGCTCGCGGTGCAGAACATACTCGGCGACGTCTTCGCCGCTCTTTCGATTTTGTTCGACAAGCCGTTCGTTGTCGGCGATCTGATAGAAGTGAACGCGTACTCGGGAATCGTGACGCACGTCGGTATAAAATCCACCCGTCTGAGAAGCGTCACCGGCGAGCAGATCATCCTCTCCAACGGAGAAGTCCTCAAGAACGGAGTGAGGAACTTCGAGCGGCTTGGGCAGCGGCGCGCGGTGCTCATCACACGCATTGCGCCGGGCACGAATGAAGCGAAAGCGCGGCTTTTGCCGGAAATCATCAGGAAAGTCGTGGAATCCCAGCGTGGCGCAACTTTTTCGCGAGCGCACTTCAAGACCATCACGGACAACTCGTTCGAATTCGAGACGGTTTATTTCCTCGCTACCACCGACTACGATGCCTTTCTCGATTGCCAGCAGGAGATCAACCTCGCGTTGATCCGCGACCTTAAAGCCGCGGGAATCAATCTTCTTTCGCAGAAAAGCTCACCCCCCGCGCTGAGATCTCCGGAGAAGGAAGCGCAGACGCCGCCATCGACGAGCGTCTAGGCTCTCTTCGGAGTTGGCGCTACCTTCCGTTCATCCAGAACAGGAAACCTGAATGTCTGCTCGCGCCCAAACTTTCGAAAGTCACAAGAGATGGCTGGCCCCGTGGCATTTCGTTGTCATGCAGTGCTTCTCATCAACATTTTCGTGGTCGCGAAGCGCGCGGTCGCGGGACCGACGTTTACAACTGCGTGGGATGTCGTTGTTGCGATCGCCCTTCTCCTCGGGATGCTCCTTGCTCGTTCCATGTCGCTCACCGCACAAAACCGTGTCATTCGCGTGGAAGAGAAGGCCAGACTAGCCCGCTTGCTCCCACCCGACATGAACGGCGGGGAAAATGGCCTCTTGCTCGGACAATACGTCGGGCTGCGCTTTGCCCCGGATGATGAGATTCCCGATCTCGTGCGGCGCATTCACGCAGGCGAGCTGAAAAGCTCCGGCGACATCAAGCGCGCCATCAAGAATTGGCGAGCGGACACGTTAAGAGTTTGACACCGACGGCGACACCCGCCGCCAACAGCATTCAACCCGAGCGACGCTCTATGTCAGAAGTGATAATCGAAGTGAAAAAGACGGGGGCATACCGCGTCATCGGTGACTTCAAGCTCGTCGATCACGAAGGCAACGAGATCCCTCTTCCCGCGAAGAGGCCCGGAAAGGATTGGGTCTCGCTCTGCCGCTGCGGTGCCTCGGTTACGAAACCGTTTTGCGACGGAACGCACAGCAAGATCGGCTTTATGGTCGCCGCTGAAGTCCAGCAGCAGATCGATTCGGCGGAGGGCGTGAAGCCTCCGCAGTAATCGCTACTCGCCCATCGCCTTGATGAGAACGCGCTTCGGGCGCTGCCCGTCCCACTCTCCATAGAAAACACGCTGCCACGGTCCGAAGTCGAGGCTCCCGTTCGTAACCGGAACGATGACTTCGTGTCCGAGCGTAAGTGAGCGCAGATGCGCCGCCGCATTGTCTTCACCGGTGCCGCTGTTGTGCCGGTAATCGTCCGGACTCCACGGAGCGATACGGCTCTCGAGCCAATCGAGAATGTCCTTCCAAAGACCCGGCTCGTGATCGTTGACGAAGACCGACGCCGAGATGTGCATCGCTGAAACGAGCACCATACCTTCCGCAATACCGGCAGCAGCACGGCACTTTTCAACTTCGTCGGTGATGTCGATAATCTCCTGACGCTTCTTCGTATTGAAGGTCAAGTACGAAGTGTGACTTTTCACGCGGGTTGCGGACGCCGATCCTTAATGAGGGCGCCATGCCATGAATGTCCGACGTCAGTCTGAAACTGCGCGCGCCATTCCGCGAGTGTCGCAACCGTCGGATCGAACACAGTCGTCGCGTCGGTGATATCTCCTTTCGCGGCACGCTTCACAAAGTCCTCGCGATTCACCGATTGAATCGCACCCGCATTATCCCGGTAAAAAATCATCCCGCTCGCGACGAGACTCGCGCCCACGCGGCCCTCGATCGATTTCAAAATTCGGAAGAGCCCGTCGATGGAGCAGCCTGAAGCTCCGGCTGTCGATTGGTCGACGGCAACGGTTAGGAACCTGTCGTCACGCCAGTTTCGGCCGACGGTGAGCGGCGAACCGTGCGCCTTCCATTGAGAAAGAAATTCGTCAACTGCGTTAAGCAGCTGCGATGACTGTGACCGTGAAAGACTGTGATCCGCGGCGAAAACCCAAGTGCGCGACGTGTCTGGAAGACCTTCAAATGGTACGAGCGGCATCGTTGCTCCGGTTTGTGGCGCTTACTCCTAAACCTAATCCGTCAGGTAGAACGCGTCAGTTGCAGACAGGGCCAATGAGGAACCAGCATCGCGCGTAAGTAGAGCTCCGGAAAAAATCGAAAAGGATGCCGCCGACTTTTTCCTCTCCCTGCCGCGACGACCGGAGGCCCGTCGAATCAAAATCAGCGCGTACCCAGGACAACCCGTCCGCTCTCGGCTTCGCGCCATTCGCCCACAAGTATGGGCCCCAGGAAATCCAGGGCGCGCCGTTACCCGATAGTGCGACCGATCCTATATCGATATTCGGCGGCCGTCCGCGCGACTGATTGATCTGTGCCTCGATGGCCCATCTAACGACGAAGGCTGATTCATAAGACTGCGGCTCACCACCAGGATAAAAACCGCGGTAGCGTTTGCTCGAGAGAAAGAGGAGCCTGAGATTCGGGTAGCGTTCTTTGAGCGCGCGAATCGTTGAGCCGATATGCTGGAGGCCGGACGCCGCCTCAACCTGAGTAGCGGTTACAGAGAATTCAGCGGAGCTGTCGGTGAACGCCATCCAGATCACCTGAACCTGTTTTTCGCTCAAGCCCAACGGAGCAAGGCGCGTATCGCGAATGCGATTGTAGTTGGCCGATTTGGACGATGACCACATGGCCGGGCCGATGTCACGTATCGCCCCGTTCACGATTACGAGGCTGCTGTGATTCACAGAAAGATCGGAGGTCGCCCGGCCGGCGAAGCTCCAGCTGTTGCACGGCGGCGCCGACGAGATAGAGCACCACGCGGCGCTCACATCGCCTCCGCCCACGGACATCAACACATATCGTCCTGAAACGCTCGGCGTGCCGTTGACATCCAGCGGCTGAATTGCATTGCGGTGCGTGCGCCCAGTAGCATCGTGATCCGCGGGCTCGGTGTTCGAGCCCGAAAACAGTCCGCCACCGAGTCCCTTGTACGTGCGGGCTCCCATCTCGGCGAGCGGAATCGGAATAGTGTCGGCGCCGACGATGCGCGCGGGCACTGGAGGTGACACTGCCTTCGGCGCGCACGCAGCGAGCGCGAAGCAAGCGATTGTGAATGCGGAGATCTTTTTCATCAACCCGTGTTCGATCGCGGCACTTTCGCCTTCGCCGGCTTGTCCACGTCGAGAAGGCGCCACAAATACCACGAGGCGATTGTGCGATAAGGTGCCCACTTCGCGCCGACCTTTAGAACGCGCTTGGGCAGAGGATGCTTTCTCAGTTTGTATGCGAGCTTGATTCCCTTCTGAATTCCGAGATCGAGATCTGGTAAAACGTCCGGCCTGCCGAGCCGGAACATGAGGAACATCTGGGCCGTCCAGCGTCCGACACCTTTGACGGACGTGAGCGCGGCGATGATCTCATCATCAGTCAGTGCATCGAGCGAATCGATCGGGCAGTCGCCGCACTCGACACGCGTCGCGAGATCTTTTAGGTATCTTGTTTTCTGGCCGGAGAGGCCAACCGCACGCAGCTTGGCATCAGGAGTGCGAAGCAGCTCTTTCGGCTTCGGATCGCGCCCGCCGTACAGATCCTGGAGCCTGCGGTGAATGGTGCCGGCGGCCTGTCCCGATAGCTGCTGAAAAATTATCGCGCGCATCACCGCGTCGAAGTGGGTTCCCTCGGCGCGCGGCTCCAGCGCGCACTTTCCGACCCGGTCAATCACCTCGGCCATCACCGGATCGACGTTCTTTAAATGATTGATTGCTTTTCGGTGATTCGGGGCTCGGGGCATATCAGGAATCTACGTTATCCGTGGTGCTGAACTACAACTGAACGGGTGAGAGTTGTCAGAGAGCATAGTTCCCAGGTACGGGGCACTACTCGGAGACCGGTCGAGGCATGCGAGAGGGGAAACTGAACGACAGGTCGAGTAAGTAGTTCCTACCACCGGGCAACTTTCGTTACCGAGCACCCGCACCCGTTCAGTTGTAGTTCAAGATCCCGCCCCGTTGATTCACCGCCGCAAACCTGCACCCGTTCGGTTGTAGTTCTAAATCCTATATTAGGTACATGCCGCCGCCCCCCGGCCTCTCCCCCGAAGAGTTCCGCGCCCACGCCCACGATGTCGTCGATTGGATCGCCGATTATCTCGCTCAGCCCGGCAAATGGCCCGTCCTTCCGGATGTCCGTCCCGGCGAGACCACTGCGAGGCTTCCCGCTTCGCCGCCGGCCAACGGCGAGAAGATGGAAACGATTCTCGCGGATTTCCGCGACATAATCGTGCCTGCCACGACGCACTGGAATCATCCGGACTTTCTCGCGTACTTCGCGAATACCGGAACCGGCGAGGGCGTTATCGGAGAAATGCTCGCTGCCGCGCTGAACGTGAACGCGATGTTGTGGAAGACGGGCCCGGCGCAAACGGAGCTTGAAGCGCACACGCTCGATTGGCTCCGGCAAATGATGGGACTCGCGGCCGATTTTACGGGAACGATCACCGACACTGCATCATCGAGCACGCTTTACGCTCTCGCGGCAGCACGCGAAATGCGGCCTGAGCTTAGGCTGCGTGAAATGGGAATGTCTGGACGCGATCTTCCCCGCCTTCTCGTATACGCGTCGGAGGAAGCGCACTCCAGCATCGACAAAGCCGTAATGACCCTTGGCTTCGGCCGAGAAAGTCTTCGCAAGGTTCCGACGGACTCCGACCTCGCAATGGATGCGTCCGCGCTGGAACGGATGATTTTCGAGGACAAAAAAAGCGGAGCGGTCCCGCTCGCCATCGTCGCTTGCGTGGGCACCACCTCCACGACCGCGATCGATCCGGTACGTGCGATAGCGGAGATCGCGTCGCGGGAAAATATCTGGCTGCATGTGGATGCCGCGTACGGAGGGAGCGCCGCAATCCTTCCTGAGATGCAGTACATCCTCGACGGCTCCGACCGTGCCGACTCACTAGTCGTGAACCCGCACAAGTGGCTGCTTACGCCGATGGACTGCTCGGTGCTGTTCACGCGGCGCCCTGACTTATTGAAGCGCGCGTTTCAGATTGTCCCCGATATCCTCACAGTTACCGAGCCCGACTCGGTCGTCAATCTCATGGACTATGGCATCGCGCTCGGCAGACGCTTCCGCGCGCTCAAGCTCTGGATGGTGATCCGCTCGTATGGAGTCGAAGGGCTGGCGTCCGTAGTCCGGGAGCACATACGCCTCGCCGCCGAGCTCGCGGCGGCCGTCGAGACCGCACCGGAATTCGAGCTCCTTGCAAGACCGAAGTTCTCCACCGTCGTCTTCCGGTCCAATCGCGGAGGCACGCCCGCGGAGGTCAATGAACACAACCGCCGCGTCGTTGAGGCCGTGAATGCCACACGAAAGACATTCATCTCCCATACGACCGTACGCGGTATGTACGCCATCCGTATCGCTATCGGCAATCTGAATACGGGCGCGGAGAATGTCGAGCGGGCGTGGGACATCATCCGGAAAACCGCGTCCAAAATTTGAGTCGGAGCCGGAACGACTGGCCTGAAATGGTATATTAGAAGGACGTTCATTATCCACCACATTTCAAAATTGGCAGGAGCGGTTTGATGAATTTTCTCTCAATGCGGCGCATCACCGTTCTCGCGTCCCTCGTTGTCGCCATGCCGGCAGTGGCGCAAATGCCCGCCGGCTGCGATCCGATAGGCAGCGTTAGCGGTGCCATCGGCAAGGCCCAGTTCTCGATGCAGCGTGCAGTCTCCGCCGTGCAGGGCAATGCGAACGCGACGAAGGATCTTCAGGAAGTCGTGAAGGGACTCGCAGATCAGCAGACCGACAATCCGCTCGCGCGGAATTACATCCTCGGCGAAGCGTACATCTTGCTGCTGACGCAGCCGGGCATTTCGATCGAATCGCCACGCAGCGCGCTCGGATTTACCACTAACCCGACGGCGACGATCAATGTTTTCGCTGCAGCGGACTCGGCATTCAATGTTGTCGAGAAGCTGGCTCCTGCTTGCGTCCCGCTCACCAACCAGTGGCGCCAAAACAAATCGTGGATGAACTCGCTGAACGCGGCGTTCAATGCACTCAATGCCGGCAATCTCGATTCGGCGACGCTCTACGCGAACCGCGCGCTCCTCATCGAGCACCGGACGCCGTACGCCTACTCGGTACTTGGCTCCGCCGCAGCGCAGCGCAAGGATCTCACAACCGCGAATCAGTACTGGGAAAAGGTGCTTGCCGCTGCAGGCACTGACAGCACCTACGCGGATGTTAAGCTACGGACCATGTTCGAAATGGCAGACGTGCTTTCATCCGCCGCCAGCCGTGCAACGGGCGTGGACAAAGCCCGCTCCGCAAAGCAGGCGATCGCTGCCTGGCAGTCGTATATGGGCGCGACCAACGACGACTATCGCGTCGCCGAGACTCTCGATCGACTTGTCACTCTCTACAAGGTTGCGGGTGACAGCATTTCGATTCCCACTATCTACGCTGCGATTCTTGCCAATCCCGGAAAATACGGTGAAAACACGCTCATCCATGCCGGTGTCGCCGCCACTCGCGCCGGGAAGCCGCGCGACGCGATGATGCTTCTCGAGGCGGCGCGTCTCGCCAATCCGTACTCCCGTGACGCGCTGTACAACCTGGCACTCACTTACTTTGGGACGGACCAGCCCGCCAAGATGTTCCCGCTCGTCAAGGCGATCACCACCATGGATCCGAGTAATCCCGAGAATCAATTGCTCAACGCGTTCGCCTATCAGTCGCTGTACAAAACCACGAAAGATGCGAAGCTGAAGAAGATTTACACGGACTCTCTCATTTACTTCAACAATCTGGCCGAGAACGGCCCAGTGAAGGTGACTATCACCGATTTCCTCCGCGGCGACAAGGAAACAACACTAGGTGGGACGATCGAGAACCGTTCTGCTACGCCAAAGAGCTTTTCGCTGGCGGTTGAATTCGTGGACAAGACGGGAGCAGTGGTAGGCTCGCAGGAGATTCCGGTCGGACCCGTTGCAGCGAAGTCCGCGCAGAAGTTCAAACTTACGATTCCGAAAGGTGGGGTTTACGGCTTCAGGTACAAACCCCTGATGTAACGATGACTGCAAAACTGGAAACGTTCCGCGCTCCCCGCGGAAAACGTTTCCGGGTTTCCCGTTTATACAAAGGCCGTTCTATTGCGCCGAGTGCGCGTGGAACGGTCTTTCGTTTTCCAAACCGGCAACGGGCAACGTTCGTTACCGGGAACGCGGAACGTGTTCAGTTCGCAGTTCGCAGTTCGCAGTTCGCAGTTCGCAGTTCCGTTGGCTGTCGCGGCTACGAGCTCCTCGGCAACATCATCGGATCCGCACGGACGCACTTTCCAATGATCCAGAACATCTCACCGTCAAACCAGAATATCGCGACCTGCTCGAACTCCGTCGCCAGCTTCACCGCCTCATCCCTCGGCATCTTAACCGCCACGCTGCATTCACAATGCTCTCCGTCAGGCGAGCACGCGTCCACGCGCGTGAAGCTGTGCCCCATTTCTTTGAGCTGCGCTTCGAGCCGTCTCATCCGCGCGTCATTCTCTTCGCTCGGCAAATTTTCCCCACGCGGGTCGAACGCCGTCATCACGCCGAACGGCTTACCCAGGCCAATCGAACGGAGCGCGGAAAGCTCCTGCGCGCCCAGCATCGCTCGAAGATCGATCGTCACTTTCGGCTCTGTCCCGAAATGCAGCACCGTTTCCGGGTACTTCGGCCAATCAGGGTCGTGCTGGTCCGGGGTTGATCTCATGAGACAAATGTCGCCGCCCGTGCAGGTGGTACGCTACTTGACCTTGAGGCCCACATGAAGAACAGCCAGATTTGGCCGGATCTCCTCTACATCGTGCGCCACGGGGAATCAGCGGGAAATGTCGCGCGCGACGCGGCGGTCCGTGCGGGACGGCCGATGATCGATCTAGCCACACGCGATGTCGACGTGCCGCTGTCGGAGCTGGGCGAAGAACAATCGCGTGCTCTCGGCGCCTGGTTCGCTGCGCTCGCTGCGGATGAGAGGCCGAACGTAATTCTCACTTCGTCGTATGTGCGCGCGAAGAATACTGCGGATCTTATCGTCGAACGGGCGGGATTGCCGAAGGACAGCTATTCCCTCGTGGTCGATGAGCGACTCCGCGAGAAGGAATTCGGAATTCTCGACCGCCTCACCGGCCTCGGCATTCGCGAGCGTCACCCGGAGCAGGCCGAATTCCGGCGGCTGCTTGGGAAGTTTTATCATCGTCCGCCCGGCGGAGAGAGCTGGTGCGACGTGATCCTTCGCTTGCGCAGCGCCGTGGAGATGATCTCGCGCGAATACTGCGGCCAGCGCGTCCTCATCGTTGGCCATTCGGTCGTCGTGCTCTGTCTTCGTTACTTGCTCGAGCACATGACCGAGGACGAGATCCTCGCCATCGATCGCGCTGAAGAAGTCGCCAACTGCTCGGTGACATTGTACCGCCACGATGCGTCGCTCGGACCGCGGGGAAATCTTGCGCTCGAGCTCTTCAACTTCGTGGCACCGCTCGAACAGGCTGGAGCGCCAGTCACATCGAAGCCAGACGCGAATGTGGCTGCGCGATAAAGTGCGGAGCAAAGTGCGAGTGATAAACGCGGCCCTCCTGCGGGAATGGCCGCTTCCCGAACCAGATTCAGAATCCGACAAAGATGACCGGGGCACCGTGCTAGTCGCAGGTGGCTCGTCCGAGGTTCCGGGAGGTCTGATACTATCTGGTCTCGCAGCGCTACGCGCCGGCGCGGGAAAGCTTCAGCTGGCGGGCCCGAAAGCGATCGCCGTTGGCGTGGGCGCCGTGGTACTCGAGGCGCGTGTGTTTCCGCTCAGCGAAACGAGCGGCGGCTCACCTGGAAAGGATGCGGGCAAGGAGCTGCGTGACATCGCGGCCGCTGCCAATGCGGTGCTTATCGGTCCCGGAATGATCGACGAGAAATTGGCGGCCGATTTTACGAAGGCGTTCCTTCGCCGCGGTCCGAGCTGCAGCGTCGTAATAGACGCGGCGTGCATCGGGGGTCTCTCCGCCTCGAAGCGCCTCAGCGTGAATGCAGTGCTCACGCCGCATGCTGGCGAGATGGCTGCGCTCCTGAACACAAGGAAGCAAAAGGTCGAAAAAGCCCCTGAAGAATGCGCCGTTGCCGCTGCACGCGGCCTCGGCGCCGTAGTCGTAATGAAGGGCGCCACGACTTTCATCGCTGCCGGCGACGATCTCTTCTCTTACAGCGACGGGCACGTCGGACTCGCGACGTCGGGATCAGGCGATGTCCTGTCGGGAATTATTGCAGGCCTGCTCGCCCGCGGAGCCCCGCCCGATCAGGCGGCGGTTTGGGGTGTCGCCATACACGGCGCAGCGGGAAATGCGCTCGCGACGAAAGTAGGCAAGATCGGCTTTCTCGCACGGGAGCTACTCGATCATATTCCGCGCGCTATGCAGCGCGGAGTACTGCGCTAATGCTTTTTCAGCGCGGCCGCTGAGTCTACTGCGTCAGCGCGCGGCAGCGGCGACGGCATGTCCGCGATGACGTAGGACATCACTGACATCAGCGCCACACACGCCGCCACTTCGTGCGGGTCGAGCTTGTCCATCGTGTCAGCTTCACTGTGATGGTACCAGAAGTACTTTCCCCCATCCACCTCGAGCGACATTGCGGGAACGCCGAGACTGGCGAGCTTCTCCACGTCCGCCTCGGGGCCGCCAGCAGTAACCTTCGTCGCATTGAGCGGACCGAGCAGCGTCGCGATGTCGCGCGCAACGGCGAGTGCTTTTCTTCCGCCGGCTATGCGGTAGCCGAGCGGCCGAAATACTCCGTTGTCGGACTCCATCGCCATCACGTGATTGTTCAGCTCATTTCGATGCGCATCGCGGTAGGCCTCCGCTCCACGGCCATCCGTCTCCTCGTTCGTCCACAAGACGACTCGCACGGTCCGCCGTGGGCGGAGCCCCAGGCGCTTCATCAATCGAAGCGCTTCCCATGCGGCAACCGCTCCGCCACCGTCATCCATCGCGCCCTGTCCGACGTCCCAGGAATCGATGTGTCCGCCCATCACTACCACTTCATCCGGCAGCTCCGATCCCCGCAATTCCGCGATCACATTACGAGAGGAAGCGTCAGGTAGCCGCTGCTCGTTCATGCTGAGTGAGACAACCACCTCCTGCCCGCGCGCGCTCATCCTCGAGAGCATCGCCGCGTCCTCCACGCTCAACGCCGCCGCAGGAATTTTTTTCACCGCGCTGTCGTATCCCATCCAACCCGTGTGCGGGTTCTGCATCGACCCTGAGGAAACGGATCTTATCAACACCGCGACAGCTCCGAGTTTCGCAGCCTGAACCGCTCCCCCGCCCCGGTATTGAACCGTCTCTCCGTAGTTGGTGAACGGAACGTCGTAGAGGACGATCTTGCCCTTTACTTGAGGCGCGTGGGCGGTAAGCTCGTTCCAAGAGTGCACAACAATTACCGGCGCGGTTATTCCGCCTGCTGATGTGCCCACAGTCATGCCGAGTCCGATCATATGAAGCTTGAGAGTGCGCGGCTTCAGCAGGGTCGCCGATTCCGCTCCGCGAACCCAGTGCGGCACCATCGCCGGCTCCGTGTGAACGTTCTCCAGGCCGTCCGCTTTCATTCGTGCTACGATCCAATCGATGGCGGAATCAAGCGCGGCGGAGCCGCTCTGACGATGACCGAATGTGTCCGTGAGATCTGCAAGCTTGTTCCACGCAGAGCTATCTGACATCGCAGCGGCGATCATCTTCCTTGCTGTCGTACGGTACTTATTTGCGATCGGCGTCCGGCTCGTCTGTGCAGCGCTGTTCGCTATCGGAACTGACGCGAACACGAAGGCGGTGAAAACAGTGCGAATAACGTTTTTCATTTGATTGGAATCGGCCCGGGTGTGTGTCGCTTTAGTCCAGACTGTATTGGGGAAACCAAGGGCAGCGTCAGCGTAAACGTACTTCCCTTCTGGACTGCCGTTTTCACGGTCACGTCTCCGCCGAGCAAACGTGCGAGCTTCCTCGTCACGCTGAGACCGAGTCCGGTGCCGCCTGCCCGCCGGGTCGCGCCCTGCTCCACTTGCCAGAAAGGCTCGAATACCGCCTCGAGATGATCTGCATCAATGCCTATTCCCGTGTCGCTCACACAGAGCTCGGCCAGATCACCTCTAATCGCTGCGGTGAGACGCACCTCGCCCTGATCCGTGAACTTGATTGCGTTCGAGAGGAGATTGACGAGCATCTGCTTGAACTTGGTGCGATCGGTGGTGATGCTCTGATCCTCAAACAAATTCACCACCACAAACCGCAACGACTTGGCAGTTGCCATTGGCTCTACAAGAGCAGCGGCCTCGGCGATCGCTGTATTCATCGAGACCTTGTCGAGTCTGATCTTTTCGCGACCGACATCGACTCTCGCAAAGGTGAGAATCTCGTCAATGAGACCAAGCAGATGATGCGCGCTCGCGTTGATGCGTCCAAGCTGCTGGCGCTGCTGGTCGGTAACCGGCCCGGTGATCCCGTCTGAGAGAAGCTCCTCATAGCCCATGATGGCGGTAAGCGGAGTGCGCAGCTCATGCGACATAACGGCCAGAAAATCCGTCTTGATCGTGTTTGCGCGTTCCGCTTCCGTGCGCGCCGTTTCGGCTTCTATACGCGCCCGCTCGGCCGCGCTGCGTGCGTCCTGCTCGCGAAGAATCAGCGCCGACCGGTCATTGTCCATCTCGCGGAGAACCCGGGCCGCCCAAAGGACTACGGCGAGAAAGGTCACGATGCTCACGCCGGCGAAGAGCGTAATGCCAAACTCGGATTCGTACATGCCGGCGCGCTGCCCGGCGACCCGCAGAAGCGCGAGCAAAACTGGAAGAACCATCGCCGCCGGCAGGAGGCGCCGGGTCATTACTCCCGCGGCGCCGTGATCCACGAGCAGGCTGGAAAAACCGCGCTCCCGATGCGCGAAAAGAATTCCTATCCCCAACACGAGAAAGCAGATGACAGCCGGGAGAGCCATACCCGACCCAACATTGAACGAATAGAGCTCGCGAACACCGAAGACGTATCCGAGCAGCGCGAGGATGGCGACCACCAGTCCGCCTGCCGCAAAGAGCTGGCTTCGCAGATCGCGCTTCTTGATGTCGTGCGTGAGAAACAACAAGCCAAGCGACATGAGGAGTAGCGCCGCCGAGGTGTTTACCGCGATGCGGCCGGCAGGGCGCCACGGTGCGGCGAGGACGCTGTCGCGGAAAAGAATCAGATCGATTCCGAAGCTCGGCTCGTATTGGTACTCGAGAAACTCGATGATTGCGATCGCAGCCACGACCAGCGCGAGAAGCTTCTGCACCCATCGCGTGATGTCGCTTTCTGCGGCACGATTCGAGAGCGCGAGGGAAGTTGCCGCGAGCAGAAAGCACACGGCGGTAGCGGGAATCATCGCTACTCCGTTCGGTGTGAATCGCAGCAGCTCGTGAAAATCCGTTGCCCAGCCGGCGAGCACGAGCGCGGCGACAACGCCGACAAAAATCGCGCATCCAAGCGGGATCCTACGCGCCAGCTTGTCTAGCGCACTTCTCCGGTCCATCTACAACGCTTTCCTGATCAATGCTCTTTCGGTGGAAGTGGGATAAGAATGAATCTAGACCTCTCGAACTGGGACGGTAAAACGTAGGCGCGCAGGGTGTCCTGGCAAGGTGCGTGTACGCCCGCTATGATTGCAGCAGACCGGTCGCGTCCCGCAAAAAAACTCCTTTTCCATAAACGCATCAGTGGCGGCGAAAACATCCCATCCCGCTCCGGTCAAGGAGCACATCGCCAGCCTTCTCGACGAAGCACGGGTCAGGACGCTGCTTCTCGTATCCGGCCTCACCGACGAAGACCTTCATCGGCAGCATGACCCGCTGATGAGCCCGATCATCTGGGACTTGGGCCACATCGCACATTTCGAGGAGCTGTGGCTCACAAAGAATCTCGATGGGAAAATCGAATTCTCCGAGATGCCCGGACTTTACAATCCGCTCGAGCACCCTCGCGCCACCCGCGCGTCTCTCCCGCTCCCTTCCCTCTCGGAGATGAAAACGCGGATGGCGGAGATCCGCGAGCGCGTCCTTGAGCGGCTCCAGCACCAACAATTCGACGAACGCAACCCGCTGTTAAGGAACGCACTCGTCTATCACATGGTGCTCCAGCACGAGTACCAGCACAACGAAACGATGCTGCAGACGCTGCAGCTCAAGCTCGGCGATCAATACCACCCCCCGCGACGTCTTCCAGCTCCGCCGGGAACGATGGTGACCGTGCGGATGGTTTCTTTCCCCGGTGGGACCGTGACCGTCGGCACTGATGACGCATCGTGGTCATACGACAATGAACGTCCGCGCCATGAACTCGAGCTCCCGCCTTTTGCGATCGACGCGTTTCCCGTTACCAACGGACAGTACGCGGCTTTCATCGATGACGGCGGTTATGACGACGAGAGACACTGGTCAAAAGCAGGCTGGGATTGGCTCGCGCAATCCGGAGTCCGGGCGCCCAAGTATTGGGAGGGCGAACGAGGCTCTCGCATCGAGCGGAACATGGATCGGGTTGCTCCGCTCGACCCCAACCGGCCCGTTTGTCACGTCTGCTACTATGAAGCCGACGCGTTCGCGAGGTGGTCGGGCAAACGTCTTCCCACAGAGCTAGAGTGGGAGACAGCAGCATCGTGGAGTCCGGCTTCCCCTCCGAGAGATTACCCGTGGGGCGAAGAAACTCCGGACCCGGATCGCGCCAATGTCGATCAGCTAACCTTCCAGACCGCGCCCCTCGGCGCTTACCGGGCGAACGTGTCTCCCCTCGGATGTTACGGAATGATCGGAGACGTGTGGGAATGGACGTCCAGTGAATTCCTCGGTTATCCCGGCTTCCGCGCATTTCCGTACAAGGAATATTCGGAAGATTTCTTTGGCCCGGACTATCGAGTGCTTCGCGGCGGGTCCTGGGCGACGAGGTCGCACGCAATTCGCAATACGTTTCGAAACTGGGATTATCCAATCCGACGTCAAATCTTCAGCGGCTTCCGCTGCGCCTCCGATTCATGAGACTGCCTTGAACGATTACATGAGCTCTACTGCGCCCTATACGGTCCGCCGCTCACGCCAGCAGATGGTTCGCGACGTGAGGAAGGGGCTCACCGACTCTCCGAAACGGCTGTCGTCTAAGTACTTCTACGACGAGCGCGGCTCCCAGCTCTTCGAGCAAATAACGGATCTACCCGAGTATTATCTCACGCGCGCCGAGCGCGCGCTGCTCCAGCGCGTCGTGACCGGGCTCATCGATGAGCTGGCGCCGTGCACTCTCGTCGAGCTCGGCGCAGGCAGCGCGACGAAGACGCGCATCATTCTCGATGCAATGATCGCCAAGGGCGCGGGTGTCTCTTACGCGCCCATCGATGTGAGTAGGGATTTTCTGGAGTCGGCCGCGGCGATTTTACAGCTGCAGTACCCCAACGTCGAGATTACACCCGTCGTATCGGACATCACCGAAGCGTTTACGCTTGCTGCGACGACACCGCCAGTTCTCTTCGCTTTTCTCGGAAGCACCATCGGGAATTTTCCCCGCGAGCCCGCGGTCGTCCTGCTTTCACATGTGGCGAAGCTAATGGAACCCGGGGACGCATTTCTTCTCGGTGCGGATCTCCGGAAGGACGCGAATGTGCTGCACGCGGCCTACAATGATTCGCAAGGAGTTACGGCCGCATTCAATCTCAACCTTCTCGATCGGTTGAACCGGGAGCTCGGCGCGAATTTCCCGCTCGATCAGTTTGAGCACCGCGCCTTCTATAGCATGGAACACCACCGCATCGAGATGCACCTCGTAGCGCGCGAGCCGATGGTGGTGACGATCCCCGAGATCGGGCAGGTCAACTTCTATTCCGGCGAAACGATACGGACCGAGCTCAGCTACAAGTACGATCGCGCCACTCTCGAGGGGATCCTTGCCGACTCGGGAATGAAGCTGGAGAAATGGATTCCCGACGAAGGGAACGTTTTTGCGCTCGCCGTCGCCCGCGTAGCTCGCTAGAGGAATGAGCCTCGACGAGGCCGCGCTTCTCGATGATGTGAGGTCGCGCCTGTTCGCGCCGTCATCGCCCGCACGAACGATCGGCGCCGAGCTCGAGCTGATTCCGATTCATACCGAGACGCACGCGGCCGTCCGCATAGACGATCCGCACTTGCCGTCTTCGTCACGCATTGTTCGCCGGGTCGCTGAGCGGCAAGGCTGGAGGGAAGCGAGCGCGGATGGTTCGGCGCCGAGCTGGGATCTTCCTGACGGAGCCCGCATCTCATTCGAGCCCGGCGGGCAGATCGAGATCAGCAGCGCACCGCAGTCTTCGTGTTCCGGGTTGATTGCATCGCTTCAGAATATCGTGTCGATGCTCAGCGATGCCGCGGCTGAAGAAGACATAGAGCTGCTTTCGGCCGGGGCCGATCCGTACAACGGAATCGATAGCGTTCCTCTTCAGCTTGCCGCCGAGCGCTACCTACGAATGACTCGCTACCTCGCAGGGCGCGGCGAATTTGGAATCCGCATGATGCGTCAAACTGCGGCGCTTCAAATCAGTGTAGAGCATGGCCCTCGTCCACTCGATCGGTGGAGGCTATTGAATGCGCTCGCTCCGTACATCATCGCGATTTTTGCAAACTCGCCGCGATATGGGGGCCGCGACACCGGACACGCGAGTTATCGCACCCACTTTTGGCGCAATCTTGATGAGAGTCGTACGGGGATTCCGTTTCGGGAAAGCGATCCAGCCGCTGCATACACACGGTTTGCCTTGGGTGCCGGCACTTTGCGGGCTGAGAATGGCGCGGGCGAGTTCCATCCATTTGCCTCGCTTCTTCACGCCCCTGAGACCGCGATGAGCGATTGGCATTTCCATCTCTCAACGCTTTTTCCCGAAATCCGCCCGAAGGAATATTTTGAGGTTAGATCCGCCGACGCGATCGCTGCCTCCGACCTCGCCGCACCACTCGTCTTTGTAACGGGGCTCGTCTACGACGATGACGCCACCATGCGTGCACTCGATGTGCTCGGCGCGCCCGATGAGAAAATGCTCGTCATCGCTGGACGGGATGGGCTTCGAGATAATGATCTTAGCGCGCGTGCGCGCGAAGTAATCGACGTCGCGATAGAAGGTGCGTCGCGCCTCCCCGACGAATATCTCAGCGACGCGCACAAGGAGCACGCGGCCCGGTGGCTGAGAGATCGTGTGAGGTGACGCAGCGGTTAGCGCTCACTGAAGCGGGCAACAAGCGGCGAGCTTCCATCACCATCGTCGGGAAAGCCGAGGCTTGAAGGCAACCAGTCGCGCCGTACTGGGTGTGTTAGATAGTATTCTAACAGCTTCCGCCTCTCGATTGCGATTCGAGATCCAGGCACTGAGTAGACTACGCCCACCGCCAGACCGATGGGAAGCTCCTCGCCAATCGGGCTTTATCGCCTACCGCGGGAGGACTGTCCGGGATCGATTGACGAGCGTTGTTAGGTAATTATCTAATGATCAGATAGACCCTGCGTTTACCCATTTCACCACGTTGGGTGCCTCGTAGGCGGCGAATTTATCCAACAAAGCGCCTGCGTCGCTCTCCACGATGACCATGCTGCGATGCACCTCGCGCACGAACTTCTCTTCCACCGTCCGGTCGAGGAAAGTGAGGAGCGAATCGTAGTAGCCGGCAGCATTGAACAGGCCGCAGGGCTTTTGATGCATCCCGAGCTGCGCCCAGGTCCACGTCTCAAAGAACTCCTCGAGCGTTCCGATTCCGCCGGGTAGTGCGATGAACCCGTCGGCCAGCTCCGCCATCAACGCCTTTCTCTCGTGCATGGATCCGACGACGCGGAGATCTGCCAGAGAAGTGTTCGCCACCTCGCGATCGACGAGCGTTTTCGGAATGATCCCAACTACGTCGCCAAGCTCATCCTGAACTTCGTCGGCGATCGCCGCCATCAACCCTACGTTCGACCCGCCGTACACCAGTCCGATTCCACGCGCTGCCATTGCCTTGCCCAAAGACTTCGCGGCCGCGATGTATTCGGGTCTCGCTCCCACATTGCTTCCACAAAAAACTGCGATACGGCGGATATCTGTCACGCTTTCGGTGTTTCCCTTTTTGGCGCGCTTGAGAGACGGCCACCAAGTCCCGTTAGAGATTGCCCGCCGTCGCAGAGGATGACCGCGCCGGTGATGAATTTGGCAGCAACGCTGGCGAGGAAGAGGGCGAGATCCGCAACCTCGTCCTTCTGGGCGAACCTCCTGAGAGGAATCATATTCGTGTAATGCTCCCTGATCTCCGGCGTAGGCGCCAAGCGAGCCATCCCTTCCGTATCATCGACTGCGCCGGGCGCGATGGAGTTCACGCGAACACCTTCGCTCCCCCACTCGAGAGCGAGACACTTGGTGAGCATGTCCACGCCCGCTTTCGCCGCACACACGTGAGCTTGCATCGCCATCGGACTCACCGCCTGCATCGCCGAGACATTGATGATGCTCGCTCCTGGCCGCCTCAAATGCTCGAAGCCGGCACGGCAGGTATTGAACGTTCCGAGCAGATCGATGTCCACCACCGCCTTGAACCCGTTTGCCGACATTCCAAGCACCGGCGCCGGAAAGTTTCCCGCGGCTCCGCATACGATAATGTCGATGAGGCCGTGGTCGCTGCGCGCGGAAGCGATGGCCGCGGAGAGCGCATCGTAATCACGGACGTCGGCGGCATATCCGCCGGCTTTCGCTCCAAGCGCGCGAAGCTCCGCGGCGGCGGCATCCAGCTTTTCCTTGGTGCGGCCGACCAGAGAAACGTTCGCACCATGTGACGCGAAGCGCTTCGCGATGGCGAGGTTGATGCCGCTGCCTCCGCCCGTGATAAGTGCCGACTTTCCCGCGAGCTGCTTCTCTGCGAACGCTTCCGGCATATGCTCCTAAGTGAGCCGCGTAACCGTGTCGCTGGCGCGGGCGGGAGACACAACATATCGTCGTCTGTGATGGCAACGCCACCGCCCGCGCTCGAAACTTTCTTTTGATATTCTTGCGCGATTAGCGGGATTTTTTTCGCGTCTTGGAGAGCTTGAGCTTTCCTTCCGTCGAAAAAAGCGCGGCAACAGCTGCCTCCGACAACTTCTCGAGCTTGGAGCGGTCGAGCGAGAGGCGTCCGCCACCAGCGCCTTCCAATATCAGACCCGCGTCGCGCAGCGAGTGTACGTGGTGTGTAATTGTCGGCTTGGAAACTTTGAGCTGTCGCGAAAGCTCGGTCGGTGTTGCAGGAGAGCGGGCGAGGATAGTAGCGATGGCGTAACGCGTGGTATCGCCTAGAGCGCGAAAGACGACTTCTGGCTGAACGTCCAGGCTCGCAGCGGCCCCGCGATTCCCAACCTTGTTCGCCGCGATGGCATCATTCGGCGTAATCGTGCCGTCGCTGACTGGGAAAAATAGGTCGACGCGCTCGACATCGCGCTTCGTCCACCAACGGTTGAGGTTGAACGCGGACGGAAGAACTACTACCCGTCCGACGTGCGAAAGGTCGACTGCATAACCGCCGCGCCCGGCCGCAAGTGTGCGTGCCTCTTCGTCAACTCTAATCGGGAGTCCCAAACGGGATCCTGCGTTAGCCGTCGTTGCGCTCGCGCTCGTCGCGCGAAGTTGCCGGGCCATCCGGTTGAGCTCCGGCTCGACGGCGGCAAAGTCGTCCGCGAACACGCGTGACCAGAACGCGCGCAGGACGGCGGCTACCTTCGAGCGGTATTCGTCGGGGTCGCGAAGGAGCTTTGAAAACGTCCCGGGGAGATCCGCGCCCGGCACGTCCGGCACTCCGGCAAGCACGGTTTCGCGAAAAAGATTCGCGTTCTGATTTTCTATCGCGCTTACGATGTCATCGACGGTTGCTATGCGCTTCGCATGTAGAGTCGAGTCAGCCAGCACCGCCCACATTAGAGGATGCGGAGCGACTTCATCGGCGTCGCTCACGATGCGGGCGCCGAGTCTAGCGCGCGCCGATTTTCTCCAGCGGTCACTGAACGCGGTCGCCGGCGCGAATAGCTTGTGAAGTGCGTAGAAGATCTCGAAGCGCGGGCCTACTTCGACTTCGATCGCGAGTTTTTCGGACCGCATCAGTGGATAAGCTCGCTCACCGCGTTACCGTTCGCTTGGTCTACGGAGAAGATGCCGTTCGTCGCATCAATTCTCACTGTTCCCGCGCGCGCGACGTCGGCGCCGAGCACCCCGTCGAGGGAGACGAGGGTGCGGTAAACGGGCGCGTAGATGAGGAGCTCGCGAAGGTAAAGCGGGTGATTGCGGACATCGACGCGAAGCTCATGCACGATTGGCGCCTGGAGAGATGCGATCCCGGCCAGCCCACCGATCTTTCTTGACTCATGCGTATTCGGCCTGAGCTCGAGCTTCTCGAAAAGTGTTTGGGTGCCAAAAGTTTCCTGCGCTCCGGTGTCGAGCCCGAAGTAGAGCGGCGTACCGTCAGTGTAGAGGACACGTACCACAGGAACGCCCAGCCAAAACAGATTCCGCGAGGAGGGATCGCGATTACGCCGGCTCGCCGGCTCGCGAAGCCGCACTTTCGATTCGTCGTAATCGATCTCCACGTCGATGCGATTGATAAGGTCGTAGCCGATGATGCCGTCGATCTTGGCAGGCGCCGCACGCGGAGCGCCGCCTGTCCGGTTGGTTTCGCGCATCTCCATGCTTCGCTCGTCGACGATCATCGCGGTCACGTTCCGCACGTTTATGGGGCCGAGCTCGATCTTGTCGATGATGGTCGGGCGCGCACGCACGCGACCCGTGTTCGTCACCATCTCCAACGTGTCGGAAATGAGAGGATTCATTCCAAGCGAGGCAGCGACGTCGGACGCGACGATTGTGAGGCTCGAGCCGGTGTCGAGCCAGAAGTGGTACTCGTGCCCTTTGATGCGCACCGGAATCGTTGGCGTCTGCGCGATTGAAAGCGACATCGGTAGAACCACAGGATGGCCGGGGAACTGGATAGTTTTCGGCGCGACGTTCTGGAAAGCTTTCGCCCATCGCTCGATTCCGGCGCGGTCTGCATCCCGGTTCGGTACGATGAGCGGAGGCACCTGCGATAGCAGCGCCCACTTCTCCTCGTACTGAAGAACCGCCGAGTAGGCGACGCGCGCGCCGCCTCGCAATAAAGAGTCATCCGCCATTGTTTGCAGTGACGCGAAGCCGGCTTCCGCCAACTCGAGATTGCCTTCCATCATGTAGCGGAGGGAAAGCGCGAACAGCTGCTGCGAGAATGTGCGCGAGTACTTGAGTGCGTTTTCCGGCCGCAGCTCCGCCAGCGCGCCCCAATAATCCGCGTGCGCCGCCTCCCGCATCCCGATGCGATTCCCGGCGCAATCGGTGCATAGAGCGAGTGTCATTGCTGCCGTCAGCCACGCTTTGAGCGGCAGCCGGACCACGCGGGAGAAAAGACGCATGAAACAAGGTAGGATTTGGAATTGAACGCGCAACCACCGGCAGCGTCCGATGGTGCACGGGCACGCATCGGTTGTGCGGGATGGGCGCTAAGGCCCGAGCACGCCGGACATTTCCCGGCGGCCGGAACTCACCTTCAACGCTACGCGACGATTTTCAATGCGGTCGAGATCAACTCGTCGTTCCACCGTACCCACCGGCGCGCCACCTATGAAAAGTGGGCATCGTCAGTTCCGGACGATTTTCGCTTTGCGGTCAAGCTTCCCAAGGAGATTACACACGTTAGTCGTTTAGTCGATGCGGGTGACCTTCTCGAGCGTTTCGCTGACGAGATCTCGGGGCTCGGCAAAAAACTTGGGCCGATTCTCGTGCAGCTCCCGCCAAAGTTCGAGTACAACGCCGGGCTGTCCCGGGATTTTATAGCCGGGTTTCGCGAACGCTTCTCCGGCGACATCGTGTGGGAGCCGCGGCACGCCACTTGGTTCACGCGCGGAGTGGAAACTCTGTTCAGCGAGCATCGCATCGCGCGGGTAGCGGCCGATCCGGCGCGCGTACCGGAAGCTGCTGTTCCCGCCGGTTCCGCCGCGACAGTCTACTATCGCCTGCACGGCTCTCCACGGATCTACTACTCGAAATACACGAGCGAGTTCGTCGGCGGCCTCGCGGAACGCATTCGCGCCGCAACGGAAACCGGCAGCGAAGCCTGGTGTATATTCGACAACAGTGCCCTCGGCGCAGCGACGGAAGATGCGCTCGCGTTAAACCTCCTCCTCCAACAACCAGGCAGAGAACATGTCCGATGATAGGAAAGGCGCCGAAGACGAATGGCGCCGGAAGCTTACCCCCGAGCAGTTCCGCATCGCGCGCGAAAAAGGAACGGAGCGTGCGTTTACCGGGAAATACCATGACAGCACCGAGCCGGGCATCTACAAATGCGTCTGCTGCGGCACGCCGCTCTTCGATTCGGACGCGAAGTTTGATTCAGGGACCGGGTGGCCGAGCTTCACCGCGCCCGTCGACAGCGCAAACGTGAAGCTTGAAACCGATGCCTCGCACGGAATGAGGCGCACCGAGGTCATGTGCAACTCCTGCCACGCGCATCTAGGACACGTTTTCCCGGACGGGCCCGGACCGACCGGTCAAAGATTTTGCATCAACTCCGCTTCGCTGGACAAAGAATCGAAATGAAAGTTGGCCACGCAGCTGCTCTTGTCTCCGTTTTAGTTTTTTTCGCTGGCTGCACGAAGCCGCCCTCCGAGAAGGACGTCGTCGATTCAATGGTTTCGTGGATCGGAACGGGCGATATGGCGACGCAAGCGTGGCTCAATCACACTACGTTCGATAAGTACACACGCGAGATACTCGAGCTTTCATCCAAAAGGCTCGGCGATCAATCGGACCAACTGAAAGAAGTTGCCCCCGCGCATTCCGCTTCCCTCGATTCTGCCGCGACGAGCGCCAAGCGTGCCATGACGAGCATCGCCAGACTAGTCGCAGCGAACGATGCGCCGGATGTCCGGGCTCAGCTCGACTCCCTGCGCTCCGCCAAGAAGATCGTTCTCGCCGCAAGCGACAGCCTCGAATAGCAGCAATGAAGAAAATCCTTCAGTTGGCGCTTGGCCTCCTCACAGGCATCGGCGGGTTTCTCGAGATCGGATCGATTACCACTGCGGCACAGGCCGGTGCTTCCTTCGGCTTCCAGCTCATTTGGGCGATCGCGCTGGGAACCATCTGCCTCGGGTTCCTCGTCGAAATGTCCGGGCGCCTCTCGGCAGTGAGCAAACAAACCGTTGTGGACGCGTTGCGCTCACGTTTTGGGTTTCGCTTTTACATCGTCGTGCTCGCGATTGTTGCTGCTGTCTCGTTCCTCGTGCTCATCGCCGAGCTTGGAGGCATCGCGCTCTCGCTGCAAATGCTCACCGGCGTCGGATTTCCCTGGTGGGTCGTTCCGGTTGCCTTCTTCATATGGGTGATGCTGTGGAAGCTGAAGCTCGACCTCGTCGAGAATGGTGCGTCGGCGCTTGGGCTCGTTACGATCTGCTTCGTGGTTGCGGCGTTCCGGCTTCACCCCCACTGGGGATCGGTCGCGCACTCGTTTGTGCCTTCGCTGCCGACCGATAACAGGGCGAAGTATGGATTCCTCGCGGTCAGCATCCTCGGTGCATCGATCACTCCTTATCTGATGTTCTTCTATTCGTCCGGAGCCGTCGAAGACGAGTGGGACGAGAGCTACATACCCATCAACCGCTTTATTGCCGGCTCAGGCATGAGTGTGGGCGGCCTCTTCTCGATTGCGGTGCTCATTGCCGCGGCACTTACGCTACGGCCGGCCGGAATAAACATCGAGAAGTTCGAGCAGAGCGCATTGCTTCTCACCGGCGCACTGCCGCGCTGGGGATTCGTTCTCTTCGCGCTTTCCCTGGCGTTCGGCTGTCTTGGCGCGGCGCTCGAGATCTCCCTCGCACTTTCTTATATGTTCGCTCAGGGACTGGGATGGAATTGGAGCGAGAACGAGCCCGCGCAGCGCGATGCCAGGTTCAGCCTACTCTATACCATAATGATCGCCCTCGCCGCGATTCCGCTTCTTTTCGGCGTCGATCCTATCCAGGTGACGATGATCTCGATGGCCCTCACAGCCGCGTCACTTCCATTTTCGATCGTCCCGTTTCTCTTTCTCATGAATGATAAAGAGTTTTGCGGAGAGCACCGGAACGGGTGGGTCAGCAATTCGGTTGTCGTCATTGTCATCGTCATCGCGTTCGTGCTCTCCGTCATTGCCATCCCCCTCCAAGTGATGGGAGGCTAAGTGGATCTCGTCCGCGACGTCCTCGACAAGCGCTTACTTGACCGCGACGACACAATCATTGGGCGCGTCGACGGACTCATCATCGAAGTTCACGGGGATTCGCAGCCGCGCGTGACCCACCTCTCCGTGGGCGGCCCCGCGGTTTTCGCGCGCATCGGCAACTGGGCTGCCTCACTCGCAAAGCTCCTCGGCGCGCATTGGGGTCCTAAGCGCGGAGCGCCGGTGCGCATAGCGTGGTCCGACATCGATCACTTTGGCCGCAATGTGAAGCTCACTATCTCCTGCGAAGACACTGAAGCCATGGCGTGGGAAGATTGGATTGGGGAGCACATCATCTCGAGGATTCCCGGGGGAGGCTCAAAATGAGCGAGATTCGCCTCGAGGTCCTCATCGGCCGAAAGGTGCACGACGCCAACGGGGAGAAAGTCGGCCGCATCGAGGAGGTGCGCGGTGAGAAGCGCGACAAAGACTTTCTCATCGAGTCTTATCTCGTCGGGGCGTCTGCGCTCATCGAACGACTCGCCGCTTGGAAGCTCGCGCGACCCATACGAGGCGTGCTTCCCGGCTCGGTCTATTCGATTTACCGGATCCCTTGGGACGAGATGGACCTGAGCGATCCACATCGGCCCCGGCTGCGTAAGGAAAAAGCGGAGCTTCGCCGCATTTCGAGATGATTCAAACTGTCAATCCGGCAAACGGTCAGGTCGTTCGCACATTCGATCCGCACACCGGCGCCGTGGTTGAGGAAAAGCTCGGGCTCGCGGCTAAGGCCTTTTGGCGGCTGCGCAAAATGTCGTTCGCCGATCGCGCTGAGCGTATGCGATCCGCGGCTGCCATTCTCATCAGGGAGAAGCAAAGTCTTGGCGAGCTGATGACCCTCGAGATGGGAAAGCCGATCAAGGCAGCGATCGCGGAGGCGGAGAAATGCGCCAGCGCCTGCTCCTACTACGCAGACAATGCAGAGCGATTTCTAGCGGACAGAAAAATCGAAATCGAGAAAGTGAACGCGTGGGTCGCGTACCAGCCGCTCGGCGTGGTCCTCGCGGTGATGCCGTGGAATTTCCCGCTGTGGCAGGTTTTCCGGTTCGCCGCACCGGCTTTGATGGCGGGCAACGTTGGCGTGTTGAAGCACGCGTCAAATGTGCCGCAGTGCGCACTCGCTATTGAGGACATCTTCCGGCGCGCCGGTTTCGACGAAGGCTGCTTCCAGGCACTCTTGGTCGGATCCGAAGCTGTCGCGAAGATCATCGCTGATAAACGCATCGTCGCAGTCACTCTCACCGGAAGTGAGGGAGCGGGACGCTCCGTGGCGGAGCAGGCGGGGAAACATCTCAAGAAAACGGTGCTCGAGCTTGGGGGCAGCGATCCGTTCATCGTTATGCCGAGCTGCGATTTGGAATCCGCCGTTGCAACGGCGGTGACCGCGCGCATGATCAACAACGGACAATCGTGCATCGCCGCGAAGCGCTTCATTGTCCACGCGGATGTCTACGACCCGTTCGTTTCACGGTTTGCCGAAGCAGTACGAGCGATTCGTGTGGGCGATCCGATGGATGAGGCCAACGCAGTCGGGCCGCTCGCCACGTCCGCGATTCGCGATGAGCTGCACGAGCAGGTTAGGCGAACTGTTTCCGCGGGTGCGAAGATTTTGACGGGAGGCCGCTCGCTTCCCGGGGCCGGTTGGTACTACGAACCGACTGTGCTCACCGATATACCGGACGGATCGCCCGCCGCGAGCGAAGAGCTGTTCGGGCCGGTGGCTTCAGTGTTCCGCGCAAAGGACGTTCGTCACGCAATCGAGATCGCGAATTCAACGCGGTTCGGGCTGGGCGCTTCTGCCTGGACGAACGATGCAGCAGAGCGCGCGCTGTTCGTTCGCGAGATCGAAGCGGGCGTTGTCTTTATCAACGACATGGTTGCATCAGACACGCGACTGCCGTTCGGCGGCGTGAAGAGCTCGGGTTACGGGCGGGAGCTCTCGGATATCGGCATTCGGGAGTTCGTCAACGTAAAGACAGTACGAATCGTTGAGCCGCGAAACCAAGCCGCGAAGCGAGGCAGGGGACAAACCGAATAGCGCGCTACTGTTTCGGGTGATCCTTGAAGACGCTCCACATCTCGTTCGTGGCGATCAGGTCACCGTGGTCGATGACCTTTCCAAATCCGTGGCGATCGCCTGACCATTTGTGAGTGAGATTGTTGACCGTCACGAAGACAACCGCCGAGCTGTTGTCGCATCCGGAATAGATCTTCTCGACAACGTTTCCGTTGGCCCGCGATTTCTCGAGCGCGCCATCGCAGCCGTTTCTCCGGGCGAACTCTTCCACTGACGCTGGCGCAGATAGGAAGCCCTCGTGATATGGAATGTCGCCGTCGCTCCCGTCGTAGGGGACGATATTATCTGCCTTGCCGTGAATGGCGACGAGTGTCACCGGCGTCGGCCGGTTGCCTCCTGCGAAGTTCTTGCCGAGCAGTGCCGCGGACACGCCGATTCCCGCGAGCTTCTCCGGCATCGCCACACCCAGGTGATACGCCATCATCCCGCCGTTCGAGTGACCTACGACGTAAATCCGGTTGGGAGCAACCGCGTAAAGTTTTTTCAGCGTATCGATGAGCTGACCGATGAACGCGACGTCACTGTTGTTGCCCGCTGCGTCGTCGAAAACTTGCCATCCCCGCGGGTCACCGCGCCCGTCCGGGAATGCGGCGATGAATGTCTCTTTGTCCGCCTTGTCGCTCATGCCGGTCGAGCGCTCGATCTTCACGCCAGAGGATCCGTGGCCGTGCAGCAGTATGACGAGCGGCATTGCACCGTGACGATACCGGTACGATTTAGGAAGATGAAGACTGTAGTGGCGGACCTCGCCGTTCACGACGATGGTCTGCTCTGCGGTTCCGGGATTGGAGCCGGCAGCCGCGCAGCCTGCAATGAATATGCATCCGGCAGCCGCCATCATCATTCGTCGCGGCCGCGCTATAAACTCCCGCACGTTCTACCGCTTAACCGCTGCAGCCGTCTACGCGGTGTGTATCGAGATGAAGAGTGCAAACGATCCCGCCGGATTCAATTCTCGCTTCAGCCGTTCCGTTGTATGTAGTCACCACTCTGCGATCGACCGAGCGACGCTCTGTGCTCCGGCCCGTCGACGTCACGTTGTAGCTGACGACACGGACTGTCGCGCCGCGAAGAGGATAGCTGCCCGGCAACCGTGGCTGCGGGTAAACAACGGCCTTGAGCGAGTCGATCGATTTACCGGCGTAGCGTCGGGTGGACGAGAGATCGCGATGGGTGTTGGTGTCGGCACTTGTCCCAACTCCACTCCAACGCCGAGTCGTCTCGTCGCCGAGCAAGCCTCTCACTGTAATGTTTTGAGCGCGATGCACGACACCGCTGAACGTCGAATCCCGTGACACAATCCCATTGATCTCGACCTTGAAATTCGCTGACGCAGTTTTCAGAGCGTCGAACATTTGCATCGGCTGGTTCGAGCTGTCACGGTAGGAATAGGATCGCACTACCGTAAGCCCGCGCTCGAGAACCGGAGCGCAGGTCCAATCCGCCGACGCAAAACTGCACGTCGAGCCCTGCGGCTTATCCGGAGACAGCGATCTTGTAATTCCAGTGATGCTGGCCGACCGCTCGAGTGCAGTGAGCTCGGCGGCGGTGGCTTCGCCCTCGCTGGTCGCGACGTCTCGGCTCACCTGCAGGTCGGTGAGCATCGTGTCCGGTGGGGCGTAGGCACGGTCGCTATTGCACGCGAGCGTCGCGGATGTGAGAAATGCGGCCAAGGCTACAGCGACTCGACGTGAAACCATCTCAGCTACACTCCGCGGTTGGGGCTTTTTGCCAAGGAAAAACTCCAATACTCAAGCTATCATCCTGACCGTATTTACGCCAGATGTTTATTGACGGAGACGCGGATCTTCACGGTGGCGGCTGGCCTCGAGCCACGGCGAAAGAGACAGCGCAAAAACCACCTTTCTCTCCGTAACCCGGGAATGCAAGAAAGGGTACATCGCGTCCAGTCTGATCGTTCCGCTTCCCGGGAGCCTTGGGATGACTAGTAAACCGACCCCCACTACGCCGACGGTGACGTGGTCAGTCTGTGAGAACGGAGATTTTCGCCGTAGGGACCCGGCGAAAAAACCGGCTACGTCCAAGGAGAAGGACTTGGTCAGATCGGTCACGTGACCGGTTTGCTGGACCGATGCCGCGTAGGCCTCTTCCGCAAAACGATACGGGCGCTTCACGGCAAACGCGGACACATCCAAGTTCGAAAGCGCCCGCACGTCTGGATCCGGATTGACCAACTTCTCGGCGAGAATGTGCGCCGACCAGACGCCATACCCCGCACGCTTGTATTTCGAATACGCGGCTCGCACATTCGCGGCGTCCCAATTATGGCGCCCGGCAATGAGATATCCACTTCCCCAGAGATCCAGCTGCGAAAGCTTCTCCGGATTGTGCATCCACATTTTGCCTGCCCAGCCGGTTAAAAATGTCGCGGGCTTGCTCGTGACCCCTTCGCGACCGGCACCGGCAAGCATTTCCCACTCGAACCCGATCGGAATGTCCACGAGAATCTGTTTTTCGATGAGCCACGATACTGTATCGAACGCAGCCGCATGCCGGGACACCCCGGCCTTCAGCCCTTTATAGTCCCGTTTCACTAAATGCGGGCCGACGACCGGCGCTCTATCCGGCGCGTTCAACTCAGCACGCTCCGCATCGGCGCCAAAGAGGACACGATCTACGTGAACCGGCGAATTACCGTAACGGCGACCGCTAGAGGCCAACGCAGTTCGTCGATGAAATGATTGAAAGGCCTTGTCAGGGTTGTCCTTAGAATCGCGAACATATCCGGAAACGATGAGCTCACCGCGCCAAGTGTCGAACACGCTGTGCTCCTGATTCCTGAATCGCGCGCGGAGATCGTTTCCGTCCGGGTAAATCGCCGCACGAAACTTTCCGGCGAGTGAGTTTCCCGGGAACCGGAAACTTTCGTATCCCACCGCACCACCCAGCTTTCCCTCACGCAGCGCGAAGGAGAGACTGCCCGAATTTCCGCTGCCGAAAAGATCGTCTTCCTGAATTCCTACGAAAGAGGAAGTCGATTGCACACTAAGCTTCGGTTTCGTCGTCCACCGGTCCCGTGTGCGAACGACGAGATCCACGGCGCTGTTATTCGCGCAGGAAAATCCCTCGACCCCTGCTTCCGCGAGATACTGACGGTGCCGCAGCCGCCGGAGGGATTCAGCGACGCGCGAAGTGTCGATCGTTTGACCCGGCGCAAAAAGCAAATCGCGGCGAATTACCGACTCACGCGTAACGACGTGCACGCCGGAGAGCTTTCCCATTACACCGGGGAGGCGCGTGGGAGGCGCCGTCACTACGGTAATCGAATTGATCTCGCGTCCCGCCAGCTGAGCGAGACCGGTACGCGAGATGAGGGTATCACACGCCTGCGCGCCGCCCTCTTCAGACATCGCTGCAAACGCTAGCAAAAAAACAGAAACAAACCTGCGGCGCAGAAGCTGGCTCCAGGGAGGCGGACACGTAACCTGTTCGCCTGCACACCCTGACGCAACCGCCTGTTCAGCGTACAGTTTTTGATATGCCTATGAGCATGTTTTTAGCCGCGTCCCTTGGCACCGAGCCGCATCACCATTTCGTGCTCGTACTCAGCGCGAGCACCGCGCTGCTGTACCTCGGTGCCGCGCTATTCCACCATACCGCGCCGATCCAACGCCTCATTGCGCTCGGCGGGGATTGGGCGGCTGCGATTGTTCCGCGAATTCTATCCATCCTCACGTTTGTCGCCGGTGCCATGCTCATCTTTTCCGGCGCAACTCCCGCGGTCGCCGGAAGACTGCACTTTCTCGGCAAGCTCGTACCCGTCCCGATCACCGAGTTCTCCCACTTCGCCGACAATCTCGCCGGAGCGGGTTTATTGATCCTCGCCCGCGGCGTGGAACGGCGCCTCGACGCGGCATACCACCTCACGCTCACTGTCATCGTCGCGGGCATCGTTCTCTCCGTACTGCGCGCTTTCGACTATGAAGAAGCGTCGTTCTTGATTCTTCTTGCGCTGCTCTTCATTCCGAGTCGCAAATATTTCTACCGCAAGACTTCACTCATCGAAGAACGGTTCACCCCCCAGTGGACCGCTGCGACCGTTCTTGTAGTCCTCGCGTCGGTTGTACTCGGAATCGTGTCATACCGCGTGCGTCATGTGGAGCCCGGCTTTTTCAACTTGAACTACGAGCAGGGTCGGTACCTTCGCGCCACCGCGGGGATGATGGGTGTCCTCATCATCTTCGGCGCCATGCGACTGTTGCGCCCTGCCCACATTCTCCCAGCGCTCCCCTCGAGCACCGATTGCGAAGACGCGGCGAAAATCGCGGCGGATTCCACGGAAGCCGCCGCGCATCTTGCCGCGCTCGGCGACAAGCGCTTCCTCTTCAACGAAGACCGCACAGCGTTCATCATGTACGGGATTTCGGGGCGAAGCTGGGTCTCACTCGGCGATCCGGTGGCGCCGTCGAGAGATGTGCCCCGGCTCATCGAGAAATTCATCCAGCTCGCGGATGCGCACGGAGGCCTCGCCGTGTTTTACAAGGCTGGACCGGTGCTCCTCCACTTCTATCTCGACTATGGACTATCGGTCGTGAAGCTCGGCGAGGAAGCACGCGTGTGTCTCGAGGATTTCAGTCTTGAAGGTCCGCAGCGCCGGAACCTGCGCCGGGTATGGCGGAAAGCAGTGGACGCCGGATGCTCGGTTGATGTCGTGCTGCCTCCACATGTGACGCCGTACCTGCCGGAGCTGCGGAAAGTCTCCGACGCGTGGCTCGAGAGCAAGCACTCACGGGAGAAGGGATTTTCCCTCGGATTCTTCCACGATGATTACGTCGCGCGTTTTCCCGTCGCCATAGTTCGCAGGGAAAGCCGCATCATCGCTTTCGCCTCCATATGGAACTCCGGACAGAATGAAGAGCTCGAGGTTGACTTGATGCGCTACTATCCGGACGCACCGCCCGGGATCATGCGCTACCTCCTCGCCGAGGTGATGCTGTGGGGACGAAGTACCGGTTACCGCTGGATGAATCTCGGAATGGCCCCGCTGTCCGGACTCCGCTCAGCGAGCGGCGCGCCAATCTGGCATCAGATCGGAACAGCGGTTCGTGGTTACGGAGAGCGATACTACAATTTCCAGGGATTGCGCGATTTCAAGGAATGGTTTTATCCGGAATGGGAGCCGCGCTTTCTCGTCTCGCCGGGCGGCCGCTCACGCCCCGTCGTTCTCGCGAACATCGCCGGCCTCGTCGGTGGCGGGCTCGGGGGCGTACTGCGTAAATAATTATTTCGTGAGTGGCGAGTCTCCGATTCGGTAGCGCAGGAAGAAGGAGGCGATCGTATCGGTAGCCGCCATGTCGGAGGGCGGCTTCGGGCTGAAGATCCATCCCCTCCCTCCGCCCGGCCAGCCGTGGTGCCC
The DNA here is from genome assembly GCA_013816855.1 of Gemmatimonadaceae bacterium. Lineage (GTDB taxonomy): Bacteria > Gemmatimonadota > Gemmatimonadetes > Gemmatimonadales > Gemmatimonadaceae > UBA4720. The sequence goes on from JACDDT010000005.1 coordinate 62,821, forward strand.
GTTGTATATAGTGTAGAAAAGAATCTTCGCGCGGCCGGCGGCGCAGTCGTACGTCACACGCTCGACGTTTCCGTGCTTTTCCAAGAGCGGCCCCGTCGAACAGGAATTACGTTGCCGCCAGAAGCTCGCAACGTCCGGCGCCGAATACTCGTGATGATTTCCCCGCACATAGCCCGGGCCGCCTTTCTTCCCTTCGTAGGGAATGTTGTGATCGCCGGTGCCATGGATGATCATCACCGGTAACGGACGCGACAGCGTGCACTTCGGGAGCGGATCGAAAAGTGTGCCGGAAACACTCGCCACGGCGGTGATCCGTGACGGGACTTTGCATCCAAGGAGCATCGAGAGCGTTCCACCGTCGGAATACCCCGTCGCATATACCCGGGTCGTGTCGATGCGCAGCCCACGAGAGAGAACGCTCAGCATCGTCAGTGTAAATGCGGTTTCATCTTTGTGCTTCACGAAGGAGTACCGGCAACAATCGCCGATATTCCACCCTCGATGAAATCCTTCCGGATAAACGACAAAAAATCCCGCGCTGTCTGCGACCTCATTGAAGGAAGTCTCGCGCTCGAGCACGGACGCACTTGCGCTAGTTCCGTGAAACGCGAGAATGATCGGGAGCGCCGTTGACCCGTCGTAGTTCTTCGGAACGTGAATGCGAAACGTTCGCGCGTCGCCGAGGACATTCACCTTCCGCACGTAATTTCCCGGTGCCGAGGGAATCGCGTACGAGTCGGTGCCAGCCGCCCGCGTCAACAAAGGCAGCACTAGCGTGGCGGCCTTTATCAGAGTCGCCGCGCCGCGAGTGAGTATGCTCATTTAAAGCGGAGCCATCGTTCGTGAAAGGTATATTCGGGAGGCGCTAACGGGCGCCGTCGTAAAACTCGGCGCGGGGGCATGAGGAGTGGCCCTTGCCTTGCCTTGAGCGCAAAGGTGAAGATCGTCCATCGGCCCCGAAAAAAACCCCGCAATCTTGAATCCCACACCGTACTCCTAATCGGACTCTCGTCTGCCGCGATTGCCGCGTGCGCGAAAGTCGGGGAGGATGTGTTCAACAACGAGTCGGGCCCGTTCGATGAAGCCGTGCGCAATTTTGTTCTCATTCATCAGAATACGGCGGTGCGGGACAGTTTTCTCATCATCACCCGAGTCGCCTCTCCGTCTGTGATAATCCCCATTACCGCTGCGGTTGGTGCGTGGCTCTGGCGTCAGCGCGGGCTTCCCATCGCCGGCGCGGTGGTGATGTCGCCCGCAATCTCGCTGGCGATCTTTCTCGCCGTCAAACGTCTCTACAAACGGAAGCGCCCCGAGGGCGGCGCGCGGCTTCACGAGTTGACATATGCGTTTCCAAGCGGGCATGCCGCGGCTTCCGCCGCGATCTTTGGCACGACCGCCTACGTTCTCTGGCGCGAGGAGATGCTTCCACGCTCAGGCGCCGCCGCGCTCGCGATATTGGCTCCGCTCTTTGTCGGTGCCAGCCGGGTGTATCTGGACGTGCACTGGTCGACGGATGTACTCGGCGGATGGAGTGTCGGCGCGCTCGTGGCTGCGTTGAGCGGGCACGTCTACGAAAAAACCCGAACCGAAACGCGCCGGAGCCATCGCTACCGGTAGGCACGTTCAGCGGCGTCCAAGACAAAAGGCCTCATCCGGATGCGGATGAAGCCTTTGATAACCCTCGCTAGAGGCGCCGGTCGGAATCGAACCGACGAATAGCAGATTTGCAGTCTGCCGCCTTACCACTTGGCCACGGCGCCGTGCCCGAAAACTAACCCGCCCCTTTCACCCATAGGTAGTGTTGAGTGGCTGAAGTTCTCGTTCTATTATAAGTCCACCCCGTGCTGACGCGCCCTTTGGAGACTTTGTCAATGAAGATTGCTGCACTCCGCCTCCGCCGCTGGGCGTCCGCCGCCTTCATTGCCGCTTTCGTCTCCTGCACCACGGTAACACAGGCGCCGCGGCCGGTCTCGCAGCCGCAATCTCTTCTCATCATCTCGCTCGACGGCTTTCGCCGCGACCTGCTCGACAAGGACGCCCCGCCGAGCTTGAATGCGCTCAGCGCAGATGGCGTCGTCGCCGAAGCGATGAGGCCGTCATTTCCGTCGCTCACTTTCCCGAACCACTACTCGATTGCCACGGGTCTCTATCCCGAGCACCACGGCATCGTCTCCAACACGATGTGGGATCCGCAGTTCAATGCCGGGTTCAAGATCTCCGGACCCGAAGTCACCGAAAGCAGGTGGTGGGGCGGAGAGCCGATCTGGGTTACGGCGGAAAAACAGGGAGTGAGATCGGCATCATACTTTTGGGTCGGTAGCGAAGCGGAAATCGAAGGCATCCGGCCCTCCGTCGCCAAGAAATACGACGCCAAGACGACTTACTCCGAGCGCGTCGATTCAGTCGTCAGCTGGCTGTCTCTTCCACAGCCGCAACGCCCGCGCCTCGTCATGCTCTACTTCAACGAGCCGGATCATACCGAGCACGAAGACGGGCCGGACTCTCCGCAGGCACGCGCGGCGGTACTTCAAGTAGACAGCGCCATTGGCCGTCTCGTCGGCGAGCTCCGCCAGCACAACCTCTATGACGCCATCAACATCATCATCGTCTCCGACCACGGAATGGCGAACATCTCGCCCGACCGGGTCGTCTATCTCTCCGACGTCACCGACACGCTCAACACTCGCACCGTCGATCGCGGACCGATCTGGATGGGCTCCGCGCGCGACGGCAACAACCTCAAGCTCGTCGCAGACCTGCGGCGGCTGCCGCACGTGCAGGCCTGGCTCAAGGACAGTGTGCCCGCGCGATTCCATTTCAATCACAACCGGCGCATTACTTCCGTCGTCGCGCTCGCCGAAACGGGGTGGATGATCAACGTCGGCCGGCCTTTCAAGAACAGAAACAAGGGGACACACGGTTTCGACAACGCCGACCCGCTGATGCGCGCGATCTTCATCGCCCGCGGACCTGTCTTCAAGAAGGGCGCGCGCATTCCCGAGTTTCCGAACGTGGACGTCTATTCGCTGATGACGAAAATTCTCGGGCTCAAGCCGGCACCGAACGACGGCTCGATGTCGATTCTCAGCCAGGCACTCCGATAACGCGCGTGCGCATCGAAGGCACCGCCGGCGACGTGCGCATCTCGCGCGCGTCGCCGCGCGACGTACCACTCATCGTTCAGCTCATCCGCGAGCTCGCCGAGTACGAGCGCGCTCCGAACGAAGCGGTGGCGACGGTCGAAGGTTTGACGACGGCGCTATTCGGCGATCAGCCGCAGGCGGAAGTTTTGCTCGCTCACGTTGGTGACCAGCCCGCCGGCTTCGCGCTTTTTTTCTACAACTTTTCGACGTGGACGGGAAAGCGGGGGATTTATCTCGAAGACCTCTTCGTGCGGCCGTCGCTCCGCCGCGGTGGAATTGGCCTCGCTCTGTTTCGTGAGCTCGCCGCCATTGCCGTCGAACGGGGATGCCCCCGCGTCGAATGGTCGGTGCTCAACTGGAACGAGCTGGCGATCAATTTCTACAAAAAAATCGGCGCAACGGCGAAAGACGACTGGACGACGTTCCGGCTTTCCGGCGAGACATTGCGAAAGCTCGCCGGAGAGAGCTGACCGCCTACTTTCCCATCGCCTCGAGCGCCTTCCTCGCGTCCTGCATTCTCGGATTCAGCTGAATGGCCGTGTTATACTCCGCGCGCGCGAGATCTTTCTTTCCCTGCTTCTCGTAAACCATTCCCAGGCGGAAGTGAACGCTCGCGGGAGGAATGGGATTCACCGCGGGAGGTGATGTGAGATAGCCCTTCAACGCTCGTTCACCGCGATCCAGGCTTTGCCCCGAGAGGGCCGCTGTTCTTCCCAATGCGAACAGCGCGGACATCTCTCCCGGGTTTGTCTTCAATCTGTCGTCTATCACCGCGAACGAGTTGTCGAATTGCTTTTGATTGGCGTAAAACCCGGCGAGCTGTGAATAAACATCGGCGCTGTCCGCGTATGCGCCCTTGAGTGCTTTCAGCTCCCGCTCGGCGCAGGCGAAGTCCTTGTCGCCGAGGCACACGGCTGCGACGTCGAAGCCGCCGCGATAAGCGTTGCGCTTTTTCACGTCGATGGCAATCGCGCGTGCCTTGAGCTTGCTTCCGCCCAACACACCGGGAGCTTGGATGTAGTACTGCATCAGATCTTCGCGTGCATCGATGTTATTCGGGTCGAGCGCAACCGCCTTCTCGAAAGCACCCTTTATCTTCGGTGCGAGGAATGGAAGCTTGAATTTGCTCGCACGGCTGGCCTGGTCAGCGAGTCCGCGTCCGTACCAATCCA
>JACDDT010000156.1 GCA_013816855.1 Gemmatimonadaceae bacterium
TCCGCATCTGCATTTTGCAATCGCGCGATCCGCGGATATATCCAAGTGGTGGCAAGGCGCGGCGGTCAACCCTTACACACTGTTAAAAAACAAATAAGGGAGGATCGATGCGACCGTTCGTCTTCGTCTTCTACTCCGGGATCATCGTGCTTCTTCTCGGCAGTTTGCTGCGCCGGGTGTGTTTCAAAACATTGGGGGAACATTTCACCGGCGATGTCCGCGCGCGCGCAGACCAACCGGTGATACAAAGCGGACCTTATCGCTGGGTGCGCCACCCGTCGTACACTGCCGCCATGCTGATGTATCTGGGAATCGGACTCGCGCTCACCAGTTGGATAAGCATCGCACTCCTCCTGGCTGGAACTGTCGTCGGCTACCTATATAGGGTTCGCATCGAAGAGTGCGCGCTGCTAAAAGAGATCGGAGCGCCTTACGCCGAGTTCATGCGTACTCGAAAGAGGTTTATCCCTTACGTAGTGTGATGAACGAGGAGCCGAGCGTCGCCGGCGCTTCGGCCACTTACGGAGAAGGCGGGGAGGGGGGAACGCCGCCCCAAGCGCGGACAATGGCATCGCCCATTTTTGCGAGCGTCACTTCAGCTTCATTGTCCACCACCCAGCGCTGATCCACGTTCTCCTTGGTGAGAACGCAGGCGATGATGCGGTTCCGAAGATACCAGAGCGCGCACTCGTTGCGTGTCTGATTGACCTCCCCGTCTTTGTGGGCGACGCGCGCGCCGTCGACGTAACGTTGGAGCATCGTGTCCTTGGTGTTGTGCTCCATCATTTCCAGCATCGTTGAATCGGCTGAATGATTCACGGCGCGGCCCTGCGCCATGAGCTCGAAGAGGCGCGCCATCTCATTCGCCGTCGTCACCCCGAGCCCGTACTTCACGGAGCTGTCCATCGCAACGCTCGCAATACGGAGGAAAGACTTCGAGTGCACTTTCGTGTTGTGCAGACCGAGCGAGTCCATCTTCGCCCATACGCGGCGGATGATTATGCGATCGAGGAGAAGATTAGTGGCGGTGTTGTCGCTGATCGTCATCATTAGATAAGCGGCATCGCGCACGGTGAGGATCGTGCCGTTGTGGAAATACTGTGACACGCCGGAGCCGCCGACCTGGTCGATCTTCAAGATAGTGATAGGGTCGTCGAGCGAGAGCTGGCCTTTCGCGACCAAATCAAAAACCGTTACGAGAATGCTGACCTTGATCAGGCTCGCCGTCGGGAAAGTCTCATCGCCTCTACGGCTGAGGCGGACACCGTTCTCCAGATCGATAACGCTGTAGCCGACGATCCCGTGGTGCGCGCCGGCAATGGAGTCGAGGGATTTTCGAAGTGCCGCAGTATCCGCACGAACGGAAACAAGCTTCGGCACGGTCGGAGCGCTCCGGGTTTGCGCGCTCGCGCAGGATAAGGCGCCGCCAAGAAGTACGGCGATGGATGTCGCTGCAAAAACAATTTTGGTTTGCATTACTCTATTGTGGAGAATGTCCGGTCACTGTGACGCCGGTAGGTGCCGAGGGCAGCGAAAGCACAGGCGCTTCGTGAATGATTTGTCCGCCGAGGTAAGCGGTGCGCGTTACCGCCGCAAAACTGAACAGCGTTGAGATTACGACGGCGGTGCGAATGAAGCGCGGTATGGGCTCGTCACGATAGCGAAGAGCGCGCCACCACGAGTACGCACAGACCGCCCCGGTGATGAGAATGATCGCCAGCGCCCAGTTGGCCGCAGCGTCGTGAGCGTCGATGACACCGGGGGCGATGTACCACGGATCCTTCAGCGCTTCGTCGGCTTTGTCGCCGGCGAGATAAACGGGACCAACGACGAGGCCCGCTGCCGTCATCGTCGCCATCGTGTAGAGCCACGCGCCGCGTTTCTTTCGGACGAGGGCGACGAGCGCGCCAATCGTGCCCATCCCACTCAGCACTACCGGGAAATGGTTGATCAGCGTGTGAATGTACGGCCAGGTAAGCTGTGCCACGGCGCTACCTCGCGAAACGCGCGAGCGCCATAAATGCGCCTGCGCCAAGAGTGAGTATCGCAACCGCGCGCGACGAGATGAGCAGCTTGCGTGAGAGGCGCGCCAACTCCGCGCCCTGCTCGGCAGTCGGCGACGCGGGCCCGATCGCGTTGGCGAGCACGGCGATCTTTGATCCGGTCGGAAGATTGATCGAGATGCCGACTATGAATGCTATGATGGCGAGGAATCCGCCGAGAGTGTAGTCGAGTGCCCTGCGGGTGAAGAACTCAATCTGCATCTGCGGGAAGTCGATGCGATAAAGCCAGAGACCGCTTGCGATGGCAAGAATAACCGTTACAGGGAGAATAGCCCCGAGCTTGCCGC
>JACDDT010000068.1 GCA_013816855.1 Gemmatimonadaceae bacterium
CGGTGTGACGACTGCGTGACGTATCACCTCACGCGCTGCGCCGAGGAGAAAGTCACGCGCGCGGAGATGTTCGAGTCGCTTTCTATCGGGCTCGTCGTCGGCGGATCGATCGTCATTCCGCACTTGCGAAGGGCGGTCGAGAGGTGGAGCGAATTGGAGAGGCTCTCGCAAAGCTGAGGGAGAGCGCGAAGCGGCGCTCTCCCTCCGGCGCAGGCTACTTGACTACGAAGCGTGTGTTCGTCGAAGCGAGCCGGTTTAGGGCCTTCTGAATATCATCCCCGATCGCTTCGATGCGCGTGATGCTGTGCGGATTGAACGCGGGGTCATACGGACTTCGCGCCGGCCCGCCGCTGACTTCTAAGACCGCTTCCAAGTGATACGGATGCGCCTGGTGGGTCTTCGGATCCGTCCAAGTCCCCTGCCAAGCGAGCGGACGGTTCTTTGGCCAGATGCCATATGGCAGCGCGAGGGTGCGCACTTTGTAGCCCGGCACCGCTGAATCGATCGCCATTATGTTACGAGCGATCTGCTCCTGCACGATCGCGTCGGAGAATTTGTCGAGACGCGCGTGCCACACGGTGTGATCGCAGAGCTCGAATCCGTTGTCGGCGAGCCATTTTATCTTCTGAAAGCGCCACTCCTTCTTCTGTCCTTCGAACTTCGGACTGTCCCCGAAGAAATTGTGCCCGGCCGCGGCGCCGTTAAGAACGCAGAAGGTCGCGCGGTTCTTCCATCCGGGATGTGACTTCGCGAAGCTGAGCCAGATGCCGACTCCGCTCGTCGGGTCGATCTGGAGTGCTCCGTTCTTCTCGATGTAACGGAACTGCGACGGGGATGCGTCGTCGAATACCACCACCACCGGCGACATCCCGGCGGGGACATCGCTGAAATTCTTGTCCAGCATCTGCGCGATCGTGATCGGACGATAGCCAAGCTTGTAAGCCGTCTCGAGGTCGGCGAGGTAATGGGCGGGAACACGGGTGTACAACCCGTCCTTCTCGCCCGCGATCACGTGATACTCGAGGACCGGAATCCTACCACCCTGATTGGGGGATGCTTTTGGGGCCGTCGGGCTCGCCGAAGCGGCCGGCGCGGTGGCTCCTTCCGGCGCGGTGGCTCCTTTCGGCGCGATGGCGGCCGGCGTATCAGCGACTGGCGCGGCGGATGCAGAGGAGGAGCTTCCTTTGCAGGCTGCGAGCGCAAGCAGCGTGAGCGTCAGAACCGATGTTCGGTAGATTTGCATATATGAAGATTGTTGGCTGGCCGCCGAAAGGCCGGCGTGCGGTAATTATCACATCGTTGCTCGCAATAAGCATTCTCGGGGTCTTTGTTCTCGATTCCTGGCTGGTGACGTGCGGCTTTGACAGCTGCCCCAGGCCGCACGACATCCAGACTTACAAACCCGACGAAGGCGGCCGGATCGTCGATCGCAACGGAATCGTGATGGGTCGCCTCGAAACCGTCCGTCGCGTGAACGTCCCGCTCTCATTCGTCCCGGTGTTCGTGCGCCAGGCATTCATCGCCACCGAGGACCGCCGTTTCTACAAGCACAACGGCGTCGATCTCAAGGGATTTGCCCGTGCGCTCTCCTCGAATCTTCACGCGGGCCACACGGTGCAGGGCTTCAGCACCATCACCATGCAGGTCGCACGCAACACTTTCGCGTATCGCCGCTACAAAGCGCGCTCTCTTCCGCAAAAATTGATAGAGCTTCGCATCTCACGGCTTCTCGAGAAATCGCTCACGAAAGACCAAATCCTGGAGCTTTACTTCAATGCCATTTACATGGGCAATGGAGTGTATGGCGTAGAGGCGGCGAGCAGGGATCTCTTCGGGAAAAGCGTCAACCGGGTGAACATCACCGAAGCGGCAATGCTGGCCGCGCTTCCCAAGGGCCCGTCCGTCTACACACCGAGACGAAATCCGAAACGCGCGATCGCGCGTCGCAATCTCGTGCTCGGCTTGATGGCGAATGAAAAATACCTGTCGCCGGAGAGAGTGCCGGGCCTTAAGGCGCAGCAGCTTCGCATCGCGCGCCATGAGTGGCATCCCGTCGACCCCAACGATTCCTATGCCCTCGACGCGGTGCGGGCCATCGCGGATTCCGTTCTCAAAAACAGCAATAACGACATCGTCGACATCACGGTGTACACGACGCTTGACGCGCGCGCGCAGGTCGCCGCCGACCGCGCGGTGCGGAGAAGAGCGTCTGCCATCCAGTCCGAAGCGTACCGGCGCGGCGTGATTCAGGGCGCGATGATCGCGATCGATCCGCGCAACGGCGACCTCCGCGCCCTGACGGGCGGCAGAGTGTATGAGCGCGGGAATTTCAACCGCGCCCTCGCGGCGCACCGGCAGCCGGGCTCGGCGTTCAAGCCGTTCGTCTACGCGGCGGCGATGGAAGCGGGATATACGCCTGCATCGGAAGTCGACGATGACCCGGTGGACGTCATCCAGCCGAGGGCCGACGGTCGGGGAAGAGGCGCGGTGTGGTCGCCGAAGAACTACAACAGCGAGTACAACGGACGCATCACTTTCAGAAGAGCGCTCATCAAATCTGCAAATGCAGCAACGGTGAGAGTGAGCCAGGTGGTCGGCCTTCCGCGCATCATCTCACGCGCTCACACAAACGGAATCGTGAGCGCCATTCCGGCGTTGCCTTCGATCGCGCTCGGCGCCATCGAGGTCACTCCGATAGAGCTCGTCACTGCATACGCCCCGTTCGCCAACGGCGGCTTCAAGGTTCGACCGCGGCTGGTGCGCAGAATCGAGGCGTCGGACGGTCAGGTCGTCTGGACGAGCGACAACACTCCGCTCGAGCGCGTGATGGACCCGCGCGATTCGTATCAGGTGACGTCGATGCTGCAGAGCGTCGTCAATTACGGAACCGGACGCCCCGTGCGCGACAACGGAGTGAAAGGTCTAGTCGCAGGGAAAACCGGAACGACGAACAACGGGACCGATGTGTGGTTCGTCGGTTACACGCCGACGGTCATCGCCGCATTTTGGTTCGGCTTCGACAATCCCGCGCCGATCGCGCCGAGTGCATCAGGCGGCGTGCTTGCGTCTCCGGCGTGGGCTGAGTGGTACACCTCCAGCTGGCGCGAGATGCCGGCGCCGAACGCGTGGAGCCCTCCGCCGGGAATGTCGATGCGGGTCATCGACGCGCAAACGGGATTCCTCGCCACGGAATATTGCCCAATTCGCCAGCAGGAATACTTCAGGTCCGGAACGGAACCATCGACGCCGTGCCCGGTGCACGGTCCGGACTATCAGGACGACAACGGCGATTCATCTCAGTCTCAGAACTGGCCCGACCAGCGCTCGTGGGAGAAAGACATCGGGAAGAAGATCAGCAAAGCCCTCGGGAAGATTTTCCGATTCTAATCCCATCGAATTTTGGCGGGAGTACGCGCGCGCGGCGGAGGTCGTTCGGAATGAGGGCCGTCTCGCCGCGCTATCCGCACTAAGCGACCCTGTCATTCTCAGTCAGCTGCGGTGAAGACCTCGCAACCAGCAGCGAAGCGATACCGACGACGATGTTGAACACGGCAACGGCGTAATTCACGTTGAGGAGATTCACGAGGATTTCACCGATTCCTGGAACGAAACGCAGCACGCCCACTGCGAGGAGAAGCGCCCCCAGAAAAAGGCAATAGTGTCGTGCCTTCCCACTGATGCCTACCGCCAATCCAACGAGGCCGAGCAGAATGTGAATCGTGGCGTGGGTCGTGTTGGTAGTAAACAGGCCGAAAACTATCGGGCTTCGGAGTCCAAGAATTCCTTCGATCAAGAGGAACGCGCCAACCACGATGGCGAACGTTCCGGCGGGCCCAGCTCTGCGTATACCCATTGTCTTCTCCCTTTAAATAGTGTTTGCCGCGAATATCAGACGCCGCCCATCATCGCACCTTACAGTGATCGGTGCACCCGAAACGGTAGCGGTTGCCTGCGAACCAATGATACGCCTTCTCCGCGATCGGCCGCGCAAACGGAAGCGCGAATAGCCAGGAAAATCCTTTGGCGTGAGGCAAGATCTTTGTTAGCTGCTCAACCGCAGCCGCGCCCTGCCACGTCTCGTTGTCGCTGCCGCGTATGACGTGAATCGACTCCTGGAAAGCGTGCGGCGCAATCCACGGAAACCTCTGCGCAATGTCTAAGGACTGTGACGGAATTATCTCGAGCGCGTTGCGGACGTCCCATTTGGAAAGTGTGAGTACCGAGCGCCGACAAATCTTGCAGCCGCCGTCATATACGACGGTATAGGCAGGGCCCGGGCGCGGGACCGCGAAAGTCATTTGGTGATACGCTGATGGCTTTGCTCCGGCTCCGCATGGTCGGCGCGCCACAGCAGATATGCGAGCATCACAGCGCCAACGCTTACTCCCATGTCCGCGACATTGAAGATGTAAAATCGGTGCGACCCAATGCCGATATCAATGAAATCCACCACTCCGCGAGACGAGCGGAGGCGGTCGAGCATATTACCCGCCGCGCCACCGCAGATAAGTGCGAGCGCGACAATGCGCGAAGTTTGCGTAGCGCGAGTCTTTCTGTAAAGCGGGGCAAGCACGGCAATGGCGAGAATTGCGGCTGCCGCGAATCCAACTCTGGAAAAGGCCCCCAAAGACAGCCCCATCGCCGCGTCTGGATTGAACGACAGCGTGAAACGAATCGCATCGCCGACGATGTCATGCGGTACGTTCGAGAGGCCGAGCTTTTCGACGACCAACTCCTTGGAGCTGCAATCGACGAGCAGAAGAAGAAATGCGATCGGCCAGAATACGCGTGTCTTGTGATCCGCAGGCATACCAGAAGCTACCCCGCCGACCTTCTCTGCGCGACGACTACCAATCCGTCGGCTTGTAATCCTTGAGGAACTTTCCCCACACGTGCTCGCCGGTGTTGATGCCGCTCATGATCGGATCGACGATACGCGCTGCTCCGTCAACGATGTCGAGCGGCGGATGGAACCGGTGCTCCGCGGTTTTTCGCGCCGCGAGCTCTTCCGGATCTTCATCCGTTACCCAGCCGGTGTCGACCGCATTCATATGAATGCCATCGCCGACATAATCGGCAGCGGATGTGCGCGTCATCATATTCAGTGCAGCTTTCGCCATGTTCGTATGCGGGTGGCGCGTAGTCTTGAACGAGCGGTAGAACTGCCCTTCCACCGCCGACACGTTAACGATGTGCTTGTCGCGCTCCGGCGTCTTCATCATCAACGGCTTCAGGCGCGCATTGATGATGAAAGGCGCGATCGCATTTACGAGATGCACTTCCAGCAGCTCGACCGACGGAACTTCCGCCATCATTAGCCGCCACGAGTTCCTTCCGCGCAAATCGATCTGCTGCAGATCCTGATCGAGCCGGCCTTTGGGAAAGAGGCTGTTCTCCACATCTGCCTCGACGCTGCCGGGGAGTGCAAGATAGTCGTTTGCTCCATGTGTCATCTGATAACGCTCGCCTTCATACGACCCGAGCAGCTTCCGCACTTCGTCGGGCATTCCGGAAAGAGCGGCCGTTTCTCCCTCACGCATGTGCTCGTAGAACGCGGCGGGTCTCCGCACAGTCTGACAGGCGTTGTTGATAATGAAGTCGAGCCGATCCCTTGTTTCGACAATCTCAGTGCAAAACGCTTCGACGCTCGGCGTATGCCTAAGATCGAGTCCGTAGACTTCGAGACGGTCTCCCCATTTGTCGAAATCAGGCTCCTGCGAGTAGCGCGCCGCCGAATCGCGCGGGAAGCGCGTCGTAACAATCAGACGTGCACCTGCGCGGAGAAGCTTGAGCCCCGCCTGATATCCGATCTTTACTCTGCCGCCCGTGAGAAGCGCGACGCGCCCTGTTAGATCGGCTAGCTCGGTACGCTTCGCGTAGTTGAACTCACCGCACTCCAGGCAGAGCAAATCGTAGAAGTGGTGAATCTCCGAATAGCGGTTCTTGCAGACATAGCACACGCGCGGGTCGTTTGCCTCGCCGATGTGCTCCTCCCGGATCTCGTCTTCTTTTAACTCCGGCGGAAAAATGTTCGGCGACGTCGTGAACACCGGCTGCCTTCTCAGCTTCCGAATCCCAGTCTCGGCGAGGAGTGATTCCTCGCGGTTCACCCTGTCGGCTTTGCGCTTTCGCTTGCTCGCTTTGAGAAGACGCCGCCGGTCGATGACGTCCGGTCTCGAGACGTGTCCCGCCGCAAGAAGAAGGCGGTTGCGGTCGGCTTCCTCGACGTTCACGAGGATCGCCCGGTCAGCGACGATTTCTTCGAGAAGGTTCGCCGCTGCACGTAAACGCTCCGATAGCGACGCGGTCGGATTGGGCTCAGTTGGCGGCTGGGCGGCGTTTTCGCTCATCCCTGAATCTAGCGCCGACACCCGCATTCACTGCAGCCGCGAAAACCTTGCTGCGTGTGGCGCTATTCCGACTGCGTGACCCACGGATCGCGCGTCATCCAATTCGCATCCGGCGCGAAGAGAAAGACGAGTCCGCCGTTCGCGAGCTTCGGAAGAAGCTGAGCGGCGCGCGCCGGCTCGAGTGCGGGGCAGCCTTCGCTGCGTCCGGCTCGGGTCGCCGTCACATACGGAGCACCGTGCGCGACAACTCCGCGGGCGCGGGCGTTGTCATTGAAGCCGGCAGAAACGCCGGCGAGTCTCAGTCCCACCGACGCGTACGCCTGGCCGCCGGTATGACCGGTGAACTGGTACAGCTCCTGCGCGACATACAATCCCAGCGACGTCGTAGCTGCACCGAACGAATTGGAGAAGCGCGTGGGAATGCCAGCTGCGTTCTGCGCCGAGCCGCGGCCGTGAGCGACCATGAACGGTCCGTCGATGATGGCGAGCGTCTCCATGTTGAAGACGTAGCCGCGCGGAGTCGTCGCCGGCAGACCGTAGTCGACGAAATAAAGGAACGGCTTCTTCACCTGCTCGGGATGTGCCGCCTTGAACGCGAAGTAGCTGTCGAACGCATCTTCCAATGCGCGCGGATGGCTGAGGTGCGTGACCGTTGCCGCCAGCGCTTCGAGCGCATTATTCGCCCGCTCGGCGAGCTCGCTATTGCGCGAGTTGCCGGTGATGGCGCGCGAGACTGTAGCGGTCGCCGATGGGCCGATCACGACAGAGCTGGCCGTCCCAGCCGTCGGCGTCGCAAACACTACTGCGGCCGAAAGCACCGGGCCCATATCGGTTTCGGTCGTCGCCGGAACCGATTTGGCGCCGAAATACACGGCGCCAGAAACGGCTGCCAGAATCGTTGGAATGATCTTCATATAACTGCGTTTATCCATCATTCTCTCCAGACTCATAGAACTGAAAAGGGTTACGGCGGGAGGGGGCTAGAAGCTCCCTTCCGCGGGCACCCACAAAACCATCCATCGCCTTCGTGAACAGAAGTTTAAAGGCTACAAAGTTGAAGATAAAGTCTTGACTTTTATAGACTTAGCCAGAAAACTGCGGCCCCTTAACCCCGTGAATTAGGGCCTAACTCTCGCGCCTTTAGGGCCTCGATTGAATGGTTAACGCAGGCCCGTTTTCGACGATTTTTTCAAAGCTGTAGTTTCCGGGTTATGCAAATCACTCAGAACGAACTCCACAAGGAGCTTCGTGCCGAAGCGATCGCTTCGCGTGAAAAAATTACACATCTCACCCGCGCTCTCGACTCCGCGAAGCTGAACGAGCATCCGGAGCCGAACGGTTGGAGCATCGGGCAGGTATTGGAGCATCTGCTCGTCGCGGATGAATCGTACAAAGCACCTCTCGCCGAACTACTCGGCAAGGCGCGGCACGACGCCGCTGCCATTTCACGCAATTGGAAGCCCTCGCTGCTCGGGAGACTCATCGCCGGTGGTGTGAGCGGATCCAAACCACTGCGTGCGCCCAAGGTGTTCGATCCCGGCCCCACCCCGCGTAGCGGCGTCGTAGAATCATTCCTCTCGCACGAAACGGGCTTTGTGCGCGCGATGGACAACGCAGTGTCACACGATTGGCGCGCGCTCAAGATCGGTTCACCGGCCCTGCCGAAATGGGCACCGAAGATGAACCTCGGAGACGGATTCCGCATTCACGTCCTTCATCTCACTCGGCATTCGCGCCAAATCGAGAGAGTCGCGGGAAAGCTGTAACCTCACCCCCCTGGATGGTAAATCCGTTCTGTGTGGCCCTTCAACTGTCCCGGATAGAAATACACGTCGCGCAAATTCCCGGAGGCGTATCGCGACGCTTCGTCGTTGAAGTGGCGCGAGTGCGGATCGCCACTCTCTCCGCCAGCGGTGACGGCGCGGGCGCGAACGCGCGGGCCGAATTCGATCGTGGCCACGAAGCTGTTCCCGTTTGTACCGTACCACTTCTTCGTTCCCGGATACTGCTTCGCTCCGAACGATGCGAGCGATCCCCATTTCGAAGACGTGAACGGGACGGGGATACTGGGCAGCGAATCGCTGAACGACGGTACGATGTCGTCGGTGATTCTCTGAAAGCGATTGATCTCGCCCCACGGCATCCGCCACGTTCCGAAATCGCTTCGCAGCTTCTTTGACGCCGCCGATAACGATGTAATTCGCTCGGTGTCTGTCGAGCTCTCCACAACGTAGGTCTCGGCGGACTTTCCGGCGGCACGCGCTTCCGATGTGACACGGCTTTCGACGTCATCGCCCCAGTACACAGCAAGTGACGTCGGGATCGAATTCGCAGACCAGCGGTAATCCCAGCTGCGAAGGGCTGCGATCTGGTCTGCGAGCTCACCTTTCAGAGGATCAGAAGACGGGAGCGCGTCGTACGATTTAATCAGCCCCGGAATCATTCGCGCAAATGATGGGAGGTAGCTGTCGTACGCGGCGGCGAGCAGCGACTCGATGGTGAAATCCTTCTTGTTCGGCAGAACAAGCAGTGCGTGGGTTCCGCGCGGAGATTCTTCCGATTGCTTCTCCACGTATCTCGGGAATTTTTCGCGCTTCGGGCTGAACGAACCTGACGCGCTCCACGGCCAATTGTTGGTGTTGAACACCCAGCCATTCGGAGGATTTATCGAATTCGGACTCTCGTCGATGGAAAGCACGCCTCTCCATTCGGTCCTCGGATCGCTCCCGTCAACCGGGTGAGTCCAGTCAAAAGAGGTGTCGCGGCGCGGGATGAAATTAGAATGGAAGTAGGCAATGTTGCCGTCAGCATCCGCGTACGTCGTGTTGTTCGACGAGTTCGTGTGCAGCTCGAGAGTCTTCCTGAACGACGCCAAGCCGTTCGTTTTCATTCTCGTGAAAGACTGGGTGATCGCGCGAACCGGCTCCTGCATGAGACGGATGACGACCCATTTTCCATTTTCGCTTCGCACAATCGGCCCGTGAGCAGTACGGAGAATCGTAACGCGCTGTTCTGACATTCCTTTTCTATTCGCGTACCGAATGACGGTAGTCTCTTCCGCGACCGGACGCTCGGTGTTGCCGTGTCGATAGAAGTAATGTCCATTTCGGCTGCTAACGGTTTCAAGATATTCGTCGATATTGTCGGCGCCGGTTGAGGAATGCATCCAGCCGTCGTGCGCGTTGAATCCCTGGTAGATGAAGAACTGCCCCCACGTCACCGCTCCGTACGCGTTCAGTCCCTCATTGCTAGCCATCTGCACTTCGGCCCGAAAGAAGAACGACGTGTGTGGGTTGATGAGCAGAAGCGAGTGATGCGAGAGAGTGTTCTGCGGGCCGATGGCAATACCGTTTGATCCGCGATCGGCATCGCGCACGGCATGATCGACGATTGCATTCACAACCGTTCGCGGTGCACCGTAAAACGCCGCGAGTTCTTTTAGATTCACCGACTCGATATCAGGTCCGATGCTTCCGTCGCTGAAGGCGAGTGGCATCCACGGCTCGAACCGGTTGATCACCTTCGGCTTTACATCAGGATGCGTGTACAGGTAGTAGTTGAGCCCGTCTGCCCACGCACTCAACAAAACTTTCAGCCAGGCCGGCGCGCGCGTGTATCCCGCTTTTAGAGAATCCGGATTGTTGATGAGGCGCATCCGCAGATCTTTGTAGATGGACCCCGCCCCCTCAGACTCCGCGCTTCTGCCGAGTGCGCCAAAGTAATTAGTCTCGACGCGATTGAAATCGTCTTCGGCCTCCGCGTAAATCAAACCGAAAACGGCGCCCGCGTCGGTTCGTCCGTGAATGTGTGGAATGCCCCAATCGTCGCGGGTGATTGTCACCTGCTGCGCTTCACTCTTCCAGCGCGCGATTTCAGATTTGGTTGGGGACTGCGCGGTGGCGGACCGGGCGAACAGCGCGCAGAGAGAGAGGCTGAGGATGATCTTCGACATCATTGAACTATACGCTGCGGCACGCCCCGCCAAAATATCTCTGGTTAGTTTACGCGCCGAATTGCCGAAGGTGATGGTCCACGTGCTTGTATGTGAGAACACCCCATTCCTCCGGTGTCA
>JACDDT010000069.1 GCA_013816855.1 Gemmatimonadaceae bacterium
GATCGCGGCGGCGTCGCGGCGGGCAGCCACCAAATCGGGTTCGTAGCCGGGCACTCCGGGAAAAGCGGATTGGCGCCCGCCGGAGATGATCGCGAGAGCAAATGCATCCAGCACCGCCGGGTTCATTGCTGTGTCTCGCGCAGCCGCGATATCCTCAGCGGAAGCCCTCGCTAGCCCCTTGTTGAAATGCAGAGAGACGGGCCAGATGCGACTGGCTGCGACCAGTGCGTCGGTTAGAACGCCCTGTTGCTTGGTTTCCAATAGCCGTGCTGGTAGCCACGCGGACCGGAATCCATGGATGAACTGCCCCGCCTGGCTTCCATCTCCCGCCCAAAAGTAGTTGGACGGAGAAGAGCCCGGGCGCTCGTCAGCAACGACCATCTGCGGAACGTTCTGCTTGAGAAACGCGGCATCCCATAGATGCCGCGCAGGGAGATTGGCAATCACCAGAGGCTCCTCCCACGTGAAATCCTGTGGAGCACTGGTCACCCAGTCCACCAGCGGCTTCCAAAGCTCTTCCGCCTGTTGACCGCTCATCCCCTCGAACACCATTTGGATCTGCACCGCGTCGTGAGTAAATCGAAGCTGCTCCCCCCAATGACGGTTGAAAAGTCGATCATGGTAGAAGCTCACCAGGCGTGCGGTCAGTCGACGGAACGCAGGCTCCGAGTTGACCCTGATGGTCCCGAACGCCGCACCGACGTATTGAGGGAGATCGTGCGTCTTCAGCGTCACCCTGGTAACGATCCCGAAGCTTCCTCCCCCGCCACCCTTTAGTGCCCAGAACAAATCCGGATTCGTGACGGCGTTCGCAATTCGGGCCACGCCATCGGCGGTCACCACTTCCGCTTCCACCAGTCCCGCCGCGGCGAGGCCATAATTCCTCGAGAAGCTTCCGAAACCACCGCTCTGAATAAGCCCAACCACGCCAACGGTCGTGCACCCGCCGCCTTGGACGTAGCGACCGCCTTTGGTCGTGACAGCCTCATAAACCTGCCCCCACATCGCGCCTGCGCCGACCGAAACTGCCGGCTGCGACGAGATCGTGCCCGCTCCATGCGGAACGAACGCGTCGTGCATGACGATCTCATTCATCGTGCGCGTCCAGATGAGCAACGAGTCCGGTGACGACGACGTTCCCTGATAACTATGGCCACCGCCTTTCACCACGATGCGGAGATTGTGATCGCGCGCGAAGTTGACGGCAGCGACCACGTCGCCTGCTGAGGCGGCTGAGACCGCGTATACGCTTGGGGAGGATCGCCAGGCATCGGCCCAGCCGAACGCTTGCGTGAGCGCCGGTTGATCGCCGATGTAGAACGGGTTCTTCAATTTCCTAATAACGTCCGTACATGCCGAACCGAGGCGGGAAACACTGCAAGCTTCCAGCGGCGACTCGAATTTGATTAATCGCCCACGTACCGCCCGCCGCAAATCCTCCCAGGCTGCGTGCGTGGGCCATAGCGGGTCGCCCGGCCGAACGCGGCGTTTGATGCGGGGGGGGAGTTCGGCGATTCCCTGAAGCGTTTGCGAACACCCGCTCGCCAACACCGACATCGCTGCCACACCCTTGAGAAATAGACGTCGATTGATCTCAGTCATCCGAAGAATCTACAGTGAGCCGTTGACTTCAAGATCGGGAATATGAATCGCCACCACCTTTCTGCGGAGGATGTGCTAGTCTCGAAAGCGACTGCGAAGTAAAAAAGCCCTCGACTAGCGTCGGGGGCTTTTTTGTTGGCCGAATTCTTTCCTTGGATAAGTCGTACTTTACACCATGCCGCAACAACAGATAGTCGCACCGCGGAGCAACGCTCTCGCGCTTCTCGGTTTCGGTGTGATCTTCACCGCGCTCGCAATCTTTGCGTATCGCCGTGACGAGGGTGCTTCGTACGGCTGACGTCGCAGCCGTTACCGCGGTCTAGCCGTCGCCCGGCCGCGGCGTTCCCGCCGCTGCTGCGTCTTCCTCACGCCGCGAGGGAAGGGAGAAAAGAAAGACACTTCCGCCACCCCCCGGAAATTCCGCCCACGCTCGACCGCCGAGCGATTCGATGGTGTCCTTGACGATACTGAGGCCGAGGCCGGTGCCCTCGATTGCCGTCACAGTCTCTCCGGGCACTCTGTAAAACTGTCCGAATAGTCCCTCGCGCGAGTCGGCCGGCACGCCGATGCCGTTGTCACTCACACGCACCACGAGCTCGCCGCTGTTCTCTCCTGCTCCGAAGCAAAGTTCGCCTGAGATGTGCACGTGACGCAGCGGTTTCTTGGAATCCGAATACTTGATTGCGTTCGATACGTAATTGATCAGGCAGAGCTCTACTGCGGCTGCGTCCACCTCAACGGAGGGGAGACTCTCCGCGATCACAACTTCGACGGAGCGTGCCTGCGCGGATTCCCGAAGCTGGCGGGCGGCCTCGGCGACCGCCTGAGGGAGGAGAACATTGTGGCGTTGTCGCGCGTCGGAGCTTACCCGCGAGAGGGCCTCGAGATTCTCGAGCACGTGCTGAAGTCCGTCGGCGTTCTCGGAGATCATTCGCTGAAATCGTTGCCGCTGAGTGTCATCTACCCACGGCTCCGGAAGAAAACTGGATGCGCCGCGAATGGCGCCCACCCGGTTCTTGAGCTCGTGCGCGACCATCCG
Source organism: Gemmatimonadaceae bacterium (assembly GCA_013816855.1). Taxonomy (GTDB): domain Bacteria; phylum Gemmatimonadota; class Gemmatimonadetes; order Gemmatimonadales; family Gemmatimonadaceae; genus UBA4720. The sequence continues at coordinate 2,642 of JACDDT010000069.1, forward strand.
GTTGAAACGCCGCAGGCGCTCTTCGCGCTCGCGTACCCTTTCGCCGGCGAGCCGGAGGAAATGTCCCGCCGTCGCCTGGCGAATCAGCTCGAGCGCATGAGAAATACGCTGCCAGCATTCGAGCAGGTCGCGTCGCGACGCTTCGACCGCGATGTCATCGGCGATGTCGGCGAGGTAGCTGAAGATGATCGCGCCGAGGATCTCCTGTTCCTTGAGGATCTCGTATGCGTCGAACCCCTGAGAATGCCGCAGGGCTCCAAGCTCCATCGCCTTGGGAACGAGCGGGACGTTCTCGTCCACTGACAGCTCCGGCTGCGCCAGAATGTCCGCGATACCGTCGATAAGAATGGGAACGTGGTTGAGCAGCTCGGTGGTTGGAAACACCCTTTGCGGGTCAAGCGCGACACGAGCCACGATCCGGTCCAGCCATCTTCGCACTAGCTCTTCGCGCGCGTCGCGCAGGTGGGTGGCGAGCGCGCGTGCGAGAGGATCGGCGCCGGAGGAGCGAAGTTTAGGACTCTCGTTCAATGGAATCCTCGCTAGTCAGCGTTCCGCATCACGGGAGCCGTGGGGCGGTGCTTGGATATGATCATAAGGGAGCAAGAAGGGAACCAGTAACGGCGAGGCTGTAGCATGCTGGAAGCCCGCCTACCGATATTTGTGGAATGAGACTGAACGCTTCTTTGGTTCTTCCGGCATTGGCCCTTCTTGGCGCTGGAGGCAGGGGCGCTCTGACGCCTGAGCCGCATCTGGCCAATATCCGTCAGATAACGCACGGCGGCGAAAACGCTGAAGCTTATTTCAGTCACGACGGTAAGTGGCTCACGCTCCAGAGCACGCGCGGCGCGCACCCGTGCGACCAGCAGTATGTGATGCGCATCGATGGAACGGATGCGCGGCGAATCTCCAACGGCTGGGGCAAGACAACTTGCGGCTGGTTTTTTCCGGGAGACAAAAAAATCTTCTTTGCTTCCAGCTCCGCCCACGACACCCTCTGTCCGCCGAAGCCGGATCCATCCAAGGGATATCTATGGCCGCTGGACCGCTACGACATCTACACTGTCAACCGTGACGGCTCACATCTCAAGCGGCTCACGCGCTACGACGTGTACACCGCTGAAGGTGTGATGTCTCCCGACGGTAGGAAGATCGTATTCACATCCCTCAAAGACGGGGATCTCGAGATATACACGATGAACTCGGACGGCACGAATGTGAAACGACTCACGAACACGCCGGGTTACGACGGCGGAGCGTGGTGGTCGCCCGACGGAAAAAGGATTGTCTATCGCGCGAATCATCCGACCGACTCGACCGAGCTGAAGAATTACCGCGGGCTTCTCGCCCAGCGTCTCGTTCGCCCCAGCAAAGTCGAGCTCTTTGTCATGAACGCGGATGGGTCCGATCAGCACCAGATCACACACCTCGGCGGCGCGAACTTCGGACCCTCGTGGACTCCTGACGGGAAGAGGATAATCTTCTCTTCGAACTACAAAGAACCGAGGAGCGGAAACTTCGATTTGTTTTTGGTGAATGCCGACGGTAGCGGGCTGGAGCAAGTCACATTCGATCCGACATTCGACGGATTTCCCGCGTTCAGTCCGGATGGCAAGAAGCTTGTATGGGCTTCCAACAGGCTCGCAAAGAATCCGCACGAAACCAACGTCTTCATTGCCGACTGGGGAAAATAGAATCAATGACCCCGCGCATCGTTTTCTCAGCTTTATCATTCGCCGTTTTCGCCGCCACCGCGTGTCAGGTGAGCAACATCGACAAGTTTCCCGATCCCGGTCACGTCACTGCGCATGTAAGCGATCAGAACGGCGCTGCCGTCGCCGGCGCCACGGTGAACCTCCTCATTCCGGGAGGCAGTTTCATTTGGCGAGGAGCGACTACAGACGGAGCGGGCAACGCCTCGCCTGGCGAGACCGATGGCGGGATAATACCCGGGGATTACAACGCCACGGTCGTCGCGCCCGCCGGCTATTCCATTCCGAGCACGCAAACGCTGCCGATTCCGATCACGGTGCAATCGAACAAGACGATCAATCTTTCGTTCAAGCTGAGCAAGCCTTAACGTCTAGGCATACCGCGCCCGCATTGGGGTGAGCGGCGGATTCGGTGTCCCCTTCTTTTTATTATCGGTTCGCGAGACAGCCGCGCCTCTATCGGGCCGCTCGAACCCGCCCAGGCATTTTGAATCCCCGGCCTAAACCCTTTCGTAATACCCATTGTCTAATTTCCGCATTGGCAGATTCGGATACCACCACCTGGCACGCATGCACTTACTCCGTCCGCAAATGATCCGCGCAGTCGCAATTCGCTTTGGTCGAGCTCTCGCCGCGGTCGTTCTCGTCGCCGCAACCGCCACCGCGCAGGGACACGAGAACCATCCAACGCCGCCACCGGTCGCGAAGGCCGTTCCTCTCAAGGCAACGATCAAAATCGATGGCAAGCCTGACGAAGTTGCGTGGCAGGCGGCGCCAGTCATCGATCATTTCGTCCAATTCGATCCCAGCAATGGTCAGCCCGCGACTCAGAAGACAGAAGTCCGAATCCTTTACGACGCGGACGCGTTATACATCGGCGCCTGGCTCTATGAGACGGAGGGAAGCAGCGCGATAAAGGGTCGGCTAGTCCGGCGGGATCAAGCGGGGGACGGAGAAGATCTCTTTCAGGTCACTTTCGACACTTTCCACGATCACCAGGGTCGCACGGTGTTCGAGATGAACCGAGCGGGGGTTCGTAACGACGCGACCGGCAGCGGAACTCAAAACCCCGACCGGTCGTGGGATCCGATTTACGAATCGGCGTCGTCCATCGACGACAAGGGATGGTACGTGGAGATGCGCATTCCGTTCTCGCAGCTCAGATATCCCCGTACCGCCGATCAGACTTGGGGAATGCAGCTTCGTCGCATTCGGGCGAAGAACGCCGAGCAGGACGATTGGGCGAGTTGGGGGAGAACCGAGTCGGGTGGGCCTTTTCGGTTCGGCCACCTGGAAGGGCTGAGCATACACGCGATTCCCGAGAAGGCGGAGATTCTGCCGTACGTCGTAAGTCGGGCGTCGTACATCAGGCCCGCGTCTCCCACCGATCCATTTAACCCGGGGCACAAGTACGACTACCGGGTCGGCGCCGATGTGAAGTATCTGCTCAACTCGAGCCTCACGCTCGATGCGACGTTCAATCCGGATTTCGGCCAAGTGGAAGTGGATCCGGCAAGCGTCAACCTCAGCGCGTTCGAGACATTCTTCGAAGAGAAGCGGCCCTTCTTCGTGGCCAACGCCGGCTTTTTCAGCTACGTCGGGTTCAACTGCTTCTTCTGCAGCAACACGTCGCCGCTGCCGAGTTTTTACACGAGAAGAATCGGCCGCTCGCCGCAGGGTCTGGCCCGCGGCACGTACGTGGATGCGCCCGAGAACTCCACCATTTTGGGCGCGGCCAAAGTCACGGGGCGTACTGCCGGCGGAATGTCTGTCGGAATTCTTGACGCTGTCACCCGGCGCGAGATGGCGACGGTAATCGACACTGTAGGCGTCGATAGAAAATTTCACACCGAGGTCGAGCCGCTCACCAACTACTTCGTCGGACGCGTGAAGCAGGATTATCAGGGAGGCAATCTCGTTGTCGGAGTCATTGGCAGCTCGGTAATGCGCCGGATGGACGATTCGGTTCTAACGACGCGGCTGAGTAGTCACGCGGAGACGTTTGGGGCGGACCTGAACAAGGCGTGGCAGGACCACCGCTACAGCCTCATCGCTGCCCTCGAGGGCTCGCGTTTGGCGGGAAGCCCCCTCGCCATCAATCGGATTCAGCGGTCGAGCGCTCGCTATTTCCAGCGCCCCGACCGCCAGTCCGGCAGTAACGGGATTTTCTCTTCCGACAAGTACGATCCGGCGGCGACCGGCCTGGCCGGGTACGGCGGCTACGCGAGAATGTCCAAGGACGCGGGCGACTGGCTCTGGGAAACAGCCGTCAACTTCCGCAGTCCCGGCTTCGAGGTGAACGACATCTCGTTCATAACGCGATCAGACTATTTCTTCATGAACGGGAACTTGTTGCGGCAGTGGTCGAAACCGACAAAATCCTATCGCGAGCGTGCTGCGCTAATCGGAGCGCAGCAGCAGTTCAACTACGACGGGGATCTCACCGACCGGCAGGTCCATATATTCGTCGCCCAGACTTACCCGAATTACTGGTTCAACAACGCGTTCTACCTTTATCATCCGGTCACCTACGACGACCGTCTGACGCGCGGCGGTCCCGTAGTGAAGAAGACCGGCTATCACGTCGCCCAGTACTTCCTCGGTACCGACAGCAGAAAGCCCGTTGTCGCCTACACGAATCTCAGCTACGGAAAGAGCGTCGGAGATCACGGCTACAATTATAACGTCCGCGAGAATCTCTCGATCAAGCCGAAGTCCAACCTTAGGATCACGCTCGGCCCCTCCTACGACTACTCCGCCGGTACGCAGCAGTTCGTAAGATCCGTGAAGGATACGACGGCAACGAACTTCTACGGAGTGCGATATGTGTTCGCGGACATCATCCAGCACACCGTGTCTGTCGACACGCGCGTTGACATGACTTTTACGCCCGCGCTTACACTTCAGCTCTACGCTCAGCCGTTCATTTCCAGCGGCCGTTACTCGGCGTTCAAGGAGTTCGACAATCCGCGCCAGATTCACAAGACGTCGTATGGATCGCCCGGGAAGGGTTCGATCACCTCGTCAGGGACTGCCGCCTCGAAAGTGTACACGGTTGATCCCGATGGCGCCGGACCGGCGAATTCGTTCACCATAGGAAACCCGGATTTCAACGTTCGGTCCCTGCGCGGCACCGCCGTGTTGAGATGGGAGTATCGCCCGGGCTCGACGATGTTTCTCGTTTGGAACCAGATCCGAAGCGACCAAGCTCCGTTCGGCGACTTCGATTTCTCCCGCGACAGACAGGCGCTCTTCCGCGCCCATCCGGACAACGTCTTCCTTGTAAAGTTCAATTACTTCTTCGGCCTCTGATGAGCTGATGCTGGGTCATTGGCTCGCCGGACGGACGAGCTAAAGGCATGCGCTCCCGGGACGAGTCGTCGTTCGGGGGGCGTTTTGTTTGCAGGGCCCGTCCGTTGTCGTACATTCGTGCCAGATGACACATCCCTTCGAACGTCCCGCGCCGGCGCAGATGCCGAGCCTTTCTCCAAAAGCCAAACGCGTTCTCCTTTTTGCGATTTCCGCGTTTGCTGCCGTCTTCATCGGTATTCCCTGGCTAGCGGGTTTCGTTACCGATTGGCTCTGGTTCAAGGAGATTGGTTTCCAATCGGTCTTCGTAACATCGCTGCTTTGGCGGACAGGTTTGTTCTTGCTCGTCGGATTCTCCGTGTTCGCGCTCTTCTATCTCAATGGGCGAACGGCGGCGGGCTCGGCTAGTCATCTGCCGGTGTTGTATTTGAACAGGCAGACGGGCGTCCAGGTAGATGTAGCCGAGATTGTCAAAAAGATTCTGCGTCCTGTCGGTGTAGTCATCGCATTCGTCCTCGCCACCAGCGCTGCGTCGCTCTGGCTCGTTTTCCTGAAGGCCGCCAACGCCGCTCCTCTCGGCACACACGATCCGATTTTCGGCCGCGATGTGTCCTACTATCTGTTCAAGCTGCCGGCGATTTCCGATGTGCTGACAATGGTCGACACGCTCATCGTGTTCTGCTTCATCGCCGCGACAATCGTGTACGCGATGCGGACCGAAATTCAGATTCACGTGCGCCGTGTAAGCGTCGCGCCTGGAGCGGCGAGGCACCTGGGCTTGCTCGCGGCTATTTTCTTCGTGTTAAGAGCGGTCCGCTTGCTTCTTGTCGATACCTCGGAGCTCTTGTTCTCGACGACAGGTCCCCTCGTGGGTGCGAGCTACACTGACGTGCACGTGGCTCTGCCGGGACTTTACGTGACGGCGGTTGCTGCGCTGGTCGCCGCGGCTCTCGTCGTATATGGAGTAGTGCGGAGCGAGCCGGCGAAGTACGCGGGCCTTGGCGCAGCGTTGTATTTACTGACTTCGATTTTTGCCGGCGGAGTCGTGCCCTCCCTCTTTCAGAAGCTGGTCGTCGCGCCGAACGAGCTAACCCGCGAGCGCCCCTATCTCCAAAATCACATCTCCTCCACGCGGAAGGCGTGGGGGCTCGACAAGGTGGAAGCCCGCGACTTGAGCGGCGAAGTGCGGTTGTCGATGTCGGACATCAAGAACAACAGCGCAACCGTGGACAACGTCCGCTTGTGGGAGAGGGATCTTCTCAAGCAGACTTTCGGCCAGCTCCAGGAAATCCGCACGTATTACGATTTCGTCTCGGTCGACGACGACCGCTATACCATCGATGGACACTACCGCCAGGTACACGTCGCCGCGCGAGAGCTGAACGCGGCGTCGCTGCCGACGCGCACGTTCATCAACGAGCGGCTCACATTCACGCACGGCATGGGCATCACCATGGCTCCCGTGAATCAGGTGACGTCGGAAGGACTGCCAGTTCTCTTCATCAAGGATCTCCCACCGGCGTCTTCTGTCAGCGTGAAGCTCACCCGGCCGCAGATTTACTACGGCGAGCTCACGAACGATTACGTGTTCGTCGGTACGGGACAAAAGGAGTTCGATTATCCGGCCGGCGAAACGAACATCTATGGCAGATACGCAGGGAAAGGCGGGATTCCGATCGGCTCGCTCGGACGCAAGCTGCTCTACGCATTCCAGCTTGGGTCGCTGAAAATACTTCTCTCGGATGACATCAAGGGCGCCGCGAAGATACTCTACCGCAGGAACATCCTTGCCCGCGCAACGACTGCGCTCCCGTTTCTCGCTTTCGACAATGACCCGTATCTAGTCGTTACCGACGACGGACGTCTCGAGTGGATCCTGGACGCGTATACGAAGGGGGAGAATTACCCGTACGCCCAGCGCCTCGCAGATGGCACCAGCTACATGCGGAATAGCGTCAAGGTCGTGGTCGACGCCTATGACGGATCGGTTACAGCTTTCATAAGTGATCCCACGGACCCTGTCGTGGTCACCTACGAGCGAATCTTCGGAAAAATCTTCCACGCGCTGTCGGAGATGCCGGCGGACTTGCGGCGCCACATTCGTTACCCGGCGGATCTTTTCCGCATTCAGACGAATCTCCACGCGACTTACCACATGCTCCAGCCGGAGACGTTCTACCACCGCGAAGACCAGTGGCAGATTCCCACCACCGATAACACGACGAACCCGGACAACCCGTTCATGCGTCACATCGTGATGCGGCTGCCCGGTGAGAAGAATCCTGAATTCATCTACATGACGCCGTTCACCCCGCGCGGAAAGGACAATCTTGCAGCGTGGATGGTCGCGCGCATGGACGGCGACAATTACGGCAAGCTGTCGGTGTACCGCTTTCCGAAACAGAGCCTCGTTTACGGGCCGCGCCAGATCGTGAATCGCATCAATCAGGACACCGAGATTTCGAGGCAGATAACGCTCTGGGATCAGCGGGGGTCGGAGGTCATTCGCGGCGAGCTGCTCGTAATTCCCATCGAGGAGTCGCTCATCTACGTGCAGCCGATTTATCTGCGCGCAGAAGGCGGAAGCATTCCCGAGCTCAAGCGTGTAGTCGTCGCCCATGAGAACCGGGTAGTGATGGGAGAAACTCTCGAGGAAGGATTGAACGCGCTCTTCGGCGGCGGC
>JACDDT010000157.1 GCA_013816855.1 Gemmatimonadaceae bacterium
AAAGCGGCGCACGAGATGTGCGCCGCTTTTTTTATTTCAATCGGCGCCGCGCGTTAGCTGCGATTCGCCCGTTAGCTGCGATTCGCGCGTTTTCTCCGCATCGGGCCGAGGTCGATGCAAAGCGCGACGATGAGCCCGACAATCGGCCAGAAAGTCCACGCGCCGTTGAACCAGTTGTGGACGGCGGAATACCAGAGAACTGTCGTGGGCAGAATGAAGACGCCGATGATCGGCACGATCGACGTGTGGAAGACGCCGCGAAACCAACTCGTGAACATCCAGAGAAGGACGATGACGAGCCGCGGAGCGGCGAGCGCAATGATGGTGGCGAGACAAGGCATCTGAGCGATTCCTGGTTTTTTCAGTCGATGCTCCTTACGATGTCGGAGCGGTAGGAGTTACAGCGGCAATCGCGCGTTCAAAACGAAACGGGCCACTAACGCGCGGCAGCGCCTCGCCGTTTGCTCTTTCGCCCCTGCGGCGCTCTGCTGGCGAGATATTCATTGAGGGCCGACTGCTCAACCAACCACTGGCGGTGGATCTTTTCCGCGCGAATGCGCTTTTTCAAAATCTGTTGACGCAGCGTTGCGGGATCGAGACCGATTTGTTTCGCCGCGTCCTCCAGCGACAGCAGTGGGTCGGGAAGCGGAATGTTGGTAAGCGCTTCCTTTGGAAGGTATTTCCGCGCGTTGAGAACTTCGACACCTATCGGCCGGCCTGCGCTATCGTAGTCGAGAATTATTTCGGGGTAGTGTTGAATCGACCGATGAGACTCCCGGGTAGCCCCGAAGCCGAAGTAAAAAGCGTCAACCGATGGATCGTAGCTGCATCTCATTCGTTGAACCTCAACCTATGATGGTAACAACAACAATTCTGTCCGGCTCAACAGCGACAACAACTGTAAACCAACTTCCCTCGAGCATCGCCCTGTAGCTGAAGCGGGGTGCAGCAACCAGGTCGACAGCTTCTGGAGCGCATATGCCACGCTCGATTATCCGTCGAACCTCCGCTTCGCTGATGCACTTCTCTGTCATGCGGAGGCACGCATGATCGCTGAATTCCAATCTCGCTGACAACATAATAATATCTACGCTAGCGTAGGTAAGACAAGCCTTCTCTATGGCCCTCTCGAAATCCTCGCCGTTAGCGTGACATTCGTTGCATCTTTTCCACTCTCCCAATCCCTATCCCATGCGCCCTGGCCTCTACCGCTCCCTGATCGTTTCGCTTCCCTTCGCGGTGCTCGCTTGCGCAGCCACCGACAAGAATTCGTCTACTGCGTCGAGCACCGCGGCCATCGCCTCCTCCGCCTCGGGATCGAATCCGATCTTCGCCGCGTTCGTGGACACTTACTTCGATTCCCTCTACGCGTTCACACCAAGCCAGGGGACCGCGGCCGGGTTCCACCAGTACGACTCGAAGGTCGAGGACTACTCGGCGGCAACAATGCAGCGGCGGATCGCGACGCTCCATTGGCTGCAGGGCCAGCTGGATTCGATAAGAACGCCGCAGCTCGCACTCGACGATTCGATCGACGCCGCGATAATTGACGGCAACATCAAGTCGGAGCTCCAGGACGAAGAGACGCTCGCCAACTGGAAAAAGAATCCGATGAGCTACGTCGGGCTTCCCGGGAACGCGGTCGATCTTCTGATGAAGCGCAACTTCGCCTCGCCCGCCGATCGCTTGAAGGCCGTGACGGCGCGCCTCCGCGGAGTTCCCGCCGTTCTCAACGAGATGCGCATCAACATCGTGAACCCGCCGAAGGAGTTCACCGATCTGTCATGGCGCATCGCGTCGGGCTCGGTCGGCTTCTTCAAGAACGACGTCGCTACGTGGGCGAAGGGCGCCGCGGGCAGCGACAGCGCCGCACTGCGCAATTTCACCAGCGTCAACGATTCAGTCGTCTCCGCAATGCAGGGCGCGAGTAATTGGCTGAAGACGATGATCCCGAAATCGCACGGCGCGTACGCGATCGGCGCCAAGAATTTTGCCGACAAGCTGCTCTATGACGAGATGGTGGATATCCCCCTCCCCCGTCTCCTCCAGCTAGGCGAGGCGAACCTCGACAAGGACTACAAGGATTTCGTGGCGACGGCGCAGCTCGTCGCGCCGGGGAAGACGCCGGCGCAGGCGATGGCGACGCTCGAGGACGAGCATCCGACGGCGGCCGATCTCATTCCGTCTGGCAAGCGGACGATCGACGGGATCAGGCAGTATCTGATCGATCACAAGATCATCGACATCCCGTCGGAAGTGCGTCCGACTGTGACCGAGACGCCGCCGTATGCGCGGAGCGGATCGTTCGC
>JACDDT010000158.1 GCA_013816855.1 Gemmatimonadaceae bacterium
AGCTCGCGCGTCGTGATGCGACCAGCATTTACTCCGATTGGATTCACGTTATCGTGGATTCCTACCACGACCGCAGAAATGCCTTCCGGTTTGCAGTCAACCCGCTCGGCGTGCAAAAGGATGTCCTCCACTCCGACGATCGCTCCGAAGATCTCAACTGGGACGCAGTGTGGGAGGTTGCCACATCGATCGACTCGGCGGGCTGGACAGCCGAGTACCGCATTCCACTCTCGCAGCTCCGTTTCGGCTCGGCGCAGCCCGGAGAAGAGAGAATTTGGGGGCTTCAGGTGCAGCGTGACATCGCGAGGACCGGCGAGCGTGACTCGTGGAGCCCGTGGAAACGAGCCGATCCGGGATTCGTCTCGTTCGCGGGAGACCTCACCGGGATTGTGGACATTCCAACACCGCGTCGCGTCGAGTTCGTTCCGTACACGAGCACGAAGGTCTCTCGCGCCCCCGGCAATCCGAAGAACCCGTTCTATCGCTCCACCGATGTAAATCCTTCCGTCGGAGGCGATATCAAGTTCGGTCTCCCCAGCGGTCTCACCCTTAACGCTACGGTGAACCCTGACTTCGGGCAGGTGGAAGTCGATCCCGCCGTCGTGAATCTTTCCGCCTTCGAATCCTTTTTCCCTGAGAAGCGACCGTTCTTCGTCGAGGGAGCAAGCATCTTCAACATCGGCTCGGTGCGAAGCGGTCCGAGCTACGGCTTCGGCCAAATCTTTTATTCCCGGCGCATCGGACGCGCGCCGCAGCGCTTCGTATCCGGGGTGTATGTCGATGCCCCCGATGCGACAACTATACTAGGCGCTACGAAGCTGAGCGGAAAGTCGGGGCCCTGGACAGTTGGCTTTCTCGACGCGGTCACCGCGAAGGAAACCGCCAGGGTGGACGACGGCAAAGGTTTGCGCACGTCAGCGCCGGTGGAGCCGATGACGAATTATTTCGTCGGCCGCGTGCGTCGGGATTATCGCGGCGGGAAGACTATCGTCGGAATCGGGGGGACGGCGGTCAACCGCGACCTGAAGGATCCCGGATTCAAAAATCTGTTGCGCTCGCGGGCGGAAGTCGGGTCGCTCGACTTTGAGCACCGCTTCTGGAACGGACAGTGGCAGGCGAGTGGCGCGCTGTCGGCGAGCTCGATCGGAGGATCACAGCGCGTGATCACGAATTCACAGCGGAGCAGCTCGCGCTATTTCCAGCGTCCCGATGCCGATTATCTCGGCGTCGACAGCTCGAGAAACGGTCTCAGTGGTAACTCGCTCGTGCTCGGCCTCACCAAGGCCGGAAACTTTTCGATGAGTGCTACGGCGAAGCAGATTAGCCCGGGGTACGAAGTAAACGATCTCGGGTTCATGGGGCGTGTGGATTATAGGAACCTGGGAGGAAGCGCGTCGTACTCGAGCTTCACCCCGGGCAAGCTATTCCGCGACTTCAACTATGGCGCGGGTACCAACCACGCATGGAATTACGGCGGCGACAAGATCTGGTCGAGCTACTTCAATTATTTCAACGCCACGCTCAACAATCTCTGGTACCTCGGCGGTGGCTCCGAATACAATCCGGGGAACGTCGACGACCGTCTCACGCGCGGCGGGCCCGAGGGGCGGCAGCCGACGCAGGGCGGAGTGTATCTCTATGGCGGGACCGATTCGAAACGGCGGCTTCCGTTCAACTTGAACCTCGCCTACTTCGGAGATTCCAACGGGGGATATTCGCGCTCGGTGAATCCGGGGGTCGATTACCGGCCGAGCTCGAGTATCAAGCTGAGCTTTCAACCGGGGATTTCCCGCTTTCATAACACGATTCAGTTCGTGCAATCCGTAAGCGATCCGAATATGACCGCGACCTTCGGGCGGCGTTACGTCTTTGCGGACCTTTACCAGACTACGCTCTCCGCGACGACGAGGGTCGAGTGGACGCTCACCCGCAACCTGTCGTTTCAGATGTACGCCCAGCCGTTCGCGTCTTCCGGCGACTACCGTGGATTCAAGGAGCTCGCCGCGCGCGCGGTGGATAAGTACAACACGTTCGGAGAAGGGAGCAGCACCATCACGCCCGTCACGAACGTCGGCAAGGTGCAGTCGTACACGGTCGATCCCGATGGCGCAGGTCCCGCTCCCACGTTCACGCTCAGTAATCCCGACTTCCGCACGCAATCACTCCGCGGGAACGCGGTGGTGCGATGGGAATATCGCCCCGGCTCAGCGCTCTTCTTCGTGTGGCAGCAGCAGCGAAGCGCGTTCACGCCATTCGAGGGAGATTTCCAATTCCGCCGCGACACCCAGGACATTTTCGGACG
>JACDDT010000070.1 GCA_013816855.1 Gemmatimonadaceae bacterium
AAAGCGGGACAGAAGTGCACGGCAATTCGTCGCACTCTAGTCCCGGACAGTATGACGGAGGACGTCGTTGCCGCACTGCAGAAGCGGCTCGCCGGTGTGAAGATCGGCGATCCATCCGTCGAAGGAGTAAAGATGGGACCGCTCGCTGGCAAAGCGCAGGTTGCAGAAGTCGGCAAGAGTTTGTCGTCACTGCTCAATGCAGCCGAGCGGGTGTACGGCGATCCCGACAAGCTCGACGTGATCGGGGCGGATAGGGATCGGGGCGCGTTCTTCCCCACCACTCTCCTTTACTCGGAAAAACCCTTTGCGCGCGATGAGCCGCACAGCGTCGAGGCATTCGGGCCGGTGAACACGGTGATGCCGTACAAGAGCGTGGACGAAGCGATCACGCTTGCGAAGATGGGGCGCGGAAGTCTCGTGGGCTCGCTCTTCACAAGCGATGACTCCACTGCGCGCGACGTCGTGCTCGGGGTGGCGTCGCATCACGGCCGGCTGGTGCTGTTGAATCGCGATTCGGCGAAGGCGTCCACCGGTCACGGATCGCCGCTGCCGCAGCTCGTGCACGGCGGACCCGGCCGCGCCGGCGGTGGCGAGGAGATGGGCGGTATTCGGGGCGCGCTTCACTACATGCAGCGCACTGCTGTGCAGGGCTCACCCACGACGCTTACGAAAGTCTCGAGCGAATGGATCCGCGGCGCAGAGCAGAAGCCGGACAAGCGCCATCCATTCCGCAAGTTTTACGACGAGATCCAAATAGGCGAGACCCTGAACACGGGCACGCGCACCGTCACAGAAAAGGACGTCACGAACTTCGCCGCCATAAGCGGAGATCACTTCTACGCGCATATGAACGACGCGGCTGCGAAGGAATCGATCTTCGGCGCGCGAGTCGCTCACGGCTACTTCGTCATTTCCGCCGCGGCAGGATTGTTCGTTGATCCCGAGCCGGGACCCGTGATCGCGAACTACGGACTCGAGAACCTTCGCTTCGTGAAGCCGGTTTACATCGGCGACACGATCAAAGTGCGCTTCACCTGCAAACAGAAAACGGCCAAAGACACGCCGCCGGACGGGGTGCCGCAGGGAGTGATCGCGTGGGATGTGGAGGTAACCAACCAGAACGACGAGCCCGTCGCCGTCTACACCATTCTCACTCTCGTGAAGCGATCCCCTGAAGCAATGTCGACGGCGACGCCGCAGGCGAAGATTCCGCCGGATGAAAACGTCGCGAATGCGAACGCGCGCGCGATCGCGCATACCGTCGGCGGCGGAAAGCCCGACTAGCTCGAGATTTTCGCGAGCAGAGAGCGAAGACGCGGAAAGACCTCGGCGATCTCTTCCATAGAGACGGCGCCGATACTGAGCCGAAACCAGCCGGTCTCTTGAGTTAGACCAAAAGCCTGAAAAGGGACAATGGCTATACCGGTCTCTTTAAGGACGAGCGAGCGAATCGCCTCGTTGTCCGCGATTACTTCACCGCCGATTTTTTTTCCGCGAAGCTTGAGCTGGAGTGAGACGTAAATCGCACCGTCGGGACAGAGCGCATCCACGGGTAATCCTTCTTCGCGCATCGCCGCAAAACCCTGATAAAGCGCGCCGAGTCGCTTATGCACCGCATTATCCATTGACGTGCGATACTCGGCGATTGCCGCCTCATCTTTGAGCAGCTCCGTCATTCCGGCCTGCTCTGCGTGCGGCGCCCACGCACCGACGTGTGAAAGAAGCTCCCCCGCCTTGGCGATGATTGCAGGCGGAGCGAGCAGCCAGCCCACGCGAAGGCCTGTGGCGGAAAATGCTTTCGACGCGCCGTCCATCGTCATGACGTAGGGAGCACTCGCGGGGACGAGCGCAAGCGCATACCGGTGCTTGTTGTCGTTCACGCGAATGGAGCTGTAGATCTGATCATACAAGAGGAAGAGCGGACGCTCGCCGCCTAATTTTTCTCTCCTGCGGTTCTCATCGACAACCGCCTCGAGAATCTCCTTGAAGGCCTGCGGCTCCATCGCGGTCCCCGTAGGATTCCCCGGTGAGCAAAGACAGAGAAGTCGCGCGTTCTTCAAATGGGGCGCAATCTCGGAGAGCGTCGGTTGAAATCCGTTTTCGCTCTTCGCTTCTACCTCGATCGCTTTTGCACCCGAGAGCCACGCATACGAATCGTTCTGCCACGAAGGAACAGAGTACACGACGGTATCGCCGCGCGCGACGACAGTGAGATAGGCACCATATATGACCGGGCGGCCGCCGCAGGTGATCAGCACGGATTCGATCGGATAGCGAACGCCGGAGCATCGCTCGACGTAATCGGAGACCGCTTGCCGAAGAGAAAGCAGACCTGGCGGCGGAGGGTAATTCGTCGCGCCCGACTCCAGAGCCTTCACGATTCCCGAAAGAAGCTTCGCAGGAATCGGAAAATATTTCGGGCTGAAATCCCCGAGGCTGAAATCGAGGACAGGGGTCCCCTTCGCTTTGAGCTCGCGAACCTGTTGCGCCGTGCGGAGAATGCCGGAGAGATGCATTCCCTTGGCGAGCTCAGACAACGAGCCAGCGAGGCGCGGCTGATCGCCGAAGTCCGGCGTCACGGGAGATGATCCGGGCATGATCTCATTCTACACGGTCAGGCGTCGCAGAGCCAGAATCACCTGGTGGGCACCGGAGTAGCCATCGCGTGAAGGCCGTGCGATTTAGCGGCGACGAGTGGCGGCGGACAGACTACGCTGTTCACCGCCACTCGCCGTCCTCTTACATTCCCGCGCCGAGCTTGATCTCCAACGGTCCTTCTCCGTGGAGCTGGACCATGGTGACACCGCGCGCGATTCCGAAATGCGAGTGATGGGCGGGCAGGTAAAGAAAATCACCCGATGAGTAGTCGCGGACCGCTTTCCAGTCCGCTGTGTTGCCCATCGCCAGGCCTAACGTTCCGGAAAGCACGGTGGCGTGCTCGCCATTGGGATGCCAGTGAACCGGGATCTTGTACCCATCGGGAAACTGGAGGCGAACGGTGTAATCGCCCTTTGCCCCGGGATTGCCGTGCAGCACGGCGATCTTCGCTCCCGGATCAAAACCGGGAGACGTGAAATCTCCCCATGTGACCGCAGCGCCGGATGAAGATTGCATGTCGGCGAGGTCCATCACCTGCGGTGCTGCGCCCGCGGCGGGCATTGGCGTGGCCGTCACTGGCGCATCCACCGCGACCCGCCACTGGCCGTCCACCTTGTGCCAGATGGTCGTGTAATTCCCGCTGTCGCTGACCCTTCCCTGCGGACCGTCGTAGGCGAGAGTGTAACTCCCGAAATCGGTCGCGACGGTAGGACTAACAACGTCAATTTTTGTAGGTGTCCACATGAGTGAAATGCCGGGAATGTTTACGAGACCGGCGTAGGCGGCGCGAATGGCCGCTGAGCCAGTCGCCTGCGGACTATTGGAAAACATCACCACTGCATCGGCCGCGTGGATGCTGACGATTTTTTCGACGTCCTTGGCGACGATGGCTCGTTGCCAGTCGCTCGAGATAGCGCGAATCGTCTGCTCTTCGCTCTGTTGATTCACCATCGCCGGCGTGCAGGAGCTAGCGGTAAGCGCCGCACCGGCCAGCACCAGTCGAATTCCTCGCATCTGTCGCACGGTAAGAGTCTCCTTGAAAGGTGGAATCGATAGCTGGAATAAATTGTCCGGCCTGGGCCCGGTCCGCCATATTGCGGATGCGAAAGCGCGGCGGTTTGGGCTGGGATGCGCCCTGCTGCGCATAGTTTCGCTCAGAGAATACTTAACGCCAATGAACTCGCGATTCAGGCAGTCGGCGCGGTCGCCGGTCGCGCCGACTGTCCGAGAAGGCGTCGCACCTCGCGGACGACTTCACCGGACTGGTCGCCTTTCTGCAGCACGTTGTCCACCGTCCCGCGAAGCCGGCGGCGGTCGTCTTCGGTGAGGTCCTTGGCGGTTAGCACGACGACAGGAATGTCACGCGCACCCCCCCGCTCTCGCAGATGCTCGATGAACTCGAAGCCGTCCATCTCCGGCATCATCAAGTCGAGCAGAACGAGCCCCGGTATTTTTTTCTCGATCGCGGCGAGGCCGATTTTGCCGTTTTCAGCCTCAGCGACGGCCCACCCCTCGTTCTCGAACAGGCGCCGCATCATCTTCCTTGTATCGGCATCGTCCTCGACGATGAGCACGCTCTGCTCGCCGCCGCGCGATCTGACGCGGCCGAGCACTTCGGCGAGCCGCTCGCGGTCCACAGGTTTGGTGAGGTAATCGGAGGCGCCGAGCGCGAAGCTGAGATTCCGGTCGTCGATGATGGTGACGACGACGACAGGTATTGATTTCATCGCCGGGTCGGCCTTGAGCTTCGACAGCACGCTCCAGCCGTCCATTCCTGACATCATTATGTCGAGCGTGATGACGTCAGGCTGGAGCTCGGCGGCGAGCCTCAGTCCGTCGGCGCCGTTGGCGGCGGTGACAACGCGATACCCTTCCTTCGAAAGCATCCGTCCGATCATGTCGCGCGCCGTCGGCTCGTCGTCGATGACGAGCACGGTCGCGGCGTTCGGAGCCGCGGCGTATTCATGAGTGCTGTTGCGCCCGAGAGGGTTGAACGCGGCGGCGCTTTCGTCAGCTGCTACTGGAATGCGCACGGTGAACGTCGTCCCTTCGCCGGCGGCGCTCGAAACCGCAACTGAGCCGCCCATCATCTCGGCGAAATGCTTGGTGATGGCGAGGCCGAGCCCGGTGCCGCCGTATTTTTTTGTCGTCGCCGCTTCGGCCTGCATGAACGGCTGAAAGAGGCGGCTCGTCTGCTCGGACGTCATTCCGATGCCGGTGTCGGCGACGCTGAAAACGATCGTATCGGCAAGAGCAGCCAGAATTTCGCGCTTCACCGAAAGCGTAATCGCCCCCTTATCGGTGAATTTACTGGCGTTGGAGAGAAGGTTGAACAGAATCTGGCGGATCTTGACCTGGTCACCCCGAAGCGTTCCGACATCGGGCGCCAACTCGACGACCAGCGTATTTCCATTCTTGTCGAGCAGCGGCTTCACGGTAGAGGCGACGTCTTCCACCATCTGCCCGAGGTCGAACGTCTCGATGTAAAGCTCCATCCGGCCGGCTTCGATCTTGGTGAGATCGAGGATGTCGTTGATGAGACCAAGGAGGTGCTTGCCGGAGCTGCGGATCTTGTCGAGGTCGGGGAGATAGCCACTGTCGCCGGAGTCGGTGGCCTCCTCGGACAACATCTCGCTGTAGCCGATGATAGCGTTGAGCGGAGTGCGCAGCTCATGGCTCATGTTTGCGAGGAACTGGCTCTTCGTCTCGCTGGCCGCTTCGGCCAGACCCTTCGCTTCGTTCAGCTCCACCGTGCGCTGCTTCACTTCGTCTTCGAGATGGAGCGAAAGATTCTCGAAGCCTTTGCTAGAGCGGGCGAAATTGCGGGCGAGATAGATGGAAGATGAAATGGGAATTCCGAGCCACCCGTACCAAATCAAATCGGACGAAACGCCAGCCACCACGTGCAGATTTCCGAGGGCAATGTAAAGGAGGGTGAGAAATGTGACCATAAAACCGACCCCAACGATCCGTGCGCCGTCCTTCCTTTGCCACACGGCCATCGCGATGACGCGGGAGCCCTCGAGCGCGTAGGCGGCGAACCCGCTGATAGTAATTGCCCGCGCCAATGCGGTGCCCGGGAAGAACCCGGCAACGATCCACACGATAGTGAATACGGCGAGAACCCAGATCGGCCGCTGTTGCTTCCCGTAAAAAATGGAGTACAAAAACGCGACGAGAAAAAGAAGGGAGAGAGCTAGCGCTGCGAATATCAGGTGCGGCAACAATATCTGCGCGCGAATCGACTCCGATTCCGTAACGAAATACGCGATCAGCTGAGAGAGCCCGAACAGCAGTGAGAAAACCGCGTAATACAGATTCCCCACCGGATGGCGAAGAAAGATGAAGAGCACGAGGTGAAGGAATCCGATGGCCGCGAAGATTCCGAAGATCGCCAGATAAAACGCCTCGGCGTGGCGGGTGGTCTTCGCCCTTACCGCCGCCGCGCTTGCCGGAAGTACGGTGACGTGGATCAAACCGGGAGCGGATAGCCATCGGCTGACATCCAACGCGGCCCCGAGGTGAAATCGCACCGCCATCAGCGCATCCTGACTGTTGAACACGACCGGAATCGGGAGCTTCGGCGTACGGGCGTCCGCCTCGCTGCCGGGTTTGTCGAGATCTCCCAGGCTGGCGACCTTTCGCGCGCCGACAAAAACTTCTGCCGGTCCCCTCATCGCGAAGCTGACCGCGAGCGGCTTTCCAAGCAGCGTTGGATCAATGACGAGGTGGAGGCGGAACCACCCTATCGCGGGAATGCCGCGCTTTTCCGAATCGCGAATTTTCTCGATCAGCGTATCGGGTAGCGGTTTGTCGGGGTCGATGTCAACCCACCCTGACTCATCGAGGGTGGTGGACATCCAGAGTGGATCATCGCCAAAATGGAATTTCCACTTGCCCGTGAGGGGGATTCCCTTTCCATCCGCCTCGGCGGCTTCGAGACTGTAGGCGGAGAGAATGCGGCTAGCTGGCCCGACCGGGACGAGCACGCCGCTCGTCGAGCCCGTCCGCGATGTGATGCCCGCGATATCCTGCGCGTTGAGCCTGGTAAATGCGGCAAGCCCAAGTAGCGCGCTGATCGCGACGCGTGCAACGCGAACGTTGAGCTTCGGGAACGCTGTCATTGTGATGGCGATGGCCGCAGAAGGAGTTTTGTTATCAGCGACCGCCAACATGCGCTCGCCCGGCGGCAAAAACAATCACGACTTTACGATGAACCTGACTCCGGGGTTTGTTCTTGCCGCTGCGCGCCGACTGCCTCATTTTGCCTCTCCCTGCAGTCACCAACACGCCAGAGAGGCTCGATGGCCCCGCTTAAACTGAAAGGCATAATCGTTCTTGCATTCACATCGATCGTCGCGTGCAGTGGCGCCGATGGCAAGAAAGAAGGCGCGGGGGCGGGCGATGAAGTTCCGGCGTGGCCGCTCAGCACCAAGTCCGCCGAGGCGCGAGACCACTTCGAGAAGGGCGAGCGTGGGATCGAAGAGGGACGCATCGATCTCGCCAATGCTGAGTTCAAGCGCTCCGTCGCTTCCGATTCAGCGTTTGCGCTCGGATACGCGCGAATTGCACAGTATGGCCTGTCGTTCGATGAGTACAAGGCGAATCTCGAGCGCTCCTATGCGTACGCGACGACTGCGAACCCGGTTGAAAAACTGCAGATAGAAATGGGCCGGAAACTGTTTGTGAGAGACCAGCAGGGAGCGGTGGAGCTGGCCCAACAGCTAGTGGCGCTGCAGCCGAAGAACCCGCGCGCGTATCTGATACTTTCGAATCTGCAGCTTGCAACGGGCGACGTTGCCGCTGCGCGTGCGTCGGCGAAGAAAGCGGTGAACCTCTCGCCAAATTATGGAGGCTCCCACCTTTTCTACGGCAACTTATTTCTCGTCGAACCGAAGGATCTGGCAATGGCGGAGCGCGAAATCCTCGCCGGCGGGAAGCTCTGGCCCGACCAGCCCCTCTCGTACGATTATCTCGGAGACGTACGTCGGAGGCAGGGCCGCCTCAACGACGCCGCTGCCGCCTATACGCGCCAGATCGAAGTTCTCCCGACCGAATCCGAGGGACACAATCAGCGCGGACACGCCTACACATTCCTCGGAGAATATGACAAGGCACGCGCGGATTACGCCGACGCGGCGCGTCTCGGCAAAGGAAATTCTCCTGCGGTGGATCTCCTGTCCCGCGCGCTGGTTGATGTGTACGCGGGGAACCCCGACAAGGGGTTGGCGGGCATCGAGCAGCTAGTTGGCGGGATCGACGGGATGGGGATACCCGAACCCGAAGGCCTCAAGATCAACACTCTGGACGCAGAAATGGTTATCGCCAGCCACCTCCACAAGTTCGACATCGCCGATCGCGCGGTGGCCCGCATCGATTCCCTTAATTGGAAGTTCGCAGAGCGCTCCGGAAACGCCGACGTCAAGCGCCAGACGCAAGCACAAATCGCGTGGAGCGACGGCCGGCTGGCGGCATTCAAGGGGAATTTTTCGCAGGCACGCAGCAAGGTGGACGAGAACTTGAAGCTGACCGCTGCCGACCGGGATCCAACCAAGAATCGGTCCGCGCACGCCGTACTCGGCTTCGTCGCGCTATTCCAAAAGCACTTTGATGAGGCGATCAAGGAATTCGAGCAGGGCGACCCCGACAACATTTACCAGACGTACCACCGCGGACTTGCGCTCGAGGGTGCCGGCCGCGCCGCTGAGGCCAAGGCGATATTCAAGCGGGTGGCCGTCTACAATTTCAATGGGGCGGGCTATGCAGTAATTCGCGCGGACGCCATCGCGCGAGCGAAATAAGGGCGGAGATTCGAGCTCGACTTGGGAAAGACTCAGGCCGACGGTCACTCATTTGCCACCGCTTGTCGCGGTCCGGCGTTTGCAAACGTGCAAGCAATTTCCTATTGCTCACGCCCCATGGACGCCATGACAATCGAGATGTTGGCCGAACTTGACAGCTTGCACGCAAACGGGAGTTTTGTGCTCGCTGACGCCATTGAGACGCTGAAGGAACGCTTTTCGCTCGACGCCGAAGGGGCGCAAGCTGTTATCCGCACATGGTTGCAACGTCTTTGCACCAGCTACGAGGGCGAGCTGCAGAGCTAATCGCCGATACGAAAGGGCGGGCGATCCTTCGAGTCGATGGCTACCCAATGGCTACCGAAAGAGAAAACGGCCCAGCTACTCGTTAGGTGGTCTTCGTCAGTTTGAGCGTAGCCGTTGTCGTCTGCTTGTCCGCGATGTGGGCGACGACAGGATTCGCCTGATCCGACGCAACTACATAGCCCGTCGGCGCGGTCACCGCGATGCGGTAGTCGCCGCCAAGCAGCCCCGTCTGCGTCAAGCCGGTCTGCGCGTCGCCTCTAGACCGATCAACCCAGAGGACGCCGTTCGCGCTGCTACTCCCGCGCGCCCACACGAATTGGTTATTCGCGTCCAGCACCTGAACGTCGGCGCCGCTCACCGCCGAGCCGGACTGATCACGGACGAACACCGTCAGCGTGCCTGTCGGGATGTAGTCGGCATTGGCAGTCGGATTGCCGCACGCCGCCAAGGCGAGCAGTCCGGCCGCGACGAGAGACCGCCCGGTTACCAACCTGATCATCGACAGCATCGTGCTCTCTGCTCTCATTCTTCGCTCCAGAAAAGTGAAATCGCCCCGGCTTTCTGAAGGCAGTATCGCAACTCAAAGATCGTGCGTGAATACGTCAGACGACGTAGCAGTAGCGGGTGGGACAACAACTACGATCCCCACGGCGGCGGCGGCGCGGGCACCGCGCGCGTCAGATCGAACTCGACGCGGAACTTCCGGTTTGTGCCGACACGGGCGAGATCGTAGACGAAGCGTTCGCGCTCGATCTCCATGGTCCACACGTTCGTGCGGAAAAGAGGATTGACTGACGCCGTGTGCGCGTCCGCTGGAAAGCTTTGTGCGTGCGCGGCACCGGGCCCGCGCGTGTCGCCGCCGTACCAGGTGATGCTGTCGGGCTTACCGTCCTTGTGACGGTGATCGTGCTTGAGCCGCAAGCCGGTCGGCGTTCGCGTGACGACAAACGTGCGAGACCGGTCGTCGCCCACATGGAACGGAATCCGAATTTCCGCGGCCTCGCATTGACGGACGTGCATCACTAGCCGCTTCCCCGCCATGGCGGTGTCGCCTGCCGATCCGGCGGACAAGGCGACACGACCTTCGTAGGCGCGACCGCAATGGGCCCGAAGCGCCGCCCAAAACATCTCCTGTTCGGGCGCCAGGCGGGGAGCGGCGGGAACCGTCGCGCAGGCGGTACTCGCCAACAGTAGTGCAAAAACGACCCTACGCATTATCGCTCCATTCCAGGGGGAGTCGGCCAAACAAAAAAGAGAAAGCGAGAATTAGCAAAACGAGCGCTGGGACAACCATCTTGACCATGCCGAGAAATATCTGGCCAACGCTCAAACGTTCGTCAGCACCACGAAAAGCCGCAACGTGGTTAGACATTGGTTAGCCGACGAGAAAACGGCCCGAACAGTAAAGTCCGAGCCGCTTCGTAACTCGTTGTGATTTTATTATTTATTAAATCGGGACGGCGGGATTTGAACCCGCGACCCCCTGAACCCCATT
>JACDDT010000159.1 GCA_013816855.1 Gemmatimonadaceae bacterium
GCTCGTCCATCCCGATAAGAAAGTAGACGTCGTCGCCGCGGAGGCGGCGGTAGCGCGCTATTGCGTCGGCGCCGATCTTCTCAAAGGCGTGGCCAAGGTGCGGGTCACCGTTCGCATAATCGATCGCGGTAGTGAGATAAAACTTTGCCACTACGCGGCACCGCCACTCGAATCGGGCGGTGATCCGTTGCCACCGCGCCCACGACGCCCGCCTCGCCGACCGCGTCGCCGCTTGGAGGCCGCGTCACGATCCGCTGCGGGAGGAACATCGACGATCAGCTTTTCCCGCGGGGGCGGCATTTCGTGCTCGGCCGTATACATCAGCTCCGGTGAGATGTCCTCCGCGAAAATGGGGTCCGCGTGCAGCTCATCTTCCTCGATCATTGTGGCCGGCGTTGCCTCGCCTCCTGCCACCTCTTGATTGAACTCGGTGAGGAGGATCGTTCGCGCCTCACCGTCTTCGCGGCGGAGTGTGACGCGCTCGGAGAAAATATCAATGGAGACGACCTTCTCTTCGCCCGTCGCAGTCGTGATAATGCGGCCTTCTTTCGGAAACCGCCTCCGGCTTTGAACATAAAAGTCATGCTCGTACCGCAAACAGCACATGAGTCGTCCGCACGCCCCCGATATCTGCGAAGGGTTGAGCGACAACCGCTGTTCTTTTGCCACGCCGAGGTTCACCGGACGCAGCTCGGGCAGCCACCCCGCCGAGCAGTACTGCCGGCCGCAGCGCCCGATGCCGTCGAGGCGCTTCGCTTCGTCTCTGACGCCGATTTGCTTCAGCTCGATTCGCGTTCTGAAAAGAGCGGCGAGATCGCGGACGAGATTGCGGAAGTCAACGCGCTTCTCGGCAGTGAAGTAGAGCGTGAGCTTCTTGCGATCCCACTGCCACTCCGCATCGGACACCTTCATACCGAGTCCGTTGCTCCGGACTTTTTCCATCGCCTTACGCCGTGCTTCTTCGTTAAGGCGTATCAGCTCGTCCCACTGGGTCCGATCTTTCGAATTCGCGAGTCGCAGCGCTTTGCGGCTCGGCATCTCCGCGCCGCAGCCGTGCGCACAGCCGCCGCTGCGTTTCGCAGCAAGCTCTCCGATGGCATGGATGTGGCCGAGATCCTCGCCACGCTCGACGTCAACGATTACCGCGGCATTTAGCGGCGGCGCATCGGGATATTCCCAAAGGAAAAACTCCTTTCGGTTTCCCCTAAAGGAAACTTCGACCAAGTGGGACAAGACTACTCAGCCCACTGGCCGAGGCGGAGGAACTTCTGCCGCCGCCGCCGCACGAGTTTTTCAGGGCGGTATTTCCGCAGCTCTTCGAGGTGACGATTGAGAACTTTGTGCAGCGATGTTGCCGCCGCTTCGTGGTCCGAGTGCGCTGCGCCAACCGGCTCCGGGATGACCTCGTCGATCACTTTGAGTTCGAGCAGCTCCGGGGCGGTGATGCGAAGCGCGGTAGCGGCCTTCTCGCGCATTGCGGGGCTTTTCGCATCCTTCCAAAGAATTGCCGCGCAGCCCTCGACGCTGATTACCGAATACACTGCGTTCTCCATCATGAGCACGCGGTCAGCGACACCAAGAGCGAGCGCGCCCCCGGATCCGCCTTCACCGATAACGGTCGCGATGATCGGAACCGTTAGCTGGCTCATCTCATAGAGATTGCGCGCAATGGCCTCGGACTGGCCGCGCTCCTCCGCGCCGAGTCCCGCCCAGGCGCCCTGAGTGTCGATGAAAGTCAGAACCGGCACGTGAAATTTTTCGGCGAGCTTCATCAGTCGCAGCGCCTTCCGGTAGCCCTCGGGGTGTGGCATTCCGAAGTTCCGCTTCAGCTGCTCTTTGGTGTCACGTCCGCGCTGATGGCCGATGCACATTACCGTTTCGCCGTCCAGTCTGGCCCAGCCGCCGATTATCGCGGGGTCGTCCCGGAATGCGCGGTCCCCGTGTAGCTCGATGAAGTCGGTGAAAGCGAGACGGAGATAATCCGCGGTGAAGGGGCGCTTGTTGTTGCGGGCCACTTGCACCCGCTGAAACGGGGAAAGATTCTTGTAAACTTCGTCGCGCAACTCGGACAAGCGGCGCTCGAGCGGGGCGATCTCTTCACTCATCTCGAGCTCCCTCTCCCCGGCTGTCCGCTTCAGCTCTTCGATCTGCCGTTCCAGCTCAGCGATCGGCTTCTCGAATTCTAGTGTTGTGGCTGAGCTTGCCATAATTAACTAGCCCGCTTCAGAGTGACGGATGATTCGCCGAGTAGATCGCGCAGCGCGAGGAGCGCTCCGTCCACCCCGACGCG
>JACDDT010000160.1 GCA_013816855.1 Gemmatimonadaceae bacterium
GCTCGTCCATCCCGATAAGAAAGTAGACGTCGTCGCCGCGGAGGCGGCGGTAGCGCGCTATTGCGTCGGCGCCGATCTTCTCAAAGGCGTGGCCAAGGTGCGGGTCACCGTTCGCATAATCGATCGCAGTAGTGAGATAAAACTTTGCCACTACGCGGCACCGCCATTCGAATCTGGCGGTGATCCGTTGCCACCGCGCCCACGACGCCCGCCGCGCCGACCGCGTCGCCGCTTGGTCGCTGCGTCACGATCAGCTGCGGGCGGAACATCGACGACCAGCTTTTCCCGCGGGGGCGGCATTTCGTGCTCGGCCGTATACATCAGCTCCGGCGAGATATCCTCCGCGAAAATGGGATCCGCGTGGAGCTCATCTTCCTCGATGAATGTGGCCGGTGTCGCCCCGCCTCCTGCCACCTCTTGATTGAACTCGGTGAGGAGGATCGTTCGCGCCTCACCATCTTCGCGGCGGAGCGTGACGCGCTCGGAGAAAATATCAATGGAGACGACCTTCTCTTCGCCCGTCGCAGTCGTGATAATGCGGCCTTCTTTCGGAAACCGCCTCCGACTTTGAACATAAAAGTCGTGCTCGTACCGCAGACAGCACATGAGTCGTCCGCACGCCCCCGATATCTGCGAAGGGTTGAGCGACAACCGCTGTTCTTTTGCCACGCCGAGGTTCACCGGACGCAGCTCGGGCAGCCACGCCGCCGAGCAGTACTGCCGGCCGCAGCGCCCGATGCCGTCGAGACGCTTCGCTTCGTCTCTGACGCCGATTTGCTTCAGCTCGATTCGCGTTCTGAAAAGAGCGGCGAGATCGCGGACGAGATTGCGGAAGTCAACGCGCTTCTCGGCAGTGAAGTAGAGCGTGAGCTTCTTGCGATCCCACTGCCACTCCGCATCGGACACCTTCATACCGAGTCCGTTGCTCCGGACTTTTTCCATCGCCTTACGCCGTGCTTCTTCGTTAAGGCGTATCAGCTCGTCCCACTGGGTCCGATCTTTCGAATTCGCGAGTCGCAGCGCTTTGCGGCTCGGCATCTCCGCGCCGCAGCCGTGCGCACAGCCGCCGCTGCGTTTCGCAGCAAGCTCTCCGATGGCATGGATGTGGCCGAGATCCTCGCCACGCTCGACGTCAACGATTACCGCGGCATTTAGCGGCGGCGCATCGGGATATTCCCAAAGGAAAAACTCCTTTCGGTTTCCCCTAAAGGAAACTTCGACCAAGTGGGACAAGACTACTCAGCCCACTGGCCGAGGCGGAGGAACTTCTGCCGCCGCCGCCGCACGAGTTTTTCAGGGCGGTATTTCCGCAGCTCTTCGAGGTGACGATTGAGAACTTTGTGCAGCGATGTTGCCGCCGCTTCGTGGTCAGAGTGCGCTGCGCCAACCGGCTCCGGGATGACCTCGTCGATCACTTTGAGCTCGAGCAGCTCCGGGGCGGTGATGCGAAGCGCGGTAGCGGCCTTCTCGCGCATTGCGGGGCTTTTCGCATCCTTCCAGAGAATCGCCGCGCAGCCCTCGACGCTGATTACCGAATACACTGCGTTCTCCATCATGAGCACGCGGTCAGCGACACCAAGAGCGAGCGCGCCCCCGGATCCGCCTTCGCCGATAACGGTCGCGATGATCGGAACCGTTAGCTGGCTCATCTCATAGAGATTGCGCGCGATGGCCTCGGACTGGCCGCGCTCCTCCGCGCCGAGTCCCGCCCAGGCGCCCTGAGTGTCGATGAAAGTCAGAACCGGCACGTGGAATTTTTCCGCGAGCTTCATCAGCCGCAGCGCCTTCCGGTAGCCCTCGGGGTGCGGCATCCCGAAGTTCCGTTTCAGCTGCTCTTTGGTGTCACGTCCGCGCTGATGGCCGATGCACATTACCGTTTCGCCGTCCAGCCTGGCCCAGCCGCCGATTATCGCGGGGTCGTCCCGGAATGCGCGGTCCCCGTGTAGCTCGATGAAGTCGGTGAAAGCGAGACGGAGATAATCCGCAGTGAAGGGGCGCTTGTTGTTGCGCGCCACTTGCACCCGCTGAAACGGGGAAAGGTTCTTGTAAACTTCGTCGCGCAGCTCGGACAAGCGGCGCTCGAGCGGGGCGATCTCTTCACCCATTTCGAGCTCTCTCTCCCCGGCTGTCCGCTTCAGCTCTTCGATCTGCCGTTCCAACTCGGCGATCGGCTTCTCGAATTCTAGTGTTGTGGCTGAGCTTGCCATAATTAACTAGCCCGCTTCAGAGTGACGGATGATTCGCCGAGTAGATCGCGCAGCGCGAGGAGCGCTCCGTCCACCCCGACGCG
>JACDDT010000006.1 GCA_013816855.1 Gemmatimonadaceae bacterium
CGCCCAGCTCGGCTCGATGAAGGTCACCGAGCAGATAGACGCCCTCAACACGCTCGGGACCGACCCGATCAAAAAGCTGGTCACGCCGCGCGTCCTCGCCGCACTCATCATGGTGCCGATGCTCACCGTCGTGAACGACTTCGCCGGGATCCTCGGCGGCAGCGTCATCGCGAAGATCTACGTCGGCATTCCCTCTTCGCTCTACTGGCGCACGGTTTTCGAGCAGATGATCGCCGGCGGCTTCACTTTCCGCTTCATTCCGAACGATCTCGTGCAGGGGTTGGTGAAGCCGTTTGTCTTCGGAGGAATCATCTCACTCGTAGGTTGCTACTTCGGACTTAAGACGACCGGCGGCACCGAAGGAGTCGGTACCGCCACGACGCGCACAGTTGTTACCGCGAGCATCATGATTCTCGTCACCGATTACTTCCTCACGCAGCTTCTGCTCGCGTTCTTCGCGCCGTGACCGACGACGAGCGTTCGAGCGACGATCGCCGTGGTCCCGACGCCGGCGAAGGTCCAGGGAGAGTCCGCCGCACTCAAGACGGGAAACGCTTGCGCGCAGCGATTCGCAGCGAGCTCGAGACGCATAACGAGAGCGCGGGCGATGCGGACGAGAAGCCAAGGAAGCCCGAAGGAACACCTGCTCCCGAGACTACGGTGGAGCGGAAGCCGGGGCAAACAGTCATCTCTCTTGAGAATGTCTCCCTAGCCTTCGACGAACCGATTCTCCAGGACGTTTCATTCGCGGTAAAGACGGGAGAGACCGTCGTAGTCGTCGGTGAGTCGGGAACGGGGAAGTCCACCATACTCAAGCTCCTGCTCCGCCTGCTCACCCCCGACAGCGGACGCGTTTGCATCGACGGCAACGACATCACCGGGCTCAAGTTCGACGATGCGCTCAAGGTGCGGCAGAAGATGGGAATGGTTTTCCAGGGCGCCGCGCTCTTCGACTCCATGACAGTGTTCGAGAACATCGCGTATCCGCTGCGCGAGCATACCACGCTGAGTGAAGAAGAGATCAAGGCGCGCGTCGCGGAGAAGCTGTCGTTCGTCGATTTAGATCCTGAGAAGGTGATGGAGCAAATGCCGTCGGAGCTTTCCGGCGGTATGAAGAAGCGCGTCGGCATCGCGCGTGGAATGGCAAACAACCCCGACATCATGCTCTACGACGAGCCGACGTCCGGACTGGATCCCCTCACCACCGCGACCATCACTTCTTTGATCATCAAGCTTCAGCGTGAGCTCTCAGCGACCAGCGTCGTAGTCTCCCACGACATCCGCTCCGCTTTCAGGATGGGCAGCAAGATTGCGTTGCTTGCCGAGAAGAAAATCAAATTCTTTGGAACCCCAGAGGAGATGTCGGGAAGTGATGACAAATACATTCGCGACTTCCTCGGTGGCTACTGACGTGCCGGACCCACTAGCTTTTAAGCGATGAAGCGATCCACCGCCCTCACCTGGGACCAGCTCAAAGTCGGAGCGCTGATACTCGTCGCGCTCGTGATTCTTGCGTTGACTGTGTTCAAGCTCGGTCAGGCTGCCAGCCTGTTCACCAAGCGCTACACGCTCGTCTCCTTCGTTCCGAACGCGACGGGTCTTCGCGTGGGCGGTGGCGTAACCGTGGCGGGACAGCTCGCGGGGAATATAAAGGCGATTGATTTTCTCCCCGTTGACGCGGACACGACTCGAAATCTCAAAATCATCGTCGAGGTAAACCGGAAGCTCGCCGATCAGGTGAGAAAGGATTCCAAGGCGAAGATCAAAACCCTGGGCCTTCTTGGCGACAAAGTCTTCGACATTGCGCCTGGCACGCCGAGGTTCGCTTTGCTCAAGGACGGCGACACCATTCCCGTGGCGCCATCGGTGGATTACGAAGCAGTCGTGCAGCAGGCCTCCGGCGCCATCGCGGAAGTGACGCTGTTGACGAAGGATCTGAAAAAGGTGACGGCCGGCATCAATCGCGGGGAAGGAACGCTCGGACAGCTGGTCACCAACCGCGCGCTGTACGACCAGGCGACGAGCGCTCTCGCGCGCACGAGCTCGCTCATGGCGCAGCTCGAGAACCCGCGCGGCACCATAGGCCACCTGTTGAACGATCCCTCGCTGTATTACAGCTTGAATCGGACGCTAGGCTCGGTCGACACACTCGTTGCGCAAATCAACTCGAGCCAGGGAACGCTTTCGAAGCTGCTCAAGGACGACACCCTTTACACGCACCTCGTGAGCGTCGTCGCTACGACGGATACGCTCGTGCAGCAGATGGCCCACGGCAAGGGAACAGTCTCGAAGCTCTTCACCGATGACGAGCTTTACAACCAGCTCGTGATCGCGGTGAGCGAGCTGAATAAGGTCTTGGTGGACGTGCGACGTGATCCGCGCCGATACACCAAGGGAATGATCAAGGTCTTCTGAGCTCGATGCAGCAGTACGATCTCGACGTCATTGTCACACGCGGAAAGGAAGTCGAGTCGACACATAGGGTGCACGCAGCTGTTGTGGGTCCCGGCGACGAGCTCATCGGCTCGGCACGTGATTCTGAATCGTTCACCTATTGGCGTTCGTGCGCTAAGCCGTTTCAGGTCATTCCTTTCATTCAGTCCGGCGGCTTCGACGAGCTCGATTGGGGCGACGAGCAGCTCGCAATCGCCTGCGCGTCCCACGGCGGTGAGCCGGAGCACGTCGCGCTCGTAGGACGCATGCTGGACGATATCGGCCTCGAGGAGGGCGATCTTTCGTGCGGACCGCACGAGCCGCAGTCGCAGCGCGGAGCGCGAATTCTTCGCGAGTCAGGCGCCCGGCCGACGCGCCTGCACAACAACTGCTCGGGCAAGCACGCGTCGATGCTCGCTGCCGCGCAGCACAACAAGTGGCCGCACAAAGGGTATGAGCTCGCTGGGCACCCCGTCCAGAAAACAATTCTCAACGAAGTCTCACTCTGGACCGACATCCCTTCCACGAAGATCGTGCAGGCGGTCGATGGCTGTGGTGTCGTGGTCTTCGGGATGTCGCTTGAGAGGATGGCTCGTGCCTACTCGCGCTTCGCTATGGCAGCGTCGCGCGGCGACGAGTCTCCGAAGTGCGTTGTCACCGCGATGACAAAGCACCCCTTTCTCGTCGGCGGTACCGATCGCACCGACTCGATGCTCATCGAAGGAACCAATGGAAAGGTGATTTCCAAGGTCGGAGCGGAGGGGGTGCATTGCGCCATGATCCCCGAGCGGGGAATCGGCCTCGCAGTCAAAGTCGAAGATGGTGCGCAGCGGGCACAGGTTCCCGCTCTCCTCTACCTCCTCGAAAAACTCGGCGCGCTTCCCGATGGGCCGCCGGACGGCCTCAAGTCATTCCTGCATATGCCGATCAAGAACACCCGCGGAGAGTGTGTCGGCGAAGTGATGATGCGTGCCGATGGGCGATGACATCGAAGCGCTGCCAGCAGGTATCGTAACGGAATCTTCAGTCGAGGCGATCTGCCTCGTCCGCGTTGCGGCGGCTGTCGCCGCTCTCGATGAGACTGCCGTGAGAAAAGAAATGAAAGCTGCCCACAACCGCGTTGATCCTGCTTTCGTCGAAGAAGTCATCCTCCAGTCATATCTGTTCGCCGGTTTCCCCCGGGCGCTGAATGCGGCGCGCATTTGGCGGACCTTCTCACGTGAGGCGGCAGCTGCAACGCTTGAGCAGGCGGATGACATCGCTGGCTGGCGCGAAAATGGAAAGCGGACGTGTGAAACGGTTTATGGGAGCGCGTACGAAAAACTTCGCACCAACATCCGCGAGCTTCATCCGCTCCTCGACGATTGGATGATCACAGAAGGGTATGGGAAGGTGTTGTCACGTCCGCAGCTGAGCCTGAAGCTTCGGGAGCTGTGCATTGTCGCGGCGTGCGCGGCATCGGGTCAGCAGCGCCAGCTTCATTCACATCTCCGCGGCGCGCTCAATGCCGGGGTTTCACCCGATGCCGTCGAGCGCACGCTCGACGCACTCTCGGATTTGATCTCCGCCGACCGGCTCGTGTCATACAAGCTGCTTTTCGCTCGTGTGAAACGGGGAGGCAGCGATGTTCATTGACCGCGTGGTGGTGCGGGTTGAGGCGGGAACCGGCGGATCCGGGTGCACCTCCTTCCGCCGCGAGTTTCGCGTTCCGATGGGCGGGCCCGACGGCGGTGACGGCGGCCGCGGTGGCGACATCTTCGTTCGCGGCGATTCGAATCTTGCGACCCTCCTCGACTACACGTATCGCGATCGATGGGTCGCGGAGCGCGGCGAGCACGGCATGGGCTCAAACAAGAGCGGTCACGCGGGCAAAGACATCATTCTTCCTGTGCCGCCCGGTACGGTGCTACGTGACGCTGACACAAAAGAGTTGATCGGCGAGATTCTCGATGACGGTCAGGAGATTCTCATCGCACAAGGCGGGCGCGGCGGAAAGGGAAACTCCTTTTTCGCGACCGCGACGCACCAGGCTCCGCGTGAATGGCAGCCCGGGGAAGAAGGGCAAATCCGGAGCCTCGAGCTCGAGCTCAAGCTCATTGCCGATATCGGCCTCGTCGGCCAACCGAACGCGGGGAAGTCTACGCTGCTTTCAGTGATCTCCGCAGCGCATCCAAAGATCGGCGACTACCCGTTCACGACGCTCTCGCCAAACCTTGGCGTGGTGCAGCTCAGCGACGGCCGCACATTCGTCGTAGCCGACATTCCTGGCATCATCGAGGGAGCGCACGAAGGGAAGGGGCTCGGACTCCAATTCCTCCGCCACATCGAGCGCACTCGACTCCTCGCGTTTCTCGTTCCCATCGACGCGATGGATTGGCAAGCGGAGTACGATCAATTGCGAGCGGAGATCGCGGCGTATTCCCGTGACCTTGCCGCAAAGCCGCACTGCGTTGTTTTCACCAAGCTGGACCTGCTCGGCGAGAGCTACGTCCCGCCGATCGAGGCGCCTGGCGCCTTTGGGATTTTCTCGATCAGCGCGCCCGGAAGACAGGGCCTCGACGCGCTCACGGCAGCTTGGTGGACAGAGCTTCTCAAGCTCAAGCACCAAGCCATTGCTAAAGCCGCAACCCCTTCGCTACCCTAGCTTTTGCAAGGGCCACCTCAAGCAACTTCTGAGGTAGTCGGTCATGAGATTCTTCGCCGAGGGGAGGAGCGTTTCCCCGCCGCACTAAACGATTTATCCACCCCGCCGCATCAGCTCTTCGCACTCGGCGACATCTCGCTTCTTGCAAAGCCTGCGGTCGCAATTGTCGGAACCCGGGACTCCACGCACTACGGTGAGAGAACCTGCCGGAATCTTGCGCGCGACCTTGCCCGCGCGGGTGTATGTGTCGTCAGCGGAATGGCGCGCGGCATCGATGGGACCGCGCATCGAACTGCTTTGGAATTTGGCGGCGCGACGGTCGCCGTTCTCGGAACCGGCGTTGATGTTCCATACCCCGCAGGCCACCGCCGCCTTCACAGTGAGATCGCCGCACGCGGACTTGTGCTATCCGAGAATCCGCCGGGCCAGACCGCTCAACGTGGCTCTTTCCCAAAGCGCAATCGGCTCATCGCTGCGCTGGCGAGTATAACCGTCGTCGTCGAAGCGGGCCATAAGAGCGGCGCACTCAACACGGCGACTCATGCGCTCGATCTCGGACGCGTTGTCGCTGCTGTGCCGGGACAGATCGATTCGGATCAAAGCGCTGGAGCCAACCAGCTCATCCGTGACGGCGCGGTTGTCATCACATCTTCAGCGGATTTACTGGCGCTGCTCGGCCTCGCCGAGGCACCGCCGGAAAGAACTCTTCCCACGCTGCCCGAGAACGAGCAGCGCGTGTGGCAAGCCATCGGCTTCAACTTCACCGACTCCGATGCAATCGGTCTCAAGACAGGCCTTGCTGCGCCGGAGTGTCTCGCGGCCATCACTTCTCTCGAGCTAATGGGTATCGTCGAGTGCAGCCTCGCGGGAGAAGTGCGGAGGCGGTAACGACCGCGAGGCGCTGACCACCAGCATTTATATTGAGAACGTGAACCCGCGCCACCTCTACATTCACGTTCCGTTCTGCGCCCGCCGCTGCGTGTACTGCGATTTCAGTATCGCCGTCAGGCGCATAACGCCCGTCGATGAATACATCGCCGCGCTTCGGGCCGAGCTGAGCACGCACGAACGCGGCGGCGACTGGAATCTCGACACTGTCTACCTCGGCGGCGGAACACCGTCCCGTCTTGGCGCCACTGGAATAGCGGAGGTGCTCGACCTTGTGCGCGAGCACGCCAAGATTGAGCCGACGGCGGAAGTAACCATCGAAGCGAATCCAGAGGATGTTACTCTAGCCACCGCCGGCGCTTGGCGCGCAGCGGGAGTGAACCGGGTGTCACTCGGGGTGCAATCGTTCAACGATGAAGTTCTGAAATGGATGCACCGGAGTCACACCGGCGCCGACGCTGAATCGGCGCTCAGAGCATTACGCGGCGCCGGAATCAACAACGTCTCCATCGATCTCATCTTCGCTTTGCCCGAAGCTCTCCGGCGCGTTTGGCTCGATGACCTCACGCGCGCGATCGCGCTTGATCCGCCTCACATCTCCGTATACGGACTCGCGGTCGAGCCCGCGACACCGCTCTCGCGCTGGGTCTCCGCCAAATCAGTGAAGCCCCTGGATGAGGATCCCTACGCGGAAGAATTCCTGACCGCGGACAAAATGCTTTCCGGCGCCGGCTATTCGCATTACGAGGTTTCGAACTACGCGCGCGAAGGAATGAGGTCGCAACACAATTCGTCGTATTGGTCGGGGGCGGAATATCTCGGGCTGGGGCCATCCGCGCATTCGCTGATCGGCAACGAGCGAAGATGGAATGTGCGGAATTACGCGGAGTGGCAGACCCTCGCGCTATCGGGAGAATCGGTCGTCGCCGGCTCGGAAATTCTGACGGATGAGCTTCGCAGTCTTGAAAGTATTTACCTCGGACTCAGGACTAGCTCGGGTTACCACCGCCGCGGCACCGACACGGATCGAGTGAACCGCTGGGTGAGCGCGGGGTGGTGTTCGGTCGCCGAAGACGTCGTCAAGCTCAACGCGTCCGGGTGGCTCCGTCTCGATGCGCTAGCGGCGGACCTGGGGGGAACAAGCTCCGGCCGCAACTATATTAGTAGCCATGGGAGTTCCGCAGCTTAGCGAGAGGGAAAGACGGGTTTTGGAGGCGGTCGTCCAGACGTACGTCGAGACGGCGCAGCCTGCCGGCTCGAAAGCGCTCGCGGAGCGTTTCGCATTCGGAATTTCTTCCGCCACCATTCGCAGCACGATGAGCGACCTCGAGGAGAAGGGATTTCTCTTTCACCCTCACGCGTCCGCCGGGCGCATCCCGACCGACGTGGCTTACCGCGTCTACGTTGATTCGCTCATACCTGTGCCGTCACTCCCGAACGATGAGCGCCGCCGCCTAAGCGCGCGCATCGCAACGGGAGCGTCGGCCGTCGAGGCGATTCTCCATCGCGCAGCGCAGAGTCTCGGGATTCTTACGCAAGAGCTCGGCATCGCCCTCGGGCCCCGGCTCGACAATTCCGTGCTCGAACGGATCGAGCTCATCCGCGTGTCGGCGGAGCGATTGCTCGTCGCGCTGACGCTTACGCGCGGGGCGGTGCGAACGATCTTCGTCGACGTGAAGGGCGAGATTGCGGACGCTGCCATTCTCGAAGTCACCGCCGTTCTCAACGAGCGGCTCGCCGGACTTTCGCTGCGTGAGATCGCAATCTCTCTTGGAGAACGTCTCCGCGACACATCAGCGGGGCGCGACGCTACCGAGCTGCTCAATGTGTTCGTCGAAGAAGGGGATCAGGTTTTCGATTCCTCTCCAGACGGACAGGCGGTTCTTCTCGGACAGGCATCGGTGCTCGCCGAGCAGCCTGAGTTCGCCAGTGTGGACAGCATGAGGAAGCTCGTCGCTCTCACCGAGACGCGCGAAAAACTCGCCGATCTCCTGCGGCGGAGAAGCCACACCGCGGGCCTGTCGATAACGATCGGCATGGAGCACGAAGATCCTGGTCTCGCGAACTTCACCGTCGTCACCGCTCCGTATCATGCGGGCCCGCTCACCGGCGTCATCGGCGTCATCGGGCCGACGCGGATGCCGTACGACAAGGTGATCTCGCTCGTGAAACACACATCCGATCTCGTGAACGATTTACTAAAGGAAAGTCCGCGCGCTCATGGCTGATTATTACGAGACCCTCGGCGTCGACCGCACGGCCAGTGATGACGAGATCAAGAAGGCATACCGCAAGCTGGCGATGACGTATCACCCAGATCGCAACAACGGGTCTCTGGAAGCGGAAGAAAAATTCAAGAGCATTACCGAGGCGTACGACGTTCTTCGCGACGCGAATAAGCGCGCGACTTACGACCGCTACGGCGAGGCGGGACTCAGAGGAGGGGCGGGCGGATTCCACCACGTCGATCTCTCCGAAGCGCTCAGCATCTTCATGCGGGACCTTGGCGGGTTGGGCGGCCTCGGATCTTTCGGCGATTTGTTCGGTAGCGCGGGAGCACGCGGCAGCGGACTAAGAACTGGCTCGGACACTCGTCTCACGTTGAGACTCACTCTCGCCGAAGTTGCTTCGGGAGTGGAGAAGACGGTTTCAGTCCGGCTGCTACGCGAATGCGATCGCTGCTCCAGCACAGGCGCCGAAGCGGGCACGTCGTCCGCGGTCTGTACCACTTGCGTCGGCACGGGTGAGGTGAGGCGGGCGCAGCGTTCGTTCTTCGGTCAGATGATCAGCGTTGCACCTTGCCCGACATGTGCGGGCGAAGGACGCATCATCTCGTCGCCCTGCAAGCAGTGCAAAGGCGAGGGGCGGGTGAAAAAGGCTGAGGAGATAACCGTTGCGGTTCCTGCCGGCGTCGCAACCGGTCAGTACATGACGCTGCGCGGTCTCGGGAACGTAGGTCCGCGCGGCGGCCCCCGCGGTGATCTGCTCGTGGTATTTGAAGTCGAGGAAGACGAGCGGTTCGAAAGGGAAGGCGAGGATCTCTACTGCGAGATTCTCGTCACCTACCCGCAGCTGGCGCTCGGAGGCGACGTCAACGTGCCAACGGTGTCGAGCACGGTGAATCTCCGCATTCCCGCCGGCACCCAGAGCGGTCAGGTTTTCAATCTTCGCGGGCGAGGCCTTCCGCGAGTGAACTCTACGGGCATCGGAGATTTGCACGTCCGGCTTCAGCTGTGGACTCCTGACAAGCTGTCCGCGGAAGAGGAAACCATCATGAAGCGGCTCTTCGAGCTGCAGAGCGAGCCTCCCGAGCGCGCGAAAGGTCTCTGGTCGAAGATCAAGGAATCGCTCGGCGCGTGAGCTGGATCACGGTTCGCGTCACTCCCACGCGGGCCCGTGAAGAAGTCGTAGCGCTTCTCATATCCGAAGGCGCTTCGTGCGTTCAGGAAGACGGAGATTCTCTCGTTACCAGCTTCTCCGAAAATGCGCTTCCGAAAAACCTGGAGCAGCGCGTCATGGCGATCGATGACGCTGCGACGCTGCGCCTGAGCCAAATGCCGGAGCAGATATTCGACCTTCACGGAACGGTAACCGCGCGCCAAGTCGGCGATCTCTTCGTTGTTCCGCCCTGGGATGCGCAATCGTATGAGGAATCGCGGACCATCGTCATCGAGCCGGGTGGCGCTTTCGGAACCGGCGATCACGCGACTACCCGTGGTGTGCTGCATCTTCTGCAGTCGGTAATTCGCAAAGGTAACGTAGTGGCCGATCTTGGCGCGGGAAGCGCGGTGCTTTCCATCGCAGCCGCGAAGCTGGGCGCCTCGCGAGTGGCAGCAGTCGAGCTCGATCACGACGCCATACCGAATGCAGAAGAGAACGTGGCCAGGAACGGAGTCGGCGGCATCGTCGCCGTCATCGAAGGTGATGCAGCGATCATTCTCCCGTTGCTCGCGCCAGTGAATCTTATTCTCGCGAACATTGTCTCCGGGGCGCTGATGGGAATGCTCGAGCTGTTCAAGCGCTCCATTGCCCCGAAGGGGCACGCAATCCTCAGCGGGATTCTTTTTACAGAGCGTGATATGATGCTGAAGGCGTTTGCCGATGTTGGCTGGAAAACGGAAAATGAATACGCAGAGGACGAATGGTGGAGCGTACTGATCAGCCCACGGTAGCGACGTTCTTTTCTCCGGACCCGTTCTCGGCGGGCACTCCGCTCACGCTCGGCGAGGAAGTCGCGCACCATGCAAGAGTGACGCGGCTGGGAGTAGGCGCGCGCATCGGCCTGCGCGATGGCGCGGGTGCGATCGGCGCCGGCTCGATAACACGGATCTCGAAGACAATGGTGGTAGTGGACGTTGACGAGTATCGCGTCGTTCCGCGCGCGACCGCGATTCATCTTCTCCCGCCCGTCGCCGACCGTGAACGGATGCTGTGGCTCGGCGAAAAAGCGGCGGAGTTCGGTATCGCGAGCTGGCGGCCCGTCATGTGGAAGAGGTCCAAGAGCGTTTCTCCACGCGGAGAAGGGCCCACTTTCCAGGCGAAGTTGAAGGCGAGAATGGTGTCCGCACTCATCCAGAGCGGCGGCGCGTGGCTTCCCGACATTTTTCCCGAGGCTGCCGTGGAGTCCGCGGTGATGGCCACCCCACCCGGTACGCGCGTCATCCTCGACAAGCTCGCGGATGAGGACGATTCCACACCTTTTTCGGTGCCTGTCTCGATCGCGGTGGGGCCGGAAGGGGGAATCGAGCGCGCCGAGATGGACGCATTTGTCGGCGGAAATTTCCGGCGCATCAGACTCGCTGCTTCTACGCTGCGTTTCGAAACGGCAGGCATCGCCGGAATTGCAGTTGTGATTTCGAAGCTTTCCTCAACCCAATCTGCAAATGGCTGAACCGTGCATCTTCTGCCGAATCGTTCGCGGTGAAATCCCCGCACAGCTGCTGGTTAACACGACCGACTGCGTCGCGTTCAGAGATCTCAGCCCCCAGGCGCCCGTTCACATACTCATCATTCCGAAAAAGCACGTCGCTTCCCTGGACGACGTGACCGATTTGGAAATTGCGGGTAAGATGACAATGCTCGCGGTGGCGCTCGCACGGCAGGAAGGTATTGCGGCTTCCGGCTACCGTACGGTCATCAACACGGGGGCGGACGGCGGCCAGAGCGTGTTCCACCTTCATCTCCACCTCCTGGGCGGGAGGGCGATGACATGGCCGCCAGGTTGACCCTCTCTCAGTGTACGGCTAAGTTGTTATGTCTGTACACATTCCGGCGCCGAAAGCGCTACGAAGGGGGGAAGTAGATTTTGTCGGAAGTCATCATTCACGACGACGAAAATTTCGAGCGCGCACTCAAGCGCTTCAAAAAGAAGTGCGAGAAGGCGGGTATCCTCTCCGATCTTCGGAAGCATCGTCATTACGAGAAGCCGAGCGAAAAGCGCAAGCGCAAGCTGAACACCGCGCAGCGTAAGAACCGCCGCACCCGTCACGGTTAATGGCAGCTGAGCTGTTCGCCCGCCTCCAGGGCGACCTCAACAACTCCAGAAAAGTCCAGGACAAGGCGACAACATTGCTGCTAGGCACAGTGTTGTCCGAGGTAAAGAACAAGCAGATCGAGCTCCGCCGTGAGCCCACCGACGACGATGTGGTGGACGTGATCAGAAAAGCGATCAAGAAGCGGCGCGAGTCGATCGATGTCTACACCAAAGCCGGACGAGCCGACCGCGCAGAGCAGGAGAAGGGCGAGGCGGACGCGCTTGCGAAATATCTTCCGGCGCAGGTTGGTGAAGATGAGCTTCGTGCGGCGGTCAAAGCCGCCATCGCGGGCGGCGCCAATAATATCGGCGCAGTAATGGGAAAGGTTCTCGCTCAGTACAAGGGCAAGGCGGAAGGCGGCACCATCAACGCCATCGCCCGAGAGGAGCTGGGAAAGCAGGGGTGATCTCCGTCACCCTGCTGCAAAAACCCGAACTCGCGAAGACACTCGCAGGTTCGGGTTTTGTCATTTCAGGGCATACGCAACGATGAATTCGCACGCGCTGTCGATCCTCGAATTTCCGCGGGTGCTCGGCCTGGTTGCTGATCGGGCGCAGAGCGCGCTCGGCGCGGAGCGCGTGCGCAGTCTGGCACCCACGCTTTCTCTGGGAGAGATTAGCGCCGAACACGAGCGTGTACGCGCAGTTCGCACCCTGCTCACCGCGGAAGAGCCCTGGCAACCGGAAAACATTCCTGACGCGCGCTCCGGTATGGCGCGTCTCGGCGTCGGCAATGCGTCCCTAAGTGCTTCCGATTTTCTGCCCATCGCGGGCTTGCTCTCCGTCTCGCGGAGAACGCGGGAGGCGCTTAGCAAAGAGAAATTCGCGGAGATCACGCTCGCTCTCATTTCGCATCTTACGGCACTGCTCACGAGCAACCAGAAGCTCGAGGGGGCTATCGCTCGCGTGGTGGATGAAGAGGGGGAAGTGCGCGACGATGCATCAGGCGCCCTCCGGAAGATTCGCCGGGAGATGCGAGGCGCTCAGAGCGAGCTCGTTCGTCTTCTCGAAAAGACAATGGCGTCGCTCGAGCCGCACCAACGCGTGAACGATATGTCTGTCACTCTTCGAAACGGACGCTACGTGATTCCCGTGCGCCGGGACGCGAAGGATTTCATCGGTGGCATCGTGCACGACGCGTCTTCCACAGGGGGCACATTGTTCGTCGAGCCGCCAGCGGCGGTGGCGGCGGGGAACCGGATCCGCGAGCTCGAGAGCGAGGAGATCTCTGAAATCGAGCGCATCCTAGCCGAGCTCACGGAAAGCGTGCGGCCGGCGCACGACGAAATGGACGCCGCCCTGGAAGCGCTCACCGAGCTCGACTCGCTCGTCGCGCGAGCGCGGTACGCGCATGATGTCGCAGCCGGCACGGTCGATTTCACCCCTTCAGTAAATGGCTTTTCCATTTCACAGGGCCGCCATCCGCTGCTGGTCGCGCAAGGAATAGAAGTCGTGCCGTTCGACCTTGAGATGAACGCCGATGAGCGAACGCTCCTCGTGTCCGGACCGAACACCGGCGGAAAGACGGTTCTGCTTAAGGCGCTCGGGCTTCTTTCGGCGCTCGCACAAAGCGGAATCCCTGTACCGGCGGCGAGCGGGTCGGTCATCCCGCTCTTCGACGACATTTACGCCGACGTCGGCGACGAGCAGTCAATCGCCGCAAGTCTCTCGACATTCAGCGCGCACCTCAAGAACCTCTCGGAGATTTTGCTTCGTGCCTCCCGCGACTCTCTCGTTCTCATCGACGAGCTCGGTTCGGGAACGGATCCCGTCGAGGGCGCGGCGCTGGGCGGAGCCATCCTCGAGACGCTTACGCGTCGAGGCGCCTTTACCGTCGCCACGACCCACCTCGGCGCGCTCAAGGAGCTTCCTTCGGAAGTAAAAGGCGTCGTAAATGCATCGCTTCAGTTCGACGGAGTGGCCCTCGCCCCGACGTATCGTTTGGTGAAGGGGATTCCCGGCGGGTCGTACGGAATTAGCATCGCGCGCAGGCTGCACCTACCGGAGGAGGTTCTTGTCCGGGCCGAGGAGCGGGTACCGCAGACGGAGCGGCGTATCTCCGCGCTCGTCGATGAGCTGGAGCGAAGGGAAAGAGCGCTGACGGAAACCGAAAAGGATTTGAACGAGATCTCTGAGCGTGCGTCGGAGGGCTTACGGCGAGTGAGCGAGCGGGAGCAGGACGTGCGCGCTCGCGAGCGTGATCTCGAGAAACAATCCCGCAGCGAAGCACGGAAATATCTACTCGAGGCGCGGACGGAGGTCGAAGCCGCCATTCGTGATCTGCGTGTGAGCGCCACCGATGAATCCGCCGCGCGTGAAGCGAGGAGAAGGGTGGAGCAGCTCGCCGAATCCCACAGCTCGGCGTTGCGTGACATCGAGCGCAAGCCTGAGCGTCCCGCGGTTCGCACCGGAGCGGACGACATCGAGCCCGCCGGCATCGAAGTCGGCGATTTCGTAGTGGCACCCGCGCTCGGCTCCAAGCCCGCGCGGGTGATGGAGCTTCGCGGCGACGAGGCCGTTGTCGCTATCGGGTCGATCAAGCTGGCCGTTCCACTCGATTCGCTTCGAAAATCATCGTCCCGCCCCGATCCCGAAGTGCGAGTGGCCGTGAAAGGCGACCTGCCCGTAGAGGAAGCCAAAACCGAAATCGATCTCCGCGGCTTTCGCGCGGGCGAAATAGAAGAGCAGGTGATGCACGCCGTTGACGCCGCGGTGCGCGCGGACCTCAAGACGCTTCGCATCATTCACGGGAAGGGAACTGGCGCTCTCCGCGAGCGTGTTGCGGAGATGCTGCGCAAGGAATCGCGGGTCGCGAACTTCAGACTCGGCGCGTGGAACGAAGGCGGTACCGGCGTCACAGTCGCGGAGATCGGATGATTCCCGACGAAGTGATCGAGCAGGTCCGCGAGTCCGCCGACATCGTTCAGATCATCGGCGAGTACGTCAATCTCAAACGCACCGGCACCGATTACCGCGGTCCCTGTCCCTTTCATCAAGGGACGCACCGCAACTTTTCCGTGTCGCCAAAAAAGAAGATGTTCTACTGCTTCGTCTGTAAGGAAGCGGGAGACGTCTTCACTTTCCTCCAGAAGCGCCTCGGCATGGAATGGCCGGCAGCGGTGCGGCTCGTAGGTGAGAAATCGGGAATCGAAGTGCGTGAAGTTGAAACGCGCAGGGAAGGACCGGACCCGCGCGAGCCTTTTTGGGAAGTCAACGCATCGGCTGCGGAGTACTTCCAGAAATTTCTGTGGAACGATCCGCTCGCTTCTTCGGCGCGAGATTATCTCGCGAAGCGTGACATCCCGCGCGAGCTTTCGGAAGAAGTCGGCATCGGCTTTGCGCCCCGTGAGATCGGCTTGATGCGCACCTACTTGAACACACTCGGGTTCGACGACAATCGCCTCGTCGAGTCGGGCATGCTTGTTGTTCCCGAAGAAGGAAGCGAGCCGCGTCCAAGATTTCGCGGACGGCTCATCTTTCCAATCTTCGACGCGATGGGCCGCACGGTCGGGTTCGGCGGAAGAATTCTTGGACAGGGCGAGCCCAAATATCTGAACTCGGCCGAGGGGCCCGTCTTCTCCAAAGGAAAGCTTCTCTACGGGCTGAACTGGGCGAAGAATGAAATCCGCCGCGAAGATCGCGTTTTCGTGGTCGAGGGTTACTTCGACGCCGTACGCCTACGCGCTGCTGGTGTCAATTGCGTCGTCGCTCCACTCGGGACTGCGCTTACGACCGACCAGGCCGCACTCCTAACCCGACTGACCAAGAATGTGTATTTGCTTTACGACAGCGATCGGGCAGGGCTCAAGGCGACGTTCCGCTCTGGAGACGAGCTGCTTGCGCAGGGAATGTCGGTGCGCGTCGTCACTCTCCCCGAGGGCGAGGATCCCGACACGTTCGTACGCGCGAACGGCGCCGCGGGACTCGAGAGCGCAGCGAACAGCTCCATCGACGTATTCGAGAGAAAGATCCAGCTCCTCGAGCGCGCCGGCTGGTTTGCCGAGCTTCAGAAGAAACGCAGAGCACTCGACCGGCTGCTGCCGACGTTGCGTGTCACCTCCGACGAGATAATGCGGGATCTGTATCTAGCGCGCACGAGTGAAGTCACCGGCGTGGCGAAGGAAGTTCTCACTCGCGAGATGGGCCCCCGGCGGAGAGGAGCGCGAACGGAAACAGAAGAGCGCTCGCTTACCCCTCCGCCACCCCTCGCTCCGAGGGTTCGTCGCAGCGAGCGAGGAACGTCGCGTCAGGAGGCGGGGGCTTCAGCGGAGCGCGAACTCATTCGGGCGATGCTGCCGCCGGACACGGCACGCATCGAAGTGATAGCAGAGCAGGTCGGACCGGAGAGTTTTCGCGACGGGCACTATCGCGCGATTTATGAGGCGCTCATCGCCGTTGGGGACTCCGGGAATCTCGAGACGATTGCCGCGTCGCTTGAGCCCGACGAGATCGAAACGATGGAAGAGCTCGCTGCCGACAAGGCGAGTCAGCTATCGAGCGCCGCGGATACGGAGAAGGCGGTCATGAATTCGGGTCGCGCCATCGCCGACAGCATCGCCGGGCTCCGTGCGCGTGACATCTCCGACCGGATGGCGGAGCTCGACCGAATCATCCCTGTCGCGTCAGATAGCGAGAAGGACCAGCTCATGATGGAAAA
The DNA here is from genome assembly GCA_013816855.1 of Gemmatimonadaceae bacterium. Taxonomy (GTDB): domain Bacteria; phylum Gemmatimonadota; class Gemmatimonadetes; order Gemmatimonadales; family Gemmatimonadaceae; genus UBA4720. Next base: position 16,156 of record JACDDT010000006.1, read on the forward strand.
GGAAAAGCTCCGAGAGGAGAAGCAACAGCTTGGGCAGGCAGGCACACACTCATTCAAGGCATTCCGCCTCGGGAGAAGGACATGACAATTTGGAGGTACGATGCAGCAGGAAATTGAAGCGCTTCTCGCGGTACAGTCTGATGATTCCGAAATTCGCGAGCTGGAAAAAGAGCTGAACGCCCTCGATCCGGAGCTCGCGGATCTCGATCGCCGGCGAGCCCAGGCAGCGGCGGCAGTGGCAAGGGCGGAAGCGGGGGTAGAAGCGGAGGAAAAACGACAGCGTGAGATCCAGACACGGCTCGCGCAGCATAAGCAGCAGCAGGAACGAAATCTCGCCCAGCTCGATGAAGTGAAGCGGCTCAAAGAGGCGACCGCGGCGACGGCGCAGGTCGAGACGACGAAGCGAATGATGGCCGAGGATGAGAGCGAAGTGCAGGCGTGCACCAAACGCCTCGCGGATCTCAGCGCGGCTGTGACGTCTTCGACGAAAGTTCTCAACGATGTCGAAGCCGAGCAGGAAACCGCGCGCTCGGAGATCGGTGCCAAGAAGGACGCGCTCAATGAGAAGCTCGGCGCCGCTCGCTCGATTCGCGACAAGAAATCCACAGGCATCCCTCGGTCGCTGCTCGCAAAGTACGATCGCATTCGTGGCCGCAAACCGCAGGCGCTCTTTTCATTGCGTGAGGGTTCTTGTGGCAACTGCGATACGGCCCTTCCGCTGCAACGTCGGAACATGATGACGGGAACGGGCCAGATCGAAGTGTGCGAAGCGTGCGGAGTTCTGCTGTACTCCGAGACGGCGTGATTGGATCTACCGCGGGCGGCGTGTACGAATGGTGATGAAGAGGACGACGCGATGGGTGATGGGCGGAGCGCCGGACGAATCCGCAGTCGCCGCGCTCGCCGGGTCGCTGCTGCTGCCAGCTCCGTTGTGCCGTCTTTTGCTTTCACGCGGTCACGTGGATCCCGAGGCGGCCAAGCTGTTTCTTAGACCGCGTCTCGAGCGGCTGCATGACCCGTATACCATGCTCACTCTCGATCGCGCAGTGGAGAGACTGGCACGCGCCATCAACAACAGTGAGACGATATTCGTTCACGGCGATTATGACGTGGACGGGATTTGCTCCACGACTCTCCTCGTGCGCGCGATTCGCGGGCTGGGAGGGAACGCTGTTCCATTCATCCCTCGCCGCGTGGAGGATGGCTACGATCTCACCGATGCGGGTGTAAATGCCGCCATCGCCGCCAGCGCGAAGGTTGTGGTGACGTGCGACTGCGGGACGAGCGCGGTCGCCCCGGTCGCGCGGCTTTGCAAGATGGGCGTCGATGTAATCGTCACAGACCACCATCTCCCGGGCGGCGCGCTTCCTGACTGCGTCGCTGTTCTCAATCCGCGACAGCCAGATTGCGGATATCCCGACAAGGACTTGGCAGCCGTGGGCGTCGCGTTCAAGCTGTCGCTCGCCCTCGCGAAGGCGCTCGACAAGTCCGACAACTTCATCTGGGGAATGCTGGACCTCGTCGCACTGGCCACCGTCGCAGACGTGGCGCCGCTCCGTGGCGAGAACCGGGTCTTTGTCCGCTACGGTTTAAAGATGATGGCCGAAACGCGAAATTTCGGGCTTCGCGCTCTCATCCGCGCTGCCGGTCTCGATGGCAAGCCGCTCACGAGTGGCCGCATTGGATTCATCCTCGCGCCGCGACTCAACGCGGTGGGAAGGTTGGGACACGCGATTCGAGGGGTAGAGCTTCTATTGTGCGATAACGAGCACGACGCAAACGTCATTGCGCGCGAGCTCGAGGAGCTGAATCAACGAAGGCAGCGTCTCGACCGCGAGATCCTCGACGAAGCGCGCGAGATGATCGCGAAGCTCGATCTCGACGACACGTTTGGAATCGTGCTCGCGAAGGAGGGGTGGCATCCCGGAGTCATCGGCATCGTCGCCTCGCGCGTGGTGGAGGAATTCGGAAGACCGGCGGTGCTTATCGGCATCGATGGGGAAATCGGGAAAGGCTCCGGAAGATCCATCTCCGCATTCGACCTCCACGGCGCGCTCTCGGAATGCTCGGATTTGTTCACCCGCTTTGGCGGGCACCGCGCGGCGGCAGGAGTAACCATTCCACGCGCGAATATCGATGCCTTCAGGCACCGTTTCAACGAGGTGGCGAAGAGGCGTCTCACGCCCGACGATCTGGTGCCCGAGATTCGCATCGATCTTGAAGTTCCTCTCGAACAGGTGAACGAGGAGCTCGAAGCGATGCTGCGCCATTTCGAGCCATATGGAATGGGCAACCCTTCGCCCGTACTTGTCGCGCGCTCCGTCACGCTTTCGGGTGTGCCGCGCGCAATCGGGCGAGACGGTATGAAGACGATTCTCCAGGCGGGTGCCGGAAGTCTGGATGCAATCGGGTGGGGAATGGCTGATCGAATTCCGCATCTTCCGCCCGGAGCTGTGGTCGACATCGCGTTTCGCCTCGAGCGCGATGAGTACCAGGGGGTGAGCCGGCTCCAGGCGCGCATCGCTGATATTCGCACGGCGGCCGACGGCTGATGCGAATTGTCGCCGGCCAGTGGAAGGGGCGAAGGATCTCCGCGCCATCGGGCACCGATGTCCGTCCTACTCTCGACCGTGTGCGCGAAGCTTGGATGAGCATTCTCCAAATGGAGATTCCGGGGGCGAAGGTGCTCGATTTGTATTCCGGGTCTGGAGCGCTTGGTCTCGAGGCACTTTCGCGCGGCGCAGCTTCCGCCGATTTCGTTGAAAATGCATCGCGGACCATCGCCGCCCTCGAGGAGAACATTCAATCACTCGGCGCCGTCAGGCTTTCGCGCGTGCACCGCATGCAGTCGCTGAAATTCGTGAAAACGCTGCCCGCCCATTCATTCGACCTCACTTTCGCCGACCCTCCGTACTCCGAAGGGGAAGCGGAAAAGCTGGCGGAGGTCTGGATAAAGACGCCTTTCAGCGCGATTCTCAGTGTCGAGCACGGCAGGGACGCGACTATGCCCGAGGGCGGAGAAACGCGCCGCTACGGCACTGCTTCCATCACCATTTATCGATGCGCGGAGTGAACGAGTGACGATTGCGATTTACGCCGGCAGCTTCGACCCGCTCACCCGCGGACACGAGGACCTCATTCGCCGAAGCTGCGAGTTCGTCGACGAATTGGTCGTTGCCATCGCCAACAACGTGAATAAGAAACCTCTCTTCACGCTCGACGAGCGCACAGCGCTCATTCGCAGCGCGGTTGGTGAGGACAAGAAGATTCAGATCAAGACATTCGACGGACTGCTCGTCGATTTCGCGAAGCAGGTCGGCGCGTCGCTGATCATCCGTGGACTCCGCGCCGTAAGCGATTTCGAATATGAGTTCCAGATGGCGCTCATGAACCGGCACATGTCACCAGGACTTGAGACGGTGTTCATGGTGCCGTCGGTGGAGACGACCTACATCAGCTCGAGCGTGGTGCGCGAAGTGGCGCAGCACGGCGGGAAGCTCGAAGGTCTCGTCCATCCGAGTGTGGCCGAGGCGCTCCGCAAGAAGTACGGCGTGAAGTCAGCGGGCTGAAATGTCGTTCGTAGCCGGCCTCCGCTCGCGCGCCAGCGCGCTTCAGCGGACGGTGGTCTTCGCCGAAGGCGACGATCAGCGCGTCCACCTCGCCGCAGAAAAATTCTCGGAGCTTCGCGTCGGCAAGGCGATCGTCGTCGTCTCGGCACAGAAGTCGGCAGGAAACGGAGTCGAATACGTCCAGTCGTCGGCCGAGGCCCGACTCGAGATCTCTCACACGATGGTCGCGAAAGGCCGCGCCCATGCGTGCGTTGCCGGAGCGGTGCACTCAACTGCGGAAGTGATGAGGAGCGCCCTCAAGCACATCGGCGTTGCCCCGGGGATCAAGCTTGTCTCCAGCGCTTTCTATATGGTGTTCGACGGCCGGAGTGATCTGCCAAGCGAAGTCATCACTTTCACCGATTGCGCGGTGATCCCTTACCCGACTGCTCAGAATCTTTGCGACATCGCGCTCGCCGCCGCCGCGGACCGGCGGCGAATTGTCGGTGATGAGCCGCGCGTCGCACTGCTGTCATTCAGCACGCATGGCAGCGCCGACGGCGCGAGCGTCACGCTCGTTCGCGAAGCGCTCGCGCTCGTCAGGTCTCGCGCTCCGAAGCTGGTCGTGGACGGAGAATTGCAAGGTGACGCCGCGCTGGTTGCAGGGATAGCGGAGAGAAAGGCGCCGGGAAGTGCTACAGGTGGCAGAGCGAACGTTCTCGTATTTCCTTCGCTCGACGCCGGCAATATCGCGTATAAGCTGGTGGAGCGGCTGGGTGGTGCGGTAGCTATCGGTCCCATCCTGCAAGGGCTCGCGAAACCTGCTGCCGATCTCTCGCGCGGCGCCACTGTGGAGGACATTATTAATGTTGCGGCTGTCGCCGCTCTGCAGTCTGTGCAGGATCGCGCGATCTGACGACGAATAACACTCGGAGAACAGGAATGAGTTTTTCTATTAAGAAGCAGGGCGAAGTAGTCGTCGTTGACGTCGAGGGCCAGCTCATTGTCGGGAACCGTCAGGAGCTGAAACAGAAAGTTCTCGACGAGCTCGAGAAGGGCGAGAAGAAATTCCTCATCGACTTCAGCCAAACTGGCTACATCGACAGCTCGGGTCTGGGCGTTTTGGTGTCCCTCTCGAAAAAAATCCGGGAGCAGGGTGGCGAGCTGCGGCTGGCCAACCTGAACGACGATCTGCAGACGCTGTTTGAGCTGACCAAGCTCGACACGCTCTTTCAGATCTCCGACACACGGGAGCGGGCGCTAGAGAGCTTTTGATGGGTGGCGCCACGGTCGCCTTCGACCTCAGCATTCCAAGTGACGTCCAGTACATCGAAGGCATAGTCGAGCTCGCGCGCCAACGCTGCCGCGAGCTCAAGTTCCCCGCGCAGAAATGTTCACTCAACGTTCCGGTCGCTCTCTCCGAGGCGCTCTCGAACGCAATTCTGCGTGGGAATGAATCACTGCCGAATAAGCACGTCCGCGTTCGCGCCATCATCGACGGCGGGAGTCTCGTCTTCGAGGTTGTCGACGAGGGCGCCGGTTTCGACCTCAAGTCTTCCAACATCGACTGCACCACCCCGGAGAATGTTGAGAAGGAAGAGGGCCGCGGGCTTTTCCTCATGCAGCGCTTGATGGATAGCGTCGAGAGTTTCGTTGACGACGGCAACGGCGTGCGGCTGACTCTGCGGCGGTAAATGTGAGGGAGCTGGAAGCCGTCCTCATCGCCTTCCGGGAAGGCACCCATTGCGAGGCGGCCGTGTGGGCGCAGAGCGAGAACCAAACGAAACCAACGAGCATCGGTCGCTCGAGCTCCGCGGCGGAAATGCCCGACGTCTTTCCTGAAGAAGTCGGCGAGCTCGCATCTGCGCGTGATGGATCGATGACAGTGACGCGCCTCCTCGGACAGCGTCCAGTCTGGCTCGCGCTGGGCCCGTGTGAACCCGAGCACCGCCTCGATCCGCGCCACGTGAAGCTGCTGCTCCCGGTCGTCGCGCAGTTCATGCGATCGTCGCTCGAGGTCGAGCACGCCGCTATGGAGCTCGCCGAGCGATATGAAGAGATCAATCTCCTCTATACCATTGGGGAAATACTCGGCCGTACCGTTACGCTCGAGGACGCGACAACAACCATCCTCACCGAGATTTCCGAGACCGTCGGCGCCCGCCACGCTTCCATACTTGTCCACGAGCCCGAGACCAACGAGCTTCGCGCCGTCGCCGCTCTCGGTATTCCTGCCTCAGAGATCAGGCCGATTCCGGTAGACGATCCGATTAGCGTCTCGGCGCGCGTGTTTCGCACTCAGCATCCGGTGATCATCGTCGGCAAAGAGGAGATAACGGGGAAGGAATCGCCCTATGGCCGCGGCGAGATGCTTTCCGTTCCCATCATGTGGACCACTCCTGGTGGGGGCGAGCCGCTCGGGGTCGTCAATCTCGCGGACCGGCGCTCACGCCAGCGATACACGGCAGGCGATATGAAGCTCGTTACCGCCATTGCCACTCAAATCGGCACCGCCATTCAGAACAGCAGGCTGGTGAGCTCGTCTCTCGAACAGCAGCGACTTCTCCAGGAGCTGAGTCTCGCGCACGATCTCCAGATGAAGCTTCTCCCCTCGACGGACCTCGTCGCGCCGGAAGCGCAGGTGACGGCGCGCGTCATTCCCGCGGAGAGCGTTGGCGGAGATTTCTATCAGCTCTTTCGGTTGGGGGAGCAGGGAATCGGAGTGATGATCGGCGACGTCTCCGGGCACGGATACCGCGCCGCGCTCATCATGGCGCTCGCGATGAGTGCCTCCGCTATTCACGCGCAGAATTCCGCGGGGCCCGCACAAATGCTTACGGCGTTGCTCGGATCTTTGCGCGAAGAGCTCGAGACGACGGAGATGTTCATCTCAGTTTTTTATGCGGAGGTCGACGCCCCCCGCGGAAAGCTGACTTACGCGAACACGGGACACCCGCACGCGTTCGTCGTGCGCGACGACGGAACCGTCATTCGCCTCTCCGCGGAATCGCCTCCGCTGGGCATGACGGAAACGGCGCCGAGTGCGTTGTCAGTGGACTGGAAGAAGGGAAGCGACTTGCTCGTGCTCTTCACCGACGGAATCAGCGACGCCCGCAACGCCGCTGACGAGAGGCTCGGCGAGGAGGCGGTACTAAAAGTGATCGCCGCGCACCGGGCGCTCCCGACGGCAGATATCGTAGAGGAAGTTTTCACAATGCTTGGCGGCCACATCACGAACGTCCGCATCCGCGACGATCTGACGCTCGTAATTCTCCGCAGTTAGTGCCGCGACGGCCGGCGGACAGCGGTCGGAATCCACCCGTCCTAAAAAAGTTCGGCCAGCATTTTCTCACGGACCTTTCTGTGTTGCAGTCGATCGCCGACGCAATCGCTCCGACGGACGCGGATACGGTTCTCGAGATAGGCCCCGGGCGTGGTGCGCTTACAGACCTTCTCGTTCCGCGCGCCGGTAGGGTGGTTGCAGTCGAGCTCGACCGCGCGCTCGCTGCCCAGCTCGTCGAGCGTTACCGTGGAAACCCGAAGGTCAGCATCGTTCAGGAAGACATTCTCGAGACCGATATCCGTTCGCTCGTTGGCGATGACTACATACTCGCCGGCAACGTGCCCTATTACATCACGACGCCGATCATCTTCAAGTCGATCGAGCCGCCCGTGTCCCGGCGCTCCGTGTTTCTCGTACAGCGCGAGGTCGCCCAGCGTATGGCGGCGAATGCAAACGACGACGAATTCGGTGCGCTCACGGTGAACGTCGCCGCGACATCCGAAGTGGAGATCATTCGCGACGTTGAGCCCGGCTCGTTCTCACCACCGCCTAAAGTCGAATCTGCGGTTATCCGGTTAAAACCGCGCGCGCAGCCCCTCATCGAGCGCGAGAATGTGCCGGCCTTTCGCGTGTTCGTGCAGGCGGCATTTGGTCAGAGGCGAAAGCAGATTCAGCGCGTGCTTCGATCGGTGCGCGCGCTTTCTGTCGAAGAGGTGACGCGCGTTCTCGAGCGCTGTAGCATCGAACCCACCGCGAGGCCGGAGACGATAACGCCGGAAAAATTCGTGGAGCTGTTTAGTGTTCTCGCCGAGCCTCGCGCGAGCTAGCAGCCGCGTCTAACGGGCGCGATTGGTGAGCGCGAAGGACAGTCCCTCTAGCTCGATCGCCATGTTCACCGCGCGCACGGTGACATCCGAGGGGACAGTGAGCTGCGTAGGCGCGAAGTTCAAAATCGCCTTTATCCCTGCCTCGACGATCACTTTCACGACTTCCGCCGCACTCTCCGGCGGCGTCGCCACCACCGCGATGTCAAATCGCTCGGACAATGCGTCTTTCGCGAGATTTGCGACGTCCCTAATCGCCTGGCTTTCCCACTTCTTCCCCAGCTTCGCCGGATCGCTATCGTAGACCGCGGCAATTACGAACCCGCGCTCGGCGAATCCCCTATACCGCGCGAGGGCCGCGCCGATTTTTCCGGCGCCGACGATACACACCCGCCATTGCTTCTCCAGGCCAAGAATCTCGCGCAGCTTTCCCGAAAGCTCCGGGATCGAGTAGCCGAGGCCGCGCTTGCCGAATGATCCGAAAAGCGAAAGATCCTTTCGGACCTGCGCGGACGTTGTCCCGCCGAGGTGCGCGAGCTCGTCACTCGAGATGGTATTGACCCGGTCGCGCTCTCTCTGCTCCAGGAAGCTGAGGTAGAGTGAAAGACGGCGAACGGTTGATTCTGCGATGCGCTTCACTTGGCCTTGTGAAATTCTTCACAAGGTACAAAAATGACTCGCTCGGAGCAAGAAAAAAATCTCGCGGTCATCGCAGAATCGCGTTCGGCTGCGCGGCATCGCGTTTCGCCGGTTCACCGGCGCGTTTTTCCAGCTCTGATTTCGCACTTAGTCGTTTCGCGTTCCCCGTTGTATTTTTCGAGCAGATGAATCCACCGATGGGTGTCTCCGCCGAGCCGGAAAAAACTCTTCTCACCGAGCGGGCGATCGAATTTCTCGCCGCCGGTCCGGCTGATGTCGTCGATCTCATCGGTCACGTTTGCAATCTTCCGGGCGCTCCTCGCATAGTGGCCGAGCACATGGCCCGCGCCATGTTCGCTGGCCGGAGAGAATTCGTTTGCGCCGCAGATGGCCGGTGGGTGATTTGCTCCGAGCCGGTGCCGTACGACTCTCCCGCACCGGGCGGCCCTTCGGCGTCACCCGCCGAGTGCCTGCGTAATCATTCCTACGTGGTGGTGGACGTAGAGACGACGGGTGCGCGGCCGTACGCAGGCGATCGCATCACCGAGATCGCGGCCGTCGTCGTCCGGAACGGCGAGATTGCCGAAGTGTTCGAGACTTTGGTCAACCCGCAGCGCTCGATTCCGGCTTTCATCACCCAGCTCACCAACATCACCTGGGAAATGGTGAAGGACTCTCCGCCGTTCGCTGAGATAGCGAGCGATGTCATCGGCGTGCTCGATGGAAAGGTTTTTGTGGCGCACAATGCGGCTTTCGATTGGCGTTTCGTCTCTGCCGAGCTGTCGCGTACGGCGGGACGCCAGCTCATGGGACGGAAGCTCTGCACCGTGAAGCTCGCGAGAAAGCTTCTCCCTCAGCTGCCGCGCCGCTCCCTCGATCACGTGGCGCGCTATTATGGCGTCGACATCAACGGCCGCCACCGCGCAGCCGGCGACGCCCTCGCCACCGCGCACTGTTTGTTACGGATGATCGACGATCTCTCCGGCCGTGGCTGCGAGAGCTGGAACGATCTCGAGACGTTCCTCGGAGCCACGGGTACGAAGCGAAGGACGACGCGCCGCGCCCCGGCGATGCCGACTCCCGTCTCACGGGACACGACGGCGTGACGCGTCCCGATCCGCTCGTCCAAACGACGAGGATCGGTGATCTCACCGTCCATGCGATTCAGGCCGGAGGTCAGAAGCTCGACGGTGGCGCCATGTTCGGCGTCGTCCCGAAGCCGCTTTGGGAAAAACGGATTGCCGCCGACGAGAGAAATCGGATTCAGCTCGGCATGCGCTGCCTTCTCATCGAGCATCCCGAGGGACTTGTGCTGATCGATACCGGAGCCGGCAACAAAGAGAGCGCAAAGTTTCACGACATCTACGGACTCGAGAATGAAGGGGCGGACAAGGGAACGGCGCTCGACGACGGATTGAAGCAGCTGAACATCGCGCCGAAGGACATCCCAGTCGTCATCAACACACATCTCCATTTCGATCATGCCGGCGGCAACACCCGGTTAGGCGAAACGGGCGAAGTCGAGATCTCGTTTCCGAACGCGACGTACTATGTGCGCGCCGGCGAGTACGACTACGCCATGAATCCGAACGAGCGCACCGCGGCAAGCTACTTCGAGCGCAACTATGTACCGCTCAAGAAGAGCGGACAGCTGCAGCTCGTGTCCTCCGACCGAGAGATCGTGGCTGGCATTCGGGTGATGCACACTCCGGGACATACGCCGCATCACCAGAGCATCCTCATCGAGTCAGCGGGGGAGCGTGCGCTCTACCTCGGCGATCTTTGCCCAACGAGCTCTCACCTCGCGCTGCCGTGGATCATGGGCTACGACGTGGAGCCTTTGGTTACGCTCGAGACAAAGCGCCGAATTCTGGCGCAGGCCGAGAACGAGAACTGGTGTCTCATCTTCGAGCACGACGCTACGACGCCGTGGTCGCGCATCCGCCACGACGGCAAATCCTACGTCGCCGCGGGGTGGGGGAAGTAGCTCAGCCGGCTGGCTGGTACAGCTCGATTTTGTTTCCTTCGGGATCGTGAATCCACGCGAAGAGTCCGTACTCGGCGTAGTCCACTTCCTTCTCGATCTCGATGCCCGCTTCACGGAGCTGCCGCACCAGGCCCGCGAGATCTCTCACCCGATAATTGACGACCGCCTGGTTCCGCTCTGAGGCCAGCGGAGTGGGTGAGTTTTGGATGGAATACACCGTTGCGTCGGTTCGCTTGGGGTCATCGAGATTCGTGTATTTGAACTCAGTTCCAAAATTCTTTCCTTCCTCGTAAGTCGTCATCGAAATGCCGAGGTGGGTGGCATACCAATCTGCCAACGCCTTCGCGTCATTCGCGTAGATGAACACACCCCCGATTCCGTCTACTGCCACTCGTTTTTCTGTCATTGTACAAATTTACGGTCCGAAAGAGGCAGCCGTCTCCAGCCTACAGTTCCCATCCAGAAACGAACGGTCGTTGGTGCAGTTGCTTGCAGCTATTTCTCGACCTTTGGCAGTAGGCTCCCCGCGTTCAGTTGCTCAGTCCACAGTTCCTTGCATTGGAGCCGTGTAGAGACTAACTTTCAGCCAGATAACGAGATACCAAGCGACCGATCGGGCGATCGGTCCACCCTTCGGCCCTCTTTCGAGGCGCGCTGCTGGAGTTCAAGCCAACGGATTGGGACCATGGTCCCCGTCCCGCGCGCGCGGATTCCTACAAAGGGTCCGCGTTTTTTGTTTTACTCAACAAAGGGACTTCATATCCAGGACACCACCAAGAGAGTTCGCGTCAACAAGCAGATCCGCATTAGCCCGATCAGAGTGATCGCGGCCGACGGAGCTCAGCTGGGAATCATGGAAGTTGACGCGGCGCTGGCGCAGGCGATCGAACAGGGGCTCGATCTCGTGGAAGTCGCTCCAATGGCTCGCCCGCCCGTGGCGAGAATCATGGATTACGGGAAGTTCAAGTTTGAGCAGGCGAAGATGGCGCGGCAGGCCAAGAAAAAGCAGCACGTCATCCACTTGAAGGAAGTGAAGTTCCGTCCGGGAATCGACGAGCACGACTTCATGACGAAGACGCGGCACGCGAGAGAGTTTCTCGGCGAGGGCAACAAGGTGAAGGTCACGCTGATGTTCCGCGGGCGGCAGATCGCCCACCCGGAGCTGGGGCGCGAAGTGGTGAACAGAGTCGCCACAGAGCTCGCCGACGTGGCGAAGATCGAAGCGGATGCAAAGTTCGAAGGAAAGTTCATGACGATGATCCTGGCGCCCAAGTAGCGCCGCTCGCGTCATTCACATAGGAACGAGACAGACATGCCGAAAATGAAGAGTCACAAGGGCGCGAGAAAGCGCTTCAAGATCACCGGCACAGGAAAGGTGAAGCGGATGAAGGCGTTCAAGAGCCACATCCTCACGAAGAAGACGTCCAAGCGTAAGCGTCGTCTCCGTCAGAGCACGGTCATCACCAATCGCGGCGAGACCAAGAACATCAAGCGCCTGCTTCAGGCTTAAGGAGAAGGGAACATGCCACGCGTCAGATCGAACGTAACGCGCCTCAAGCGCAAGAAGCAGGTGATGAAGGCCGCCCGCGGCGCCTTCGGTGCACGCAGCAAGCTTTGGAAAGCAGCGAAGGAGAACGTCGAGCGCGGATGGAAGTACGCGTATCGCGATCGCAAAAATAAGAAGCGCGATTTCCGCCGTCTCTGGATTCAGAGAATCAACGCTGGCGCGCGCCTCCACGACATGTCGTACAGCGTCTTCATGAACGGCCTCAAGAAGGCGGGCATCGAAGTCGATCGCAAAGTTCTTTCGGATATCGCGATCAACGACCCTTCGGCGTTCCAGGCTCTCGCGGAAAAGGCGAGATCGGCGCTCGACGCTGCGTAAGCGGCACGTCCGTTTGCTCCTTTCAGGGGGCTCAGTCTTCGCCGATAATACGTCGAAGGCCGGGCCCCCTTTAATTTTTTAGTCGTGAATCCCAGCGAATTCGCAGCGCAGGCAATGAAGATTGGTGAGGAAGCGTCGGCGGCGATCGCCGGCGCGTCGGATCTTGCCGCGCTCGACGTCGTGCGCACCGCGCTGCTCGGCCGCAAAGCGGGCCAGGTCACCGAGCTGCTCAAGATTCTCCCCCAGCTGCCGCCCGACGATCGCAGAGAAGCGGGCGCCGTTGTCAACGCGCTCAAGACTGCAGTGGGTGAAAAACTCGACGAGCGCAACGCGGAGCTTTCGAAGGCTGCGCCCGCCGCTGCAAGCGATGCCGATCTTACGATGCCTGGCCGCGCACGATGGCTTGGCGCCAAGCACCCGATCACGCTCGTCATTGAGGAAATCGAGGAGATTTTCAGAGACCTCGGCTTCACCATCGCCGTCGGACCGGAAGCGGAGACCGAGTGGTACAACTTCACGTCGCTCAATTTCCCAGCCGACCATCCCGCGATGGACATGCACGACACGCTCTACCTGTCAGAGGGCGTGCTTCTCCGCACACACACGTCGCCGGTGCAGATGCGGACGATGCAGAGCCACAAGCCACCCATTCGCGTGCTGAGCCCGGGCAATGTTTATCGCCGGGATTTCTTCGACGCGTCACACGCGCCGATGTTCGCGCAGATAGAAGGACTCTGTGTCGACGAAGGAATATCATTCGTCGACCTCAAGGCGGTGCTCACGCACTTCGCCAATCGTTTCTTCGGCAAGACGAAGACGCGCTTTCGCCCGAGCTTCTTCCCGTTCACCGAGCCGTCTGCGGAGATGGATGTGGAGTGCGTCATCTGTGGCGGGTCCGGCTGCGCCAGCTGCAAGGGAACGGGCTGGATGGAAATACTAGGCTCCGGCATGGTGCACCCCCGCGTATTAAAGGCGGCTGGAATCGACGACGAGAAATACACAGGCTGGGCGTTCGGAATGGGGCCGGCCCGCATCGCGAAGCTGCGCTACAACATTCCCGACATAAGAATTCTTTACGATTCGGACGTGCGCTTCCTCGAGCAGGTAGCCCGATGAACGCTTCGTACGAATGGCTGCGCGCGTTCGTCAACTTCGATCTTTCGCCCAGCGAGCTCGCGGATCTTTTGACGCGTCGTTGCGCGACCGTGGACGGAGTGGTCGGCATGCGCGACGATCTCAAGGACATCGTCATCGCCAGAGTCGTCGAGGCAGGACCGCACCCGGACTCCGACCATCTCTGGGTTACGAAGGTTGACGCCGGGGGCGAGCTCCTCGATGTCGTTTGCGGCGCGCCGGTCGTGACGAAGGGAACACTGTATCCATTCGCACCGGTCGGCGCGACACTTCCCGGCGGCCTCAAAATCGAAAAAAGAAAAATTCGCGGAGAGACTTCCAACGGAATGCTCTGCTCGGCGCGTGAGCTTCAGCTCGGCAGCGATCACGCCGGCATCATGGCTCTCGACATCGACGCGCAACCGGGCGCGGGCTTCCTCGACGCAATGAAGGTGGGTGATTCGCGCATCGTGGTAGATGTCCTCCCGAACCGCCCTGATCTGCTCTCGCATCGCGGACTTGCCCGGGAGATAGCCGCCGCTCTCCACAAGCAAGTGAACGATCCCAAGATTCCGGGCACGGCTGCTTCCGTTCCGGTGTCGTTCGTGTCCGCGCCAGGAAAGAAAGAAGCCAAGGCCGCCAACATCACCGTCCGGCTCGAGGACGCCGTGGGGTGTCCGCGCTACGCCGGCGCAGTGATCAAGGGCGTAAAGATCGGACCCAGTCCCGAGTGGCTGTCGCAGCGCATCGTGTCCGCAGGCGGTCGCTCGATCAACAACGTCGTTGACGTCACGAACTACATGCTGCTCGGATTCGGCCAGCCGATGCACGCGTTCGACGCTGCAAGGCTCCAGGGGAATACAATCATCATTCGGCGTGCGTCCGCGAATGAGCCGATTCGCACGCTTGACGGAGCGGACAGAAAACTTTCGCGCGACATGGTCGTCATCGCCGACGAAGCGAAGGTTCAGGCGATTGCCGGCGTCATCGGCGGAAGCACGAGCGAAGTCACTGACGGCACAACGGAAATCTTCCTGGAAGTCGCCGCGTTTGACCCGAAGCTTACACGCGCAACGCGCAAGGCACTCGGAGTTACCACTGACGCCAGCTATCGCTTCGAGCGGGGAATAGACACGGAAGCAATCCCGGAGCTACTCGCGTACGCCGTTCGCCTCATGATCGCGGTTGCAGGCGGAACGCTTTCCGGAAAAGCGATCGACATTTATCCGGTTGCCGCCAAGCAGGAGCCGGTCAAGCTGCGGATGCCGCGCGTCGCGACAGTCCTCGGCGAGACCTTCGCACCGGCTGACATCCGAAACGATCTCAAGGGGTTGGGATTCCAGGTCCGCGCCGGAACGGGCACAAACGCCCTCGCCGTCGTTCCGCCTTCGTGGCGGCGCGATGTGATCGACGAGATCGATCTCATCGAGGAGATCGCGCGCAGCCGTGGATATGACAGCTTTTCGTCGGAGCTGCTTCCGTTCAGACCGAGCGGCGTTCCCGACGCGCCCGCGTATCTCCTCGAAAGAAAAGTTCGCGAGCTTCTCGTAGGTCTGGGATTGCTCGAGGTCCGCCCCATGCCTTTCGTGGCGGATGGGAAGGGCGCGACCGTGCGCGTGTCCAATCCGCTTGCGGAAGATGAGCCGTTCCTCCGCAGCAGCATTCTCGACTCACTTGCGACGCTCGCCGAGTACAACCTTGCGCGGCTTCAGAAAAACGTTCGCCTCTTCGAGATCGGGACCGTTTTCAGCGCGGCGGGGAAGGGCACGTCGCCCGCACTTCCTGTCGAAGCGATGCACGCAGGGATGGTGCTGTTGGGCCAGAGTGAGCCCTCGCACTTCAGCCAAAGCGGCACCCGGAATTTCGATGAGTGGGACGCAAAATGGGTTGCCCAAGTCGTTGCAGAAGCGGCGTTTGGCGCTGCTGACTTAAGGCTAAATGTGATTAGCGACGGGCTTTGGGAAATCGCGTCAGGCGGTAAGAGTGTGGGACGCGTCTCACGGCTCAATCTCAATGTCCCCGTATGGGCAGCGCCCGCGTTCGGAATCGAGATCGATCTTACCCCGGCGATTGGTCTCAAATCGCCCGCAACGACGTATCGCTCACTGCCCAATACCCCCCCGGTCGAGGTTGATCTCGCGCTCCTCGTTCCCGCCGCGGCAACTTCGGAACAGATCGAAGAAGTCATCAGAAAGGAAGCGGGCGATCTCCTCGAGAGCGTGATGCTCTTCGACGAGTTCAGAGGAAAAGGGATTCCGGACGGCACGCGCAGTCTCGCGTGGCGATTGACGTTCCGCAGTCCGGAGCGCACACTAAAAGACAAGGAAGTGCAGGGCCGCACGGCAAAGATCGTTCGCTCACTCGAGGAGAAACTGGGTGTCAGACAGCGCACGTCCTGAAAAAGCATTCTCCGAGCTCGAGCGGCTCGTACGTCATCTCGGCGAGGAGCTGGCATCGTTCCGCCGCAGAGCGCAGCAAGCTGAGGCGAAGCTGAAAGAGTTCGACTCCAAGAGCTCGGCAGGTTCGGTGTCGCCGCAGCGCATTCAAAAGCTCGAAAAGGAGAACGCCGAGCTCACGAAGCGCCTCAACGCCGCACGGACACGCACGAGGCAGATGGTCGAGCGGGTCCGGTTCCTCAGGCAGCAGCACGAGGGCGCCGCACGATGACGACGAAGAAGGCCGTCAACGTCGTCAAAGTTTCCATACTCGGCGACGAGTATTCCATTCGAAGCGATGCCAGCCCGGAGCAGACGCGGGCCGTTGCGGAATACGTGGACAAGGTTATTCGCCAGATCATGTCCGGCAGCCAAATGGTTGAATCCCACAAAGCAGCCATTCTGGCCGCCTTAAGCATCACCGGAGAGCTATTCGAGGCGCGGGACGGGGCATACGCGCTGTCCGGCTCGATGCAGAAGCTCTCCGCCGAGATCAAGCCCTGGCTCCCCCCCGCGAAAAGAAAAGATTAGCTTAGCGGTGACACGCGACCACTTTCGGGCGCGATCGGGGCCGCCTGTGACCTTACGTCGCGGGCTCTACATAGATGCACATGACCAACACGGCATTGTATGCCGCGGCAGGCATTGCAGCGTTATTAATTGCCAGCGCGGCGTTTCTAATACTTGGCCTCAGACTCGGCGCGAAGCGCGAGATCGAGCGCCAACAACGAAGTAAATCGACCGCCGAGGAAACAGCCCGGCGCATCACCGCCGACGCCGAGCGCGAGGCGGAAACCCTTCGGAAGACCGCGCTCCTATCTGGTAAAGAGGAGCTGATCAAGCTTCGCGAGGCGTGGGAGGGCGAATCCAGGGGCCGGCGAGAGGAGATCGAGAAGGAAGAGCGGAAGGCCGGCGACCGCGAAGGCGTACTCAACCGCAAATACGACATGCTCGAGCAGCGCGACCGCGAAACCGCGCGACGGTCGGAAGAGCTGCAGAAACGAGATCAGGCGCTGGGCGAGCGCGAGAAAGAGGTCGATCGCCTCCTCGCCGAAGAGCGCAGACGGCTCGAGCAGCTGGCAGGACTCTCGGCAGCCGACGCCAAAGCCGAGCTCATTCATCGGATGGAGGAGGAGGCTCACGCTGACGCCGCCAATCGCATCCGCGAGATCCGCGAGACAGCGAAGCGGAATTCCGAGCGCGAAGCGAAGAAGATCATCGCTCTCGCAATTCAGCGGATCTCCGCCGAGCAGAGCGTTGAGGCGACAGTGTCTGCGGTTGCGCTCCCTAATGACGAGATGAAGGGGCGCATCATCGGCCGCGAGGGCCGGAACATTCGCGCGTTCGAGCTTGCAACCGGAGTGGACGTAATCATCGACGACACCCCTGACACGGTTGTCGTTTCCTGCTTCGATCCCGTTCGCCGCGAGGTGGCGCGACTTGCGCTCGAGAAGCTGGTCGCCGACGGCAGAATTCATCCGGGGCGCATCGAGGAAGTCGTCAACAAATCGAAGGAAGAAGTCGACAAGGGGATTATCGAGACCGGCGAGCGTGCCGCGTACGAGAGCGGCGTGCACGGACTGCATCAGGAGCTGATCAAGCTCATCGGGCGGATGCGTTGGCGGTCGAGCTACGGCCAGAACATTCTCAATCACTCGAAGGAAGTGGCGTGGCTCGCCGGCATCATGGCGGCGGAGCTCGGCCTCGACGTGGCGATGGCGAGACGCGGCGCGCTGCTCCACGACATCGGGAAGGTTCTCACGCACGAGCACGAGGGGACGCACGTACAGCTCGGCGTGGAGATGGCGACGCGGTACGGAGAGAATCCGCTGGTCGTCAACTGCATCGCGGCCCACCACGACGACGTTCCTCACGAGACGGAAGTCTCGGTGCTCGTTCAGGCCGCGGATGCGATATCAGGTGCGCGTCCCGGTGCGAGGCGCGAAGCATTCGAAACGTACGTGAAGCGCCTCGAGGGATTGGAGCGTATTGCATCGAGCTACAAGGGCGTGGAAAAGGTGTTTGCGATTCAGGCGGGAAGAGAAGTGCGCGTGATCGTCACTGCCGACGACGTCAACGACGAGCGGATGACGACACTCGCGGAGGAGATAGCGCGGCGCATCGAGACCGAGCTTCAGTATCCGGGACAAATCAAGGTCGTGCTCATTCGCGAGACGCGCGCGGTGGACTTTGCCCGCTGAGCTGCTCGACGGAAAGCGGATTGCGCAGGAGATACGCGGCGAAGTAGCCGAGCGTGTGAAGAAGCTCGTCGCGCGCGGAGTGACGCCCGGACTGAGCGTCATTCTCGTTGGTGACGATGCGGCGAGTGCGGTTTACGTCGCGGCCAAGGGGAAGGCGTCGGAAGAAGTCGGGATCAAGAGCGAGAAGGTTCGTCTACCTGCGGATACGACGCAGGAAGATTTGCTCGCGCGGATTGTGGCGCTTAACGCCGACGAGAGCGTGCACGGAATCCTCGTTCAATTTCCGCTGCCTAAGCACATCGACGCGGAGCAGGTAATACTTGCGATCGATCCGAAGAAGGACGTTGACTGCTTTCACCCCGTCAACGTCGGCAAGATGCTCATCGGTGATCGAGACGGGTTTCTTCCGTGCACGCCGGCGGGAGTGCAGGAGATGCTCAAGCGCGCCGGTGTAAAGACGAGCGGCAAACACTGCGTCATCGTCGGGCGCAGCAATATCGTGGGGAAGCCGATGGCCGCGCTGATGATGCAGCCGGGAGAAAATGCCAACTGCACTGTGACCGTTTGTCACAGCGGGACGAAAGATCTGGGCGCGGAGACCCGCCGCGCCGACATCCTTATCGCCGCGACGGGGAAGGCCGGCCTCATCACGCGGGAGATGGTGAAGGCGGGCGCGGTTGTTGTCGATGTCGGAATGAATCGCATCCCTGATGCGTCTTCGAAAAACGGAAAGCGGCTCGTAGGGGACGTGGACTTCGACGACGTGCGCGAGATTGCGTCGCTCATAACCCCCGTGCCCGGCGGCGTCGGTCCAATGACGATCGCGATGCTGTTGGCAAATACGGTTCGATCGGCGGAGAACAGCCTGCGCTAGCAATATTGCCGGATCAGTGTTGGCGCGCCCTCGAGCATTTGTATACATTTTGCGCGCGAAGAAACTGGCATCACCTCACGGAGACGACATGAGCGCGACGGTTCCGCTTACGCAGGAAATTTCATTCGATCGTGCTGCGTCCGCTTCGGTTGCCGAGAAGCGCCGCGTTGATTCAGTCGATCTCCTGCGCGGCCTCATCATGGTCATCATGATGCTCGATCATACGCGGGACTTTGTTCACCGTGACGCGTTCACGTTCGATCCCACCGACGTTAACAAAACGTGGCCGCTCCTATTTTTCACACGCTGGATAACCCATTTCTGCGCGCCACTGTTCGTCTTTCTTGCCGGCACCGGGTCCTACTTCCAGGGAATGCGCGGGAAAGCTAAGTCCGACCTCTCGCGTTTCCTGGTGAGCCGAGGTATCTGGCTCATCGTTCTCGAGCTGCTCGTCATTCGGCCGCTCATCTTCTTCAATTTCCATTACAACATTCTTGTCGCGTTTCTACAAGTGATGTGGGCGATCGGCTGGAGCATGATCGTGCTGGCCGCCGTCATCCACCTCCCCCGGCGCGCGATAATCATATCGAGCATCGCTGTGATCGCGCTGCACAATCTCCTCGACAGCGTTCACACAACCACCTGGCGGGGACCCGGCTCGCCGGTGCCGGGGTTCTTGGCGTCGCTCTGGAAGATACTCCACGAGCAGTCGGTAATTTTCCCATTTGGTGCGCACGGACCGATGGCGCTGGCGTTGTATCCGCTTATCCCGTGGGTGGCGGTGATGGCGGCAGGCTACGCAGTGGGAAGCGTGTACGGATTGGAGGGGAAGACGCGCCGCGAGCTTCTGTACAAGATGGGAGGGGCGACCACGCTGGGCTTCTTCATCCTCCGCGGAATCAACGTTTATGGCGATCCGGTGAAGTGGGCCCACTATCCCACGCTCGCGAAGACTGTGATGTCTTTTTTCGCGGTGAGCAAGTACCCTCCCTCGCTCCTTTACTTGATGATGACAATCGGGCCCGGCCTCATCTTTCTGGCTTGGTTTGATGACCGGAAGCGCGGCGCGTTATCCAGGATTTTTATCGTATATGGACGAGTGCCGCTCTTCTTCTACGTGCTGCAGTGGCTAACCGCGCACACCATCGCCGTAGTGGCCAGTCTCATTGTGGGAAAGCCGACGGCCTTCCTGTTCAGCGACCTTGGCTTCGGCCCGCCGCCTCCGTCAACATTCGGGTTCGGCCTTGGCACGGTGTTCGTCTTCTGGCTGATCGGAGCGGCGCTCCTCTATCCGCTCTGTAAGTGGTTCGCCGGCGTGAAGGCGAGGAGGAAAGATTGGTGGCTGAGCTACATGTAGCGGGCGAAGCACAACAACTGAACGGGTAAGAGGCATGAGGAGAACAGGTTTGAGGGAAGAGGTTACGACTCAACGACTTTTCATATCGAGGGAAGACGACTAGGTGAGTCGCCGAGAAGTCGCCTCCCAACACTCACCTGTGCGACTCGAACCTCTTACCCGTTCAGTTGCAGTGATGTGGATTTGTGCCGTGCCAATGCCTTTACAGGCGGTCGTAACTCCGCTAAGTTTCAAGGCTTACAGAGATTAGGCCACTTAAGGGAAGCCGCGCTGGGCGCAAGAGAAAAAAAGACAATGGCATTTGAGAAACAACCCACCGTTCAGAAGTACCGTACCCACGAAACCGATTCAGGCTCGACGGAAGTTCAGGTCGCCGTTCTGACAGAACGCATCAACTACCTGACAGATCACTTCCGCGCTCACGCCAAAGACCATCACAGCCGCCGAGGGCTGCTCAAAATGGTCGGCAAGAGACGCCGCCTCCTCGACTATCTGAGGCGCACGAATCTGGAAGGGTACCGCAAGATCATCGCTGATCTTGGCCTCCGCTATTAAGAAGTCGCTCTGATCTCGCCGCGCGCCAGCAAATGAGCTGGACGCGCGGTTCGCGTTTTACAGCACACCACAAAGAAAACATGCAACGCATCGAAAAGAATTTCGCCGGCCGCAAGCTCATCATTGAGACCGGACGCATGGCGAAACAAGCAGCAGGCTCCTGCCTGGTGCAGTATGGCGAGACGATGGTTCTCGCGTCAGTCACGGTGAGCCCGAATGAGAGCCAGCTCTCCTTCTTCCCGCTCCTCGTCGAATACCGCGACAAGGCTTACGCCGCAGGAAAGATCCCCGGCGGATTCATCAAGAGAGAAGGCCGGCCGCACGATTCCGAGATTCTCAAGGCGAGAATCATCGATCGCTCCATCCGCCCGCTCTTCCCGGAAGGATTCAAGAACGAAGTTCAGGTCTTCATCTACGTTATCTCCGCCGATCAGGAGAACGACGCCGACGTGATGGCGCTCGTCGCCGCCTCGTTCGCGCTCAACGTTTCGAAGATCCCGTTCATGGGGCCAATCGCCGCCGTTCGCGTCGGACGCGCGCAGGAGAAGTGGCTGCTCAATCCCACTTTCCAGCAGCTCCCCTACAGCGAGATGGACATCGTCGTCGCCGGATCGAACGACTCGATCATGATGGTCGAAGGCAGCGCTCTCGAAACGAGCGAAGCCGACGTTCTCGAAGCGATCACTGTCGGTCACCGCGGCATCAAGGAGCTCATTGGCTTCCAGGAAGAGATGCTCGCCAAGAGCCGCGCCGATAAAATGCCGTGGAAGAAGGCCGAGATTCCGTCGAATGTCAGCGCCCGCGTCGCCGAGCTTGGCAAGTCAAAGATCAACGAGGCGCTCAACCAGGCCGACAAGCACACGCGGATCGAAGCAGTCGAGAAGGTGAAGGCGGATGTGAAGACGCAGTGCCTCTCCGAATTCCCCGACAACTCGAAGGACATCGGCGGACTCGTCGAGGACATCGAGTACAATGCCCTCCGCTCGCAGGTGCTCGACACCGGGAAGCGCGTTGACGGCAGAGCGACGACCGAAGTTCGCGCTATCAGCATCGACACCACCGTTCTGCCCCGCGCCCACGGTTCCGCGCTCTTCACGCGCGGCCAGACGCAGGCGCTAGTCGCTATCACGCTTGGAACCGCTAACGACGTACAACGCCTCGACTCGATCGACGAGAAGGGCGAGACCACGAAGTCGTTCATGCTCCACTACAACTTCCCGCCGTTCTCCACCGGTGAAGTGCGTCCGATGCGCGGTACCTCACGCCGGGAGATCGGCCACGGTAACCTCGCCGAGCGCGCTCTTCAAGGTGTGCTGCCGGCGTTCGAGGAATTCCCGTACACCATCCGCATCGTTTCCGACGTTCTCGAGTCGAACGGCTCTTCATCGATGGCATCCGTCTGCGGCGGCGCGCTCGCGCTCATGGACGGAGGCGTTCCGATTCGCTCTGCAGTTGCAGGCGTGGCGATGGGACTCATCAAGGAAGGATCCAAGTACGCGGTTCTCACCGACATCCTTGGCACCGAGGATCACCTCGGCGACATGGACTTCAAGGTCGCGGGAACAGAGACGGGAATCACCGCCATTCAGATGGACATCAAGATCCAGGGTCTCGACCTTGGAATCGTGAAAGAAGCGCTCGCGCAGGCGAGAGAGGGACGTCTGCACATCCTCGGCGAGATGAAGAAGGCGCTCGCGGCACCGCGCAGCGATCTGTCCGCCTACGCCCCGCGCATCGTGACGCTGATGATCAGCCCCGAGAAGATCGGCGATCTCATCGGACCGAAGGGTAAGACGATCCGCGGTATTCAGGATGAGACCGGAGCCGAGCTCACCGTCGACGACACCGGACTGGTGACGATCGCGGCAGTGGGGGGCGAAGCGATGGAGCGCGCGAGAGAAATGATCCGCGCGTTGACCGCGGAGCCGATCATCGGCGACACGTACGAGGGAACTGTGAAGAGCACGACGGCATTCGGCGCGTTCGTCGAGATCATGCCGGGAACGGAAGGACTCGTTCACATCTCCGAGCTCAAGCACGGCCGCACCGAAAAGACGGAAGACGTGGTTAAGAAGGGCGACCGCGTCCGCGTGAAGCTGCTCGAGCGTGACGAGCGCGGCAGACTTCGCCTCTCGATGAAGGCGCTGGAAGCGAAGCCGGAAGGCGACTCTTCATCTGCGCCGCGCAGCGAAGACGCAGGCTCGCCCTTCGCCGGCGAGGGCGATGCGTCGTCCGAGGCCGGGTCCGAAGGCGGCTCCGATGAAGGACGCAGCGGAGGACGCTCGCGTCGCCCGCCGCGCAGCCGCGCGTCGCGTGGTGAAGGGAATGGAGGAGGCGGGCGCTCCGCGGAGTGACCGCCACGTTCACCGGCGCAGCGACTGATCTGCGCCGAACGGTTCTTCCCAATGGTCTGACCGTACTCTCGGAATACATGCCGGGAGTACGGTCGGTCGCTTTGGGGACGTGGGTGCGCGCAGCTTCCGTTCACGAGCAGCGCGAAAAGATGGGCATCTCGCACATGCTCGAGCACATGGTGTTCAAGGGAACGCCGACGCGCACGCCAAAGGATCTGGCGTTGGCGCTGGAGACTCTGGGCGGCTCTCTGGACGCATACACGTCGCGGGAGCACACCTCGTATCAGGCTCACTGCCTCGACGAGCACGTGGGCGTTGCAGCGGATGTGCTGGCGGATCTGATCTTCCGCCCGCTGCTTCGCCAATCCGATCTCGATCTCGAAAAAAACGTCGTACTCGAGGAGATCTCGACGGTCGACGACACTCCCGACGACCTGATCTTCGAGCTGCATAACGAACTGCTCTGGGGCGATCACCCTTACGGGTATTCGATCCTCGGCACACGGGAGAGCGTGAAAGCGCTCACGGCGGACGACATGCAGGCGCTTCACTCGACCGCTTATCACCCGGACCAGATGGTCCTCGCCGCGGCGGGAAGCATCGAGCACGAAGATTTGCTGGAGCACCTCTCGCGCGCCGGCTGGAGCGATATCGCCGCCGGCGGGCAGTCCCGCTTGGCCCGCACCGCTCCTCCGGAGCTGCCTCCGGTCACGTCCCATTTTGAGCGCGATACGGCTCAAACGCACGTCGTGATCGGCAGCCGCGCGATGTCCCATAATGACCCGCGCCGTTATGCGATGACGCTCATCGGAACGCTCCTCGGGGGAGGCATGAGCTCCCGCCTTTTTCAGAGAATTCGTGAGGAGCTTGGGCTGGCTTACGCTGTGCACACCTTTCAGAGCTTTCACGCCGATACCGGGGTGCACGGAGTGTACGTAGGAACGATGCCCGAGAATGCGAGGCCCGCGATGGATGCGATCAACGAGGAGCTTGCCAGAATTTCCCGGGAAGGGCTCAGCGAAGAGGAGCTTGCCGCTGGAAAAAACCAGGCTCGCGGGCAGATTACCCTGTCTCTGGAGACGCCCGCTTCACGGATGTACCGCGCAGCTGGCGCCGAGCTTTACGAAGAGCCGTATCTCACGCTGGATGAAGTGCTCGCCAAGATCGATGCGATCGACGGCGAAGTTGTCGCGGAAGTTTGTTCTACGATGTTCGCACCGGAGCTGCAGACCGTCGTCACTCTCGGTCCATCAGCGCCTTAACGAAGCCCACTCACCCGAAAGGTTGACATGAAGATCGGCGTACCGAAGGAGATCAAGACGAACGAGAATCGAGTTGCTCTCGTTCCAGCTGGGGCTGAAGCGCTTGTGGCCGCCGGCCACAGCGTGATGGTGGAGCAGGGAGCAGGCGAGGGAAGCGGCTTCTCCGACGAAATGTACACGTCTGTGGGCGCGACGATCGGCAAGGATGCGGATGCCGTTTGGCGCGGCGCGGAGATGATCATGAAGGTGAAAGAGCCGATCGCGCCCGAGTGGCCACGAATGAAAAAGGGCCAGCTCATCTTCACGTATTTTCACTTCGCAGCGGATAAAAAGCTGACCGAAGCGCATCTCGCGAGCGGCGCCGTGTGCGTTGCGTACGAAACCGTCGAGCTTCCGACGCGCGAGCTGCCGCTCCTCACGCCGATGTCCGAAGTGGCGGGAAGAATGGCGGTACAGGAGGGCGCGAAATATCTGGAAAAACTCTATGGCGGCCGCGGCGTGCTTCTCGGCGGAGTGCCGGGCGTGGCACCCGCGAAAGTCGTCATCCTCGGCGGTGGAATAGTCGGCATCAACGCGGCGAAGATGGCCGCGGGAATGGGAGCGAAGGTGACGGTTCTCGATCTGTCGCTCGAGCGGCTCCGTTACCTTTCCGATGTAATGCCCGCCAACGTCACGCTCATTTATTCGAACCGTCACAACATTCTCGAGCAAATCTCAACCGCGGATCTGGTGGTGGGTGCGGTGCTCATTCCGGGCGCCGTCGCACCGAGACTCATTCGCCGGGAAGACTTGAAGACGATGCAGCCGGGCTCGGTTATCGTGGACGTCGCGATTGACCAGGGCGGGTGCGTCGAGACGATCAAAGCGACCACGCACGAGAACCCCACTTATGTCGTTGACGGGGTCATTCACTATGGCGTGGCAAACATGCCGGGCGGAGTGCCGCGCACTTCGACGCTCGCGCTTACGAACGCGACCTTCCCCTATGCCATGCAGCTTGCGAACAAGGGATGGCGTCGCGCTCTGAAAGAGAACTCCGCTCTGAAGAGAGGACTCAATGTCGTGGACGGCGTTGTTACATACGCTGCGGTCGCCGAAGCGTTCGGCTTGCCGTTTAGTGACCCTGACTCATATTTGACTTAATGCGCTGGCCATTCTTTAAGGCGGGTAACCTCTTTCCCGCCAACGCGATCGCCGTAGATCTCGGCACCGCCAACACGCTCATCTACGTGAAAGGTGAAGGCATCGTTCTCAACGAGCCTTCTGTAGTAGCGCTTGATCGCGAGACAAAAAAGATCAAGGCCGTCGGTCTCGAAGCGAAAAGAATGCTCGGTCGCACTCCGGAAGGAGTGGTCGCGGTGCGGCCGATGAAGGACGGCGTCATCGCCGACTTCGACGTTACTGAAAAGATGCTGCGCTATTTCCTGGCGCTCATCATCGAGAACCACGTCTTCAAGGTGAAGCCGCGGGTGATTGTGTGCGTGCCGTCTGGGATTACCGAAGTGGAAAAGCGCGCGGTTCGCGACTCCGCGCTCGGCGCCGGCGCGAAAGAAGTGTTCATGGTCGCGGAGCCGATGGCGGCAGCGATCGGTGTCGGGCTTCCGGTGGAAACACCGACGGGCAACATGGTCATCGACATTGGCGGCGGCACTACAGAGATCGCGGTCATCGCCCTTTCCGGCATCGTGAGCGACACGTCGATCAGGACCGGCGGCGACGAGCTCGACATGGCGATTGTACAGTTCATGCGTAAGAACTACAACCTGCTCACCGGTGAAGCGACCGCGGAGCAGGTGAAGATTCAGATCGGGTCGGCCGCGAACGTCGGAGACGAGCGCGAGATGGACGTGAAGGGGCGTGACCTCGTCTCCGGAATTCCGCGGACGGTGCGCGTTCATTCGTCGGAGATCAGGGAGGCGGTGCAGGAGCCGATTCAGCAGATCGTGGACGCTGTCCGGCGCGCTTTGGAGATAACACCGCCCGAGCTGGCTGCCGACATCGTCGATCGTGGAATCGTGATGACCGGCGGCGGAGCGCTCATTCGCGGACTCGACGTTCTGCTCTCGCAGGAAACCGGACTTCCGATTCACGTGGATGAGGATCCGCTCACCTGCGTCGTTCGTGGAACGGGAAGAATTCTCGACGACGAAGCTAAATACTGGTCAGTACTGGCAACCTGAGGTAACGCTGTGGCTCGCGCTGTTCGCAGCAACAACCGGATCGATCTGATTTTGCTGCTCGTGTGCGCACTGCTGGCGGTGATTGCGCGCGCGCTGCCCGACACCATGCGTGAGCCCACCGCGATGGGGTTGAGGCGCACCTTTCTCTCCCCGATGGTGATGCTGCAGGAATGGGCGGAGTCGAGCCGCCGCTCAATGTCGCTCGCGCCGGCCCGCACAGCCCTTCGAGACAGCGTCGCACTCAAGGCGATGACCGCGGCATCGCTCGAAGTGGAGAACGAGCGGCTGCGCCAGCTCATCGGTCTTGGCACGCGGCTCAAGTGGGGATTCGTTCCCGCCGAGGCCCTGCACGGGCGCGGCATCCGCGACGAGAGCAATGTCATTCTCAGCGCGGGGAGCAGAGCTGGTATCGTGCGCCTCAGTCCTGTCGTCGCGCCCGAAGGATTGGTTGGAGTCGTCGATCAAGTCGATCCGACGATGAGTCACGCGATGTTATGGACGAACCCGGACTTCCGCGTTAGCGCGATGTCCGCCGATGCCGCCGCATTCGGGATCGTGCAGGCGCATCTCGCCAGCGCGACGGGCGGATATCTCCTCGAGATGCGCGGTGTACCATTCCGCGCCACGCT
This sequence comes from Gemmatimonadaceae bacterium, assembly GCA_013816855.1. Lineage (GTDB taxonomy): Bacteria > Gemmatimonadota > Gemmatimonadetes > Gemmatimonadales > Gemmatimonadaceae > UBA4720. The sequence goes on from JACDDT010000006.1 coordinate 43,282, forward strand.
CAAGCCCGGTGCTCTGATCGTTAGCTCGGGGCTCGGAGGAGTGTGGCCGCGCGGAATTCCCGTCGGCACCGTTCTCTCCGAGATAAAAACGAGTGAAGGATGGGCGCGCACGTACCTCCTTCGTCCAGCTGTTTTTCCCGCCGACGTCTACAACGTGATGATTCTCCGCTCTGATCGAGTGGCGAAGGGTTTCGACGGAGTGTGGCCGAGCGTGGCCGCTGCCGATGCGGCGGCACAGCGGATCGTCGTCGCGGGAGATTCGGCTGTGAAACAAGCTGCACTCGCCGAAGCGGCCGCACGACGTGCCGTGATGGACAGTGCGACGGCCGAGCCGCCTCTTCGCGATTCAACCGGCGCGATCATTCCGCGGCCCCGGCCCAGACCTCGGCCGCCGGTGGCGCGTGATTCGGCGGGCGGGATCATTCGCGCGGGTGATTCAGGCGGGCGGGCGGTTACACCACCGGCGCCGCGCACGAACCGCGACTCGATTCCCGGTCTCATCCGGGTGAATCGCGACTCTTCGCGCCGTGACAGCATTCTCAATCCAATACAGCCGGGAGCGTCGAGATGACCCTCGGGGGCGCCATTCGCGCGGTTCTCAGCTTTCTCGTTTTCGTTTTGCTGCATTACACGCTCCGGCCTCTCCTTGGCTGGCGCGCGCCGATGGACTTCCTGCTCATCGCATTGCTGCTTGCATCAGTGAGAGTGAGGCCCGGCACCGCGGCGATCATCGGATTTCTCGTTGGACTGATCTCTGACTCGCTCGCACCCGGCGCGCTAGGAGCAGGCGCGCTTGCGATGACCGCCGTTGGATTTTCCGCTTCGTATCTCAAGGCAGTGTTCTTTGCGGACAATCTCGCGCTGAATGCGCTCTTCTTCTTCCTCGGAAAGTGGATGTTCGATCTCATCTACTTCCTGGTGGAGCATCGGGTGCGTGGTGTCGAGCTCGTACAGCAGCTTCTGCTCTGGTCGCCACTGTCGGCGGCGGTGACAGCGGCCGTCGGTGTTCTTTTGCTCTTCTTGATGCGCCCGCTGTTGGATCCGAGCCCCGCGTGAGCTTTCACCCGAATGACATCTCCCGCCGGGCGGGGATAAGCAAGATCGCGCTGTGTGTCGGCTTCGTGCTCCTGGTGGGTGCATTCTTCAACACTCAGGTTCTTCACCACCAGAAGTATGTGATGCAGTCGGAGGAGAATCGCCTCCGTCCGATTCCTCTTCCCGCGCCGCGCGGAATTATCTACGACCGCAACGGCCTCGTCATCGCCGAGAATCTTCCCGGTTATTCGGTGTCGATCACGGCGCAGAATGTGGATTCGCTTCGCGCTTCGCTCGCACGACTGGCCTCGACGCTCCAGCTCTCGAACGACCAGGTCGAAGCCGCTGTGCGGAGATTCCGCCGCGCCCCTACTCGTCCGACGGTGGTTCTCGCCGACGCTTCGATCGACGTCATTTCGGTTCTCGAAGAGCATCGTCTCGATTATCCGCGCCTCGTCATCCAGTCGGTGCCGAAGAGGTATTATCCCGACGCGCAGGCCGTCGCATCGTTCGTCGGATATACGGGAGAAATAACCGAATCCGAGCTCAATTCGCCGCAGTACGACGCCTATAAGCCCGGACAGCAAATCGGGAAAGGCGGGCTGGAAAAGCAGTACGAGAAGCAGCTGCGCGGCCGCGAGGGTGTGCGCTTCGATGAAGTCGATGCGCGGGGCAGGCCCGTGCGCGGCGATGGTCCGCGGCCTGATCTTACGCCTGAAGGCGCGCCTCCGCTCTACACCAATATCGATTTGGATCTGCAGCGATTCGCCGTCGGCGTCTTCGGCGATTCTCTGCAGGGTGGTGTCGTCGCGCTCGATCCGAACACGGGGGGCGTGCTAGCGCTTTACAGCGCACCCAGCTTCGATCCGAACAAGTTCACCGGCGGAATTCCCGCCGAGTACTACAAGCAGCTTCTCACCGACGAGCGCAGACCGCTCCTCAACAAAGCGGTGCAGGGGCGCTATCCGCCGGGCTCTACTTTCAAGCTCGCCACGGCGGTGACAGGAATCACGAACGGCGTGGTCGGTTTGAACGATCACATGCCCGTTTCGTGCAGCGGCGGTTACCAGTACGGCAGTAGATACTTCCGCTGCTGGGATAAGAGAGGCCACGGCTCGCTATCGCTTTACGGCGCAGTGAAACATTCGTGCGACGTGTACTTCTATCAGCTCGGTCTCAGGATCGGGCTGAACAAGCTGGTCGCGGGAGGAATCTCCCTGAGCATGCGCGAGCGCTCCGGCATAGATCTGCCCGAGGAAAAGCGTCCCGACTTCCCAAGCATCGACGTCAAGAGTTACTACAACAAGAAATTCGGAGCGGGACGGTGGAGCAACGCCGAAACGTTGAACCTATCGATCGGGCAGGGCGCCAATTCACAGACCGTCGTGAATATGGCAAAGTTCTACACCGCGCTTGCCACGGACGGCCACGCCGCCCAGCCGATGATCGTGAAGGGTACACCGGTGCGGAAACCGATTTTTCATCTGACATCAGTGCAGGATTCCGCCATTCGTGCTGCGCTTGCGGGCGTCGTCGAGGCAGGCGGAACAGCGGCTGCGTCAGCGATTCAAGGTGTCGTGCTAGCCGGAAAAACGGGAACGGCGCAAAACGCGGGGAAGGCGGATCACGGCTGGTTCGTGGGCTTCGCGCCGGCTGACAAGCCTAAAATCGTCGTTGCCGTATTACTGGAGTTCGGAGAGCACGGCTCGCGTGCGGCGCACATCGCTTCTTCTATCATCGCGCATTATCTGAAAATTCAGCCGGCCGCTGATGCACTGGAGACTGGCGGCTGATGCTGCGTCGAATCGTCTCCGATTATCCGCTTCTCATCGCGGCCTCGCTCCTCTCCCTTTTCGGAGTGGCGATGGTGTATTCCGCTGGCCAGACCGACACCCCGACTTACGTTGCGACGATGTACCGCTCGCAGATGGTCTGGACGATTGCGGGTGTGTTGATCGCCTACGGCGTGACGCGTTCCTCCGTTCGCTTCATCGAGTGGATGACGGTTCCGCTTTATCTCCTCTCGATTGTGCTGCTGGGTCTCACTCTTGTCATCGGAAAGGGAGCCGGCACCGCGGCGAGCACGAAGAGCTGGCTGGCTATCGGAAGCCATCGCCTTGGCCAGCCGTCCGAGATTGCAAAAGTCACCGTCGTCCTCATGCTTGCGCGAGTTCTCGCTTCGCGGCGCGATGCCCCGCGGTCACTGCTCGATCTTTGGAAGCCCGCACTCGTCGTGGGCATTCCGTGGGTGATCATCATGCTGCAGCCGGACCTTGGCACCGGCATCGTCTTCATCGGAATCTTTTTTGGAATGCTTTACTGGTCCGGCGTCTCGTGGCCGCTGCTCATCCTCCTCGGCAGCCCCGCGGTGAGTCTCGTTCTCTCGTTCAGCACTGGATTGTGGGGCGCGTGGTTTTTCATTCTCGTCGCCCTCGTGCTGTGGTATCGCCCGTATCTGGTCGAAGGGATCGTGCTCATGATGGCGAATGTGGCGACTGGCGTCGTCGCGCCGCTGCTGTGGGAGAAGCTCGCGCCGTATCAACAGAACCGTCTGAAAGTGTTTCTGGATCCCTCTGCTGATCCGCGCGCTTCGGGCTACCACGTAATTCAGTCGAAAGTCGCCATCGGCTCGGGCGGAATTTTCGGCAAAGGATTCACCCTCGGCACGCAGAAGCGCCTCGCCTTTCTTCCGGAACAGCACACCGATTTCATTTTCTCCGTCGTCGGGGAAGAGGTTGGGTTCATCGGCGTCACGGTCGCACTTACGCTCTTTCTGTGGCTTTTCTTCCGTATCACGCAGATTTCGCAGCGCGCTAATGATTCGTACAGCAGCCTCGTCGCATTCGGGCTGATGACGAGCTGGTTCGTCCACGTCCTCGTCAACGTCGGCATGACGCTCAATTTGATGCCGATCACCGGAATCCCTCTGCCGTTCTTCAGCTACGGCGGCTCCTTCATGCTTGCCTGCTGGCTCGGAGTCGGGGTGTTGATGCGGATTTCGGGCGAAGGAAGAGGCCGAACGAAGATACGGGCGTAGCCTCAGCGGCTTAAATTTCCTGGATGGCCTGGTTCCGGAAAGAGAAAAAGCCCCGTTTACCCCGGCACGAAAAGCACGAAATCCCTCCCGATGCCTGGGAGAAGTGCGAGATCTGCGGGCACACCGACATCCGCGAGAAGTTCGAGCGGAATCTCAACGTGTGCCCGAATTGCGGCCATCACCGCCGCATCAGGGCGATCGAGTATGCGAACATCCTCCTCGACGACGGCACCGCGGATGAGACCGAGATGGACATCCGGTCCACCGACCCGCTCGGCTTTCCGGAATACACCGCACGCCTGAAGAAGGCAACGAACTCGGCCGGTGAAGGCGACGCGATTCTCACCTTCACCGGAAAGCTCGGTGACATGCCGGTATGTCTCGGCGTAATGGACTTCGCGTTCATGGGCGGGTCGATGGGCTCCGTCGTCGGAGAAAAGATCGCGCGCCTTGGCCAGCTCTCACTCGAAAAGAAGTATCCGCTGATCATCATCTCCGCATCGGGCGGCGCGAGAATGCAGGAGGGTGTGCTTTCTCTGATGCAGATGGCAAAAGCGGCGGCGATGCTCTCGCAGCTTTCCGAAAGAAGAGTCCCGTTCGTTTCCATTCTTACCAATCCCACCACGGGCGGCGTAAGCGCTAGCTACGCTATGCTGGGTGACGCGATCGTAGCCGAGCCTGGCGCGGTCATCGGTTTTGCAGGTCCGCGTGTCATCAAGCAGACGATCGGCCAGGAGCTACCCGAAGGATTTCAAACGGCGGAGTTTCTCCTCGAGCATGGAATCGTCGACGTCGTCTGCGCCCGAAAGGATTTGAAGCAGACGGTTGGCCAGCTCCTTCGGCACATGACCGGCAAGGCGGCAGCCACCGGCTGGTCGACCGCCTGACAACAGAGGGATTTCGTTCCGCGATAGACGCGCTCTTCGCGAGAACCACCGCGGGCACGAAGTTCGGCCTCGAGCGCACGCAACAGCTTCTCAAAAGTCTCGGGAATCCGGAACGCCGCTTCAAATCGATTCACGTCGCCGGCACCAACGGAAAGGGCAGCGTCGTCGCGATGTGCGATGCGATGTTCCAGGCGAAGGGACTGCGCGTCGGCAGGTATACATCGCCGCACCTCATCGATTTCCGGGAGCGGATTCTCGTGAACGGGGAGCCGATAAGCGAATCGGCGGTGCTCACATTCCTCGAGCGGACGACGCCTCTCGCGGAGAAAATCGGAGCGACGTTTTTCGAGCTAACTACCGCTCTTGCATTCGCTCACTTCGAGGCAGCGCACGCCGATGTCGCGGTAATCGAGACGGGGCTGGGAGGCCGCCTCGACTCGACGAACGTCATCACTCCGGTCACTGCCACCGTCACATCGATCGGGCTGGATCACACCGACCTCCTCGGCGACACCATCGAGCTCATCGCGAAAGAGAAAGCAGGAATCTTCAAACCGGACGTGCCTGCGATCGTCGGGGACACGAACCCGGAAACAATATCGATACTTCGTGCGAGCGCTGCGGCAGTGGGGGCGGCCCCTATCCGCGTTGTTGCGCACGAGCTTCAGCTTTCGCGCGTAACAGTGTCGTCTGCGGGAACATCGTTCGTGCTCGAAACGAAAATGGGGTTGCGCGCTTTGCGCACCAATCTGGTTGGTGCGCATCAATCTCAGAATGCCGCCGTGGCGATTGCAACGGTGCGCGCGGCGACTCGCGGCCTGGAGCCCGAGTGGGATGAAATCGAGAGAGGTCTGGTGAACGCGCGTCTTCCCGGGCGATTCCAGATGCAGGGGAGATACATCTTCGACGTCGCCCACAACCCGGCGGCAGCTCGGACTCTAACCCAGACTCTGAACGCTGTCGCACCGCAGCGGCCGATGAACGCGGTGATCGCTGTACTCTCGGACAAAGATTGGCGCGGGGTGCTACGCGAAATCGGGCCCCTGGTAGACCGCGTGATCATCACCCACGCGCCCTCTGCGCCTCCCGAGCGTCAGTGGGACATCGATGCAGCGATGGCGTATTGCGGCGAAATCGGTGTGAATTGCGTGTGCGAGGCCGAACTCGACGACGCGCTTCGCCTCGCGCGCGACGGGGCCGCGACGGTGCTCGTGACGGGGTCCTTTCATACTGTCGGAGATTCGATGTCGCGCTTGCAGGTATCTCCTTTCGTCCCATAGCTTTCCCGAATGTCACGCGGACCGTTGCCAGGATTCAGGGATTTTTATCCCGAGCAGCTCGCCGAGCGCGCTTATATAACCGGCGTGTGGCGTGACATAGCGAGACGATTCGCCTTCGTTGAGTACGACGGCCCCCCGCTGGAAACTCTCGAGCTGTATACGCGGAAGAGCGGCGAAGAGATCGTCGGGCAGCTTTACAACTTCACGGACAAGGGCGACCGCGAAGTTGCTCTTCGCCCGGAGATGACGCCGACGTTGGCGCGAATGGTGGCGGCGAAAGCAAACGCTCTCAGAAAGCCCGTGCGCTGGTTTTCCATTCCACAGCTCTTTCGATATGAGCGCCAACAGAAGGGAAGACTGCGCGAGCATTTTCAGCTCAACGTAGACATACTCGGCGAGCCCGGCGTCACGGCGGATGCAGAACTCCTCGCCGTCGCAATCGAAATCATGCGCGCATACGGGCTTGGGCCGAAGGATGTTCGCGCTCGCGTCTCGGATCGCCGTCTTCTGAACGCGCTCCTCACCTCCGCCGGTGTGAAGGCAGACCAGCTCGGCCCCGTTTACGCGGCGATCGATAAACTTGGCCGCGAGCCATTGGAAGTGACACGTGAAAAATGGCTAAAGGCAACGGGCGATGAAGATGTCGCGATACGTCTTGAACAAACGATCCTACAAAAGGATTTCGGCAAGCTGCGCGCGACTCCTGAAATGGGAGCAGATGTTCACACGGCGATGGAGGAGTTCGGAAAGTACCTCGAGCTTCTCGACGCGCTCGGTGTGCGAGAATGGGTGGACTTCGATCTCTCTATAGTGCGCGGACTCGCTTATTATACGGGAACTGTTTTCGAGCTGTTCGATGCGAGCGGTGAGTTCCGCGCGATCTGCGGCGGCGGACGCTACGACGATCTCCTCGATGCGATTGGCGGAGTGTCGATGCCTGCGCTGGGGTTCGGAATGGGCGACGTGGTGATCGGAGAGCTGCTCCGTGCCCGCGGCCTCATGCGCCGAAACGAAATCGGTCCGGATTACTGGATCGCATCGGATTCCGAAAAGCTGCTGTCGAAGGTGATGCAGGTAGCCTCGCGGGTGCGTGCGGCGGGGAAAAGCGCCGAATATTCGCTCCGCTTGCAAACGCTCTCGCGTCAAATGAAGACTGCGTCGTCCGCGGGCGCGCGAGAAGTGATCATCGTCGCGGCGGACGAAGCAGTTGCCGTCAAGAATCTTGCAGACGGCTCGGAGAAAAGACTGACACTTAACGAACTTATCGCATCGCTTTGAGCGACTAATGGCCGACGACAAGAAGCTTCCTACACGCGCCGCTGATTTCAGCGCCTGGTACAACGAGGTGGTCCTCCGCTCGGAGTTGGCGGACTATTCGCCCGTCCGCGGCTGCATGGTGATTCGCCCACGCGGCTACGGCATCTGGGAGCGGATGCAGCGCCAGCTCGACACGATGTTCAAGGATACGGGCCATGAGAACGCATACTTTCCGCTTTTCATTCCGGAGAGTTTTCTCAAGAAGGAAGCTCAGCACGTGGAAGGCTTTGCGCCGGAGCTCGCGGTAGTCACACACGGCGGAGGGAAAAAGCTGGAAGAGCCGCTCGTCGTGCGCCCCACTTCCGAGACGATCATCTACGCGATGTACGCGAAGTGGGTGCAGAGCTATCGCGACCTCCCCATCCTCATCAACCAGTGGGCGAACGTGGTCCGCTGGGAGATGCGCACACGCCTTTTCCTGAGAACGACAGAATTTCTCTGGCAGGAGGGCCACACGGCGCACGCCACTCCGGAGGAAGCGGAGGAAGAGACACGCAAGATGCTCGGCGTCTATCGCGATTTTATGGAAAGCTACATGGCGATGCCGGTCGTCACGGGAATGAAGAGCGACGCGGAAAAATTCGCCGGGGCAGTGCGCACGTACGCCGTCGAAGCGATGATGCAGGACAACAAGGGTCTCCAGGCGGGGACGTCACACAACCTTGGTCAGAATTTCTCGAAGGCGTTCGACTTCACATTCCAGACGGAAGCGGGCGGTACCGAGTACGCTTGGAATACGAGCTGGGGAGTGTCCACCCGGATGATTGGCGGATTGGTCATGACTCACGGCGACGACAAGGGAATTCAGGTACCCCCGCTGCTCGCGCCAATTGAAGTCGTGATCGTTCCCATCTACAAAGCGGACGACGAGCGCGCGCGCATGCTCGAGGCGGCAGAAAAGGTGCGCGCCGAGCTGCACGCCTGGGAGCGCCGCGCACCCGGCAAGCTCCGCGTGCACGTGGATAAGCGAGAGGGAATCAAGCCCGGCGCGAAGTACTACGAGTGGGAGCTACGGGGAATTCCGATCCGCATGGAGCTTGGTCCGCGCGACATCGAGAAGAATCAGGCGGTGCTCGTGCGCCGGGATACTGGAGTGAAGACCACGGTGAGCCTTGAGACGATCGGCGAGGACGTCGCTGATCTTCTCCACGCCATCCAGGACTCGATGCTCACCGCTGCACGTGACCGCCGCGAGAGTAACAGTTATCGCGGTGAGATCACCTACGAGCGGTTCCGCGAAATCATAGAGGGGCCTGGGGGCTTCGTTTACGCTGGATGGTGCGGTGGTGCTGCGTGCGAGGCCGCCATCAAGGAAGAAACGAAAGCGACCATTCGTGTCCTTCCCGATGAAGAGTTCAGATCGGCGGAGCCGATGAAGAACTGCCTTAAGTGCGGGGCGAACGCTGTCTTCGAGGCGCTGTGGGCGAAGGCGTACTGACCGCGCCCGCAAGCGAGCGTCCTCGGATGACCGCGCAGCGCATCGGATTCAACCGCACACGGGAAGGACTGCTCTGTGACGCAGTACCTGTCGAGCGCATTGCCAAGGAATGCGGCACGCCCGTCTACATCTATAGCGCGAGCGCAATTCGAGATCAGTACGCGCGCCTCGAGGAAGCACTCGGCAAACTGAACCATCGGCTTCATTACAGCGTCAAGGCGAATTCCAATCTCGCCATTCTCAAGCTCCTCAAAGAGCTTGGCGCGGGCGTGGACATCGTTTCAGGCGGCGAGCTCTATCGCGCGCTCCTCGCCGGATTCAAGGGAAGCGATATCGTCTTCAGTGGAGTCGGGAAGACCGAGCGCGAGATGGAAGAGGCGCTGCGTGCCGATGTGCTTCTTTTCAACGTCGAGTCGGATCAGGAGCTGCAGGTGCTGGCGGAGGTCGCGCAGCGGATGAACACACGCGCTCGCGTTGCGCTCCGTGTGAACCCTGAGGTGATGGTCGATACTCCGCATCCCTACACGCGCACCGGCGGAAAGGGGATGAAGTTCGGGATCGCCTTCGACGAAGCTCTTATCGTTGCGGCAGCGGCGCTGAACCTGTCGAGCATCGAGCTTGTCGGGCTCGACATGCACGTCGGTTCTCAGATCTCTCAGCTCGCTCCATACGAAGCCGGTCTCAACAGGCTCCTTCACCTGCGCACGGAGATAGAGCGTAGCGCGAACGTGAAGCTCGAATATCTTGACATGGGCGGCGGACTCGCTGTCTCATATGAGTCCAACGATGCGATGGACGTCGAGGCATTCGGGAAAGGCATCAACACTCTTCTCGGCGATATTGGGATGCGCGTGCTCCTCGAGCCGGGCCGTTTCCTGGTTGGCAATGCGGGCGCGCTCGTGACCAGGGTGCTGTACCGGAAGCGGAGCGGGGGAAAGAACTTCATAATCACCGACGCCGGAATGAACGATTTACTTCGCCCGTCGCACTACAACGCGTATCACCGTATCGAAGCGGTGGGCCAAATCGGAGTGGGCACGATTGCCGATGTGGTCGGCCCCGTGTGCGAGAGCGGAGACTTCTTCGCTATCGACCGCCAGGTCGATGATGTGGTGCGCGGAGACCTCATCGCAGTTCACTCCGCCGGTGCCTACGGTTTCGTGATGGCGTCCAACTACAACTCGCGCCCTCGCCCGAGCGAAGTGCTCGTTGATGGCTCGTCATACACAGTAGTCACGCGGCGTGAGACCTACGAAGATTTGGTGAGAGCCGAGCAGGGAGGCGGATGATGCGGATTGGAGTGATGGCTGACACGCACGACCGTTTGCCCGCGATAGAAGAGCTGCTCGCGAAGCTCACCGAGAAAGGCGCCAGCATGATCATGCACGCAGGCGACTACTGCTCTCCATTCGCGTTGGCGCCCTTCCAGAAAGCCGGCATTCCCCTCCTTGGAGTATTCGGCAGAAATGACGGCGACCACCAGACACTCGAAGCCACGGCCTCGCAGGGGTTCGGGGCAGAGATTTATGAGTCGCCGCACAGCTTCGAAGTCGGTGGGCACAAAATCATGATCGTGCACGAGCTCGGCGAGATCAACAAAAGGTCCATCGCATCCCACGATTTCGTGATTTATGGATCTACGCACAAGCTCGAGCAAACGAAGCGTGACAAGACTCTCCTTATCAACCCCGGCGAGGCGTGCGGCTGGCTCACGGGAAAATCCACGGCGATGCTCGTCGATCTCGATTCGGGAGAGGTTGAAGTCATAACGCTATGAGCAGCCGGATCCTCATCATCGATTTCGGCTCACAGTTCACACAGTTGATTGCGCGCAGGGTTCGCGAAGCGCGCGTGTATTCCGAGATTCATCCGCCCACGCGCTCCCTCGAGTGGATACGCAGCTGGAATCCGACCGGGATCATCCTCAGCGGCGGCCCGAATTCGGTGTATGGCGAAAACGTTCCGCTCGCCGAACATGAGCTCCTCGACATCGCCCCGATCCTCGGCATCTGTTACGGTATGCAGCTCATCGCGCATCTCGAGGGTGCGAAGGTCATCCGGAGCGACAAGCGCGAATACGGGCGCGCTGAAACTAAAGTAATCGCGCCTGGCGGGCTGTTCGCTGGTTTCGACAAGGGCGAATCCCTTACCACGTGGACGAGTCACGGCGATCACATAGATGAGCCGCCAAAGGGCTATCAAGTAGTGGCGGAGAGCGCGAGAAATCCGGTGAGTGCGTTCCGGCACGAGTCGCGCCCGATCTACGGAGTGCAGTTCCACCCCGAGGTCGCGCACACGCCACGCGGCGCCGAGCTCATCTCGAATTTTCTTTTCGGCGTTTGCAACGCCGAGGCTTCGTGGACGCCGGGCGCGTTTGTTGAGGAAGAAATCACGAAGATCAAAAAGTTGGTAGGGAAGTCGCGCGTCATCTGCGGGCTTTCGGGCGGAGTCGATTCGTCCGTGGCCGCCGCCCTCGTCCACCGTGCGATCGGCGAACAGCTTACGTGCATCTTCGTAGACACAGGGCTGATGCGGCTTCACGAGCGGGACCAAGTAGAGCGCACCTTCAAGTCCAGCCTTGGAGTGAAGCTTGTCGCGGTGGACGCGTCGGAGCAGTTCCTCACCCGGCTCGCAGGGGTGAGTGAGCCCGAGGAGAAGCGAAAGATCATCGGGCATACCTTCATCGATGTTTTTGAGGAAGCGGCGGCAAAGGTCGGCGATGACGTGGATTTTCTGGTGCAGGGAACACTCTATCCCGATGTGATCGAATCCGCGTCGCCGTCTGGCGGTCCGTCGGTGACCATCAAGACGCACCACAACGTCGGCGGACTCAAGCCGGGAATGGCGTTCAAGCTCATCGAGCCACTTCGCGAACTATTTAAGGATGAGGTTCGGAATGTCGGGCGCGAGCTCGCTCTCCCGGAAGAGATGGTCGCGCGTCACCCGTTCCCCGGACCGGGGCTGGCGATTCGCATCCTATCTGACGTGACCAAGGAGAAGCTCGACCTTCTCCGCGCGGCGGATGCGATTTATCTAGAGGAGATTCGCGAGGCGGGACTCTACGATGAAATCTGGCAGGCGTTTGCGGTGCTGCTGCCGGTGCGGAGCGTTGGCGTCATGGGCGACGAGCGCACCTATGAGAACGTTCTTGGGCTCCGCGCTGTCACCAGTGTGGATGGCATGACTGCGGATTGGTACCCATTTCCGCACGACGTGCTCGGACGGATCTCGAACCGCATCATCAATACTCTGCCGGGAATCAATCGCGTGGTGTACGACGTGAGCTCGAAGCCTCCCGCCACGATTGAGTGGGAGTGAGCTAGACTCCCTTCTCCTTCAGCAGCTCCATGAATTCAGCGGGCTGCGCGAGCTTGAGCAGTCGCTCTGGAACGTCCGCCTCCTTGCTGAACTGAGCAATCTTCCCCAGCACGGGCAGATATTGGTTCGAGACTTCGAGCGGCGGCGCGACAATGAGAAAGAAAAAATTCACCGGCTTCTCATCGATCGCGGTGAAATCGAGTCCGTTCGTTTTCCTGCCGAATGCGACACGCAGCTTTGAAACGACGAGCGAGCGGCAGTGTGGAATGGCGATGCCACGGCCAATACCGGTTGAGCCAAGGTTTTCACGCCGCTTCAGCATCTTGAATAGCATGCCTTCGGACTTGTCGTCCAAGCCGAGGAGGCCGATGAGCTCTTTAAGAACGTCGTCCTTCGTTGTGCCCTCTAGCTCGAGCTTAACGGCATCTTCCGAAAAAAAATCGCGTAGCTCCATTTCGCCAAGTTACCCGCGTCATCGGGCAGTGTCAAACGGTGTCGTTGCAAGCACTTGAGAGCGTACTTAGCTTCCAAATGTGAACCGTTTCCCCTACAAAGTAGACGCGACTGTTCCGCTCTACCTCGCCCCGATGGCCGGTGTATCGGAGTCGCCTTTCCGGCGACTCTGCCGCCGCTTTGGCGCCGACGTGGTGGTGACGGAGTTCCTCTCCGCCGAAGGCATCCGAAGGGAGAACGCGGCGACGCTCGACAAGCTGCGATTTGGAAGCGACGAGCGACCGATCGGGGTCCAGATTTTCGGCGCGGACCCCGAGGCTATGGGGGATGCGGCGCGTCTCGTAACGGATGTCTTCGGGCCAGAGTTCATTGACATCAACTTCGGCTGTCCTGTCAAGAAAGTTGTGCGCCGGAACGGTGGTTCTGGCTGCCTAAAGGATCTCGATCTCGTCGAGAGAGTGATCAAGGCGGTTTCCGCCGCGACGCCGCTGCCGGTGACGGTGAAGATCCGCAGCGGCTGGAGCGAAGAGATGCGCGACCCCGTGAAAATCGGTTTGCGCTGTCAGGATGCCGGCGCACGCGCCCTCGCTCTGCACCCGCGCACGCGCACGCAGATGTACAGCGGCGCCGCCCGCTGGGAGGAGATCGCGCTGCTCGTTGACGCGCTCGAGATTCCGGTGATCGGCAACGGCGACATCAAGAACGCCGAGGACGCTGCGAAGATGCAGAAGCAAACGGGATGCGCGGCGGTGATGATCGGCCGGGGCGCTTTCGGACAGCCGTGGATCTTCGATCAGACGCGCGCGCTGCTCGACGGAAAGCCGAAGCCGGAAGCACCGCCGCTAGGGCGCAGATTCGAAATCGCGCTCGAGCATGCGAAGATGGCCGAGGAGTATGAGAATGATCCACGTGGCGCCGCCATCGAATTTCGGAAGCACCTTGGCTGGTACGTCAAAGGCCTGCACAATTCCGCTGACCTCAGAAAAAAGCTGCACGCGGTGGATTCATTCGCCGAAGTGGAAGGTATTTTCCGCGAGTATTTGGTCACGGACGGGGCGCTGCAATCGGCAGCTTAAACGCACGGGCTCGACGACCTCGTTCCGTCCATTTGGGGTTGTCAGGTAAGGGCGCGGGCTATGGAATGTGGACGCCCGAGCTTCATCCAGGAAAATCTGGGTTAGTCAGACGGCGCGCATCACCCGGTATCGCGCGGTTGCAATCTCGAACACGCCAAACGCAATCAACCCAAGAGCGACGCCGCCGTAGAGAATTCGCCCCATCGGCTCACGCGCGAGCGCGTTGAGCGACTCCCTGATTCCGCCCGCCTTCGATGGATCGTATGTCATGCCGGCCCTGATCAGCAGCACGCCGATCATTCCGAATACCACTCCACGCGCGGCAATTCCGAATTTGCCGGCTCGCTCGACGCCTTGGCGCAGTTCGCTTTTCGCCGATGTCAAATCGAGCCGCTTGAGAAACTTTCCCGAATACGCGCGGTAAAGCTGATATACGGCGTAGCCGATCATTCCCAAGCCCGCCGCGATTACCACCCACCGCCCTCCGGGCATTCCCATCACGCGATCGGTCAGAGTGCGGGTTTGATTGCCGCCCCCGGCGTGACGGGCCGTCAGAAACTTAAAAGTCCAGATGGCGAGAGTCCCATACGCCAGGCCGCGCAACGCATCACCAACTCGAAGCGCGATGCCTTTCGGCTCGCTCCCTCTGCCTTCGGCGTCGGTCACCGCACTCGTCAACCGCCAGACTGCGTACCCGAATAGGCCGATCATCGTAACGCCGAGCGCGAATTTGCCAAAGCTAGCCTCGCCGATCGCGCGAAGCGCTCCCTTGGTGTCGGTGGTGCGCCCGCCGAATCCGAACGCAGCCTCGGTGGCGAGAAATCCCATCACGATGTAGACGGCTCCTTTGGATGCGTATCCGAGCCTGGCCAGCTTGACGATCCACGGCGAGCTGTGTCGGAGAGCGCTCGCGGGGGAGGGAATATTCCTACTCGAAAGGGTCATTGGGTATGAATTGGGTGGGTCCGTTAAATCCAAAGATGCAGAAAAAGGCATCCGAACATGCGGCGGCCAAATCCGGCGAAACGGACTCGTTCGAGCAACGCTTCAAAGCCGCAGCGTATTTCCTGGATGAATCGTCGCCGACTTCGCGATGTATTCGCCACCGAGTCAAAGTTTGGCCTGGCGATATACCGGTGGCCATCTCAGTGGAGAACTTCTCCGCACTCGCCGCCCTGGCGGCCCTGCTGTTGCACGACTAGTTCGTAAATTTCGCCAAGACTGGTTAAGTGCCTAATATCGAGGCACTTACAACGTCTCACTTAATTCGTTTTGTGAAGGCGCAAAACATTGACTTAACCACCCGTTCCGATTAACCTACATGGACGGGGGCGACTGGCTTCGACGGGACCTGTGAAGCTGTGGCCGCGTGCCGAGGTCTCTGGATCCTCGTAAAACCTTCGGAACGATTCACAACTGCCAACTCTAACCTGGCACTGGCTGCGTAACTCTTAGGAGTTACTGCACCTGCTCTTAGATCAGCCCTCCTGAGGCGGGTTTAAGAGTATCGCAAATTCGGGATAGTCCGTTGTCGCGTCTTCAGGCGGCGGGCGAAAATTTAGAAGACTTGTTCAGCAGTGGGCCGTCCACTGGCCAGCGGCTGGAGACATCAATCGGTGGACTACGCACGTAGAAGCTGTGGTGAATCTATTCTCGGACCGGGGTTCGAATCCCCGCGCCTCCACTCCGTAAACAGAACGGCGCTTCGAAAAGAGGCGCCGTTTTGCGTTCTCGTTGGAATGGATCGGCCTTTAGGTCAGATAGTTCCTTCGCCAGCGGGAACGCGAGAGCTCAGCAGGGTCGGAGCGGTTATTGCGCTATCCGTCACCAACCGGTAGCGCATTCTCAGCCACCGAACTCAACTGGAGCAAGAATGAAACTGCCGACGAAAGTGATCCTCTCAGCTGCGATATCGATTGCATCTCTCCTTTTTTCAGCGCCAGCTCGAGCGCAGGCACTTTCAGTCTGCAAGGACGGCACAACGTCCACTGCTGCTGGTAGCGGAACTTGCTCAGGACACGGGGGCGTCAACGCTGGGGCGAAGATCATATCCCGGTGCGTCGATGGCACCGTATCGAACTCGAACGGCAGCGGCGCTTGCTCCGGGCACGGGGGCGTAAAACGCGTGGCGGTGGTGAAGGTGCGAAGGAAGTCAGCATCCGTCGGTTCCGAAGCGACCTTCAACACGAACCCCAAGGGCGCGGTTGCCCGCTGCAAGGACGGTTTGTATGCTCACGCGAAAAAGAGTGCTGCCGTATGTGCAAAGCACGGTGGCGTAGCTAGTCTCAATTGAGACGCAGCTTTATCTTCTCTTTTCCCAGCGCCTCTGCTAAGTCGAATACCTGTTAAGCGCTGCGGCGTCCTCTTCGGGCGCCCCTTTGCTTAATAACACGGTGTGAGCTGTACCCGGTTCCAAAGACACCTCATTTAGGTTCTTTTTGGAATTCGGAGGTGGGAGATGGGATCACGACGGCGGTTCAGCCGGGAGTTTAAGCAGGAAGCGGTTCGTCTGGTACGTGA
>JACDDT010000161.1 GCA_013816855.1 Gemmatimonadaceae bacterium
GGACTTTATCCACTTTCGCGTAGCTCGTCGTCGCGCTCACAGGATATGTGCGCCCGCCAAAAGTGAACGACACGACACGAAGTCCCATCGTGACGTTGTCGTTTGCGTTCTCACTGCGCTTGAGTGCTGTCACTTCCACGGTCGCAGTCGCGCCCGCGGGGATGGCGGCGCCGTTCGATCCGGAGACCGGCTCGGTCACCGTCGCACTGAATCTGTCGCCGACGTGATTGGTGTTCGTGCAGACGCGTTCGCCGGAAGCAAGATTCACGGTCGAACCCGAAGAGATCGTGCCGAGCGAGCTTTCCGAGCCGGCGCCAGTACGCGTCACTGTGTTTCCGCTCGACGTCGTGCCGGTAGTAGGCTGGGTCGTCGTACGAGTCGGCGCCGGGGTGCGAGTCGTGGTCGGGGCCGGACGGGTGGTAGTTGAAGTGCGCGGGGCTGAAGTCGTCGGCCGCGGCGCGGGCGCCGTCGTCGCCGGTGCAGGGACCGGTGCCGTAGTCACCGGAACGTCCTTCAACGTCGGCTGCGCCGTGGTATCGGCGTTGGCGAGTTGGATGTCGCGGTTGAGTGAAGTGTCTTGCGCGAGAGTATCGCTTTTCTTATCAGCCGAGCACGCCGCAAGAAGCACGGACAGCGTCAGCACAGCAGTAGCACGAGTCATATATTGCGACATGAATCCTCCATTGAACCGGGTGCCTTTGCGGGGCGCAGACCCGGTTTACAGCTAGTTTAGAGGCGCAATCCACGTGCCAATTTTGGTGCATCTTCGGCGCGTAACTCCGTATTACCGGCCTTACCGCGCAAGCTTCGCCGGCGGTTTGCTGCTTGTGCTCATTTCTACCGCGATCGGCAGCGTAATTCCGTGGCTGCTAGAGAAGGCGATCGACGCGATCCGAACTTCAGCTCCCTTGTCCGCAGTTTGGAAATACAGCGGAATCATCGTCGGGTCGGCTGTCGTGGGCGGTGCCCTCCGCTATTTGATGCGCGAAGTGATCAACGGCATGAGCCGGCGCATCGAATACGACCTTCGCAACGATCTCTTTGCGCGCTTGACGCGTCTCGATTCCGGATTCTATGCGTCGATGCGCACGGGCGACATCATGGCCCGCCTGAGCAACGACCTCGGCGCGGTGCGGATGGCTGCCGGCCCGGCGGTGATGTATCTCGCTAACACAATCTGCGGTGGGCTGTTCGCACTTCTCTTCATGCTGCGCATCAGTCCACAGCTCACTCTGCTCGCGCTCATTCCGCTCATCATGCTCCCAGCCATCACTATGCGCATGGCAAAAGCGATCCACGACCGGTTCGAATCGGTGCAGGAGCACTTCTCCACGCTCACCACTCGCGCGCAGGAGAATCTCACGGGAGCGCGAATTGTTCGAGCTTACCGCCAGGAAGCGGCCGAGATCGAGCGCTTCGGTGCCCTCAACGACGAGTATCTCAAGCGCAACATGGGTCTCGCGCGTTTGTGGGGCATAATGAATCCGCTGTTCGAGCTCTTCGGCGGACTCGGCGCGGCGGTCGTGCTCCTAGTGGGCGGAATGCTCGCACTGCGCGGAGTCATCACCATTGGCGAGTTTGTCGCTTTCGGGCTCTACCTCGCGATGCTCACGTGGCCGCTGATTGCACTTGGCTGGGTGGTGAATCTGTTCCAGCGTGGAGATGCGTCGATGGGACGTCTCTACGAAATCCTCGACGCGCGCTCTACGATTCTGGTCGAAGAACCGGTGCACCGTCTGCCCCCCGCGCCCGGTGGACGGTTGATTGAGTTCCGCGACATCGGCTTCCACTACCCTACCCCGGCAGGTGCGGAGCCGCGGTGGGTGCTGCGGCATGTGACTTTCATCGCACGCCCGGGAGCGACGGTGGGGATTGTCGGCGCGACAGCCAGCGGCAAGAGCGCGCTCCTCGATCTGCTTCCGCGACTACATGAGGCACAGGAAGGTGACATTCTCGTCGATGGAATCTCCATCAAGCTCATCCCGTTGAATGAGCTGCGGGCAGAGATGGGCGTCGTGCCTCAGGAAAGCCTTCTCTTCAGCGACACCATCGACTCGAATCTTTCCTATGGCGCGACAACGCGCGACCGGGGCCGCGTCGCCGCAGAGACGGCCCAGCTCTCGAAAACCATCGCCGACTTTCCCGGCGGATTCGAAACTATTCTCGGCGAGCGCGGAATCAATCTTTCGGGCG
>JACDDT010000162.1 GCA_013816855.1 Gemmatimonadaceae bacterium
CGCGGCAGTTCCAGAGCGAGATCCAGGTGGGGATGGTCGGAATCAATGTGCCGATTCCGGTGCCGATGGCGTACTTCTCATTCGGCGGATGGAAGGATTCGCTCTTCGGCGATGCGCACGTGCACGGAATGGAAGGAGTGAAGTTTTACACGCGCGCGAAGGTGGTGACGGCACGGTGGCCGGCGCCGGAGCTGCGCGGGAAGAACTTGGGATTCCCGACCGTTCACTAAAGCCCGCTACGCTGCACGCAGGACCGCAACAGAACACGTTCCGCGTTCCCCGCAATGAACGTTGCCGGTTGCGCGTTGACGGCGGAACGAATGCTCCGGCGGAGGCTCGCACAACGAAAGGACTGCTACGCGTTAAGCTCTAACTAAAGCGGGCGTCAGTCGTCGTACTTCCGCGGATGATCGGGGTGGCGCTTGTCGTCCTCTTCCCCTGTCTTGTCGTACTCGTCGTCGAGCTCAATGAGGTCATCGTCCAGCTCGTCATCCAGATCGTCTAGATCCTCGTCGTCGTCATCGTCGAGATCATCGTCGTCGAGATCGTCCTCATCGTCGTCCAGATCATCATCGAGATCGTCGTCATCGAGGTCATCGTCATCGCCCTCGAGCTCGTCTTCGAGTTTTTCGTCTTCCGGATCGGCGTCGGTCGGACTCTGCTCACTCTTCTCCTTGGCGAGCCACGGCTCCGGATTTCCAACTTCGGAAAAACGACTCTCGTCCGTGCGCTCCAGCTTCGCGAACATTGACCCTTTCCTCTCCGGTTAGACGGAGGCGCGTTCCTTTTTCGCCTCGCGTGTCAGCCTCTTCCGATTCGTCGCGCTAAGGAAGCGCTTGCGCAGTCTTATCGATTGCGGCGTCACTTCGATCAGCTCGTCTTCCTCGATATACTCCAACGCTCCTTCCAGCGTCAACTCCCGCGGCGGCTCGAGCTGAATATTCTCGTCGCTCGACTTGCTGCGCATGTTGGTGAGCTTCTTCTCCTTGGTCGGGTTTACATCCATATCGCCCGGCCTCGAGTTCTCCCCCACCAGCATCCCTT
Source organism: Gemmatimonadaceae bacterium (assembly GCA_013816855.1). Lineage (GTDB taxonomy): Bacteria > Gemmatimonadota > Gemmatimonadetes > Gemmatimonadales > Gemmatimonadaceae > UBA4720. The sequence goes on from JACDDT010000162.1 coordinate 1,045, forward strand.
CATAAACAGCGTCGCCCGGTGCTACGAATAGCGTAGCACGCTCCGCGAGATTCGCAAGCGCGAACGCTACGATGACGCCGCCCTCCATTGAAACAAGCGTGCCGCGCGTACGGCCGGTGAGATTTCCCGCCCACGCTCCGTACTCCAGGAAACGATGGTGCATGATCCCCGTGCCGCGCGTGTCAGTAAGAAACTCCGACCGGTATCCAAACAGCCCGCGAGCGGGGATGCGATAGAGAAGACGCACCAGACCCTGCCCCGGATTCTTCATCTCGAGCATCGCCGCCTTGCGGGTGCCGAGCTTTTCAATGACGACGCCGAGGAATTCCTCGGGCACGTCGATGGCAAGCTCTTCGTAGGGCTCGAGGCTCTCGCCGTTCGCGCCGCTATGGAGAATGACGCGCGGACGCGACACCTGGAACTCGTAACCCTCGCGCCGCATCGTCTCCATGAGAATGGTGAGATGCAATTCGCCGCGGCCGGAGACAGTCCACGTGTCGGTAGATTCCGTGTCCTCGACGCGCAGCGCGACGTTTCGCTCGAGCTCCTTGAAGAGACGCTCACGAATCTGGCGCGAGGTTACGAACTTCCCTTCCTTGCCGGCGAAGGGCGAGTTGTTGACGAGGAAATCGACGGAGATGGTGGGCTCTTCCACGGAGATTCCGGCGAGGCGCTCCGGATGCTCGACATCGGTCACAGTCAGACCGATCTCTACGCCCTCGAGCCCGGCGAGCGCGACGATCTCGCCCGCGGGAGCGCTCTGCACTTCAATGCGATCGAGGCCCTCGTACGTGAACAGCTTGGTGACTTTCGCCTGCAGGCCTTTCATATCCGGGTCGAGCGGAAGAAGGGCGACGGTGTCCCCGTAATTCACAGTTCCGCGCTCGACACGCCCGATTCCCAGCCGCCCGAGATAGGGCGAATGGTCGATCGTCGAGATCAGCATCTGAAACGTTCCCTTCTCATCGCTCGGCGGAGCCGGAACGTGCTGAATGATCGAGTCAAAGAGGGGGCCGAGATCGACCGCCTCGTCGTCCATATGCATCTTGGCGACGCCTTCGCGGGCAGACGCATAGACGACGGTGGCGTCGAGCTGGGTTTCGTTCGCCTCGAGCTCGATGAAGAGATCGAGCACTTCGT
>JACDDT010000071.1:0-4632 GCA_013816855.1 Gemmatimonadaceae bacterium
CACACCACTTTTTAGAGCGAGAAGCGCGAGTTCTGTAGTTCCAATCCGGGCGTCCAGGTGCTCAGCCATCACTTTCGCTACGGATTGGGCGGCGGCTTGGGTCTCCTTCCCCTCGTTGACCTGATGTTGGCGGGCGACCAACGCGATGAGGATGAGAAAGGGCGCGAGCGCGCCGACTACGAGGATTACAAGCCGCGCGCGAAGTCCCGAAAGCCGGATTGTCAGAGTTCGCTCTTCGAACGAACTGGCATCACGAGACCAGAAGAATGGGGCGCACCCTTCAAGCTATGCTGTGCACAGCCGTGGGCAAACCCGGCAGTGCTCGGGGCCGGTTTCGAACCGACATGGGATCGCTCCCAAGGGATTTTAAGTCCCTCGCGTCTACCAGTTTCGCCACCCGAGCGAGGCGCGAGAGCGATGGAGAGAAGAGAGCGGGAAACCGGACTCGAACCGGCGACCCCAACCTTGGCAAGGTTGTGCTCTACCAACTGAGCTATTCCCGCGACGTGGTGAAAGTAACGGAATGTGATGGCCTACGACAACAGCATCCCGTTTTCCCCTCGTGAATTCAGTTGACAAGAGTCGAACTTTAATGGTAACGTCTCCCCGTCCCAGACACCTCTGACGCAGCGACACTCCGCTTGGAGCCCATTAATGTCCCGTTCAGCTAAACTCTTCTTTGCGACCGCCGCGTTTCTCCTTTTTTCGGGCGCGACCGCAGGAGCCCAGCGTGTCCTGGGACCGGGCGATGATGCCGCCGTCTTGCCGACCGGCGTCTTCCGCTTACGCATTCTCGACCAGTGGACGTCTTTCGATCAGCGCTACGGAAAGGGCACGCCCGGCCGTGCGGACGGCGCACTCGAGCCTCTCGGTGTCGACTTCACGCTCGACACCATCGGCGTGACCGTTTTCCCGAACACCGCGAATCTCCAAGCCGGGCTGCGCTCGCTCACCGGTATGCCGAACTTTGGCCTCACTCTTGGCAACACGGTGGTGAAGCTTCGCGATCGCGTAACTGCGATTCCCTTTGTCTTTGAGGCTGGCATCACGAAGCGGTTCTCCATGGGCTTGGTGGTCCCCTACATCATGACTCACAGCGGCGTCAGCCTGGACGTCAACACCGCCGGCAACAACGGGAACGTGGGGTTCAACCCCGCTCTTGCCGTCCCCGCGGCTTTCGCGCAAGACACCGCTCTCGTCAATCAGTTCAGCAGAGCCGCCGCCACGCTCAGCGCGTCGCTCGCCGCGTGTCAGGGTCAAACGATTCCGCAGTGCACAGCGCTTAACGCGAGCCGCACCACCGCGAATTCCTTGATCGCTTCCTCTTCGGCTTTCGCGGGAGGGATTTCCCAGATCTACACCGGATCGCCGTTCGTGCCGGTTACGAACACCGAGGCGCAGCTCGCTATTGAGGCGCGCGTTGCCGGCTTCAAGAGTCTGTATCAGTCGTTCGGCGTGAACGCGATCACGAGCAACGGACCATTCGCCGCTCAGAACCGCCTCACCGTCACTGATGCGCAGAAGATTGTTACCAATCCGGCGTTCGGTGTGAGCGGAGCGCCGCTGGAGAGCGTCGACCGCAGCCACATCGGAGATATTGATTTCGGCGGCAAGTTCGAGCTGTTCGATTCGTTCAACGGGGAAACCGAGAGGAGAATGTCGCCCGAGGGATTGAACGCGAGACTTGCCATAGGCGGAATCGTGCGCTTCCCGACCGGGCAGATCGAGAGCGATGACAATTTCATCGACATCGGCACCGGCAGAAAGGCGTTCGCAGTGGAAGGCCGCGTCTTTACCGATGTTCTCGTCGGCAGGCATTTCTGGCAGTCGTTCATCGTGCGATACAATCATCCGCTCGCCGATAAAGAGACGATGCGCATCATCGATCGTCCGGATCTCGAGCTTGCGCCGCTCTATCGCCGGCAAGTGGTGAATCGCGCACTCGGCAACACGCTTGAGTTCGAGACCAATCCACGCTGGGTCCTGAACGATTTCTTTGCGGTGTCCGGTCAGTACATCTACCGCCACAAATCCGAAGATCACTACACGGGCACTTTCAACATCCCCGGAGCGACGACCGGTTACGGCGACATCACCATCAATGCGGCAACGCTAAATCTCGAGACCGAGCAGACGGAGAGCAGATTCGGCGGCGGACTTTCCTTCTCGAATATCTATGCATTCGAGCAGGGGAAGGCCAAGATTCCGTTCGAGGTGACCTTCCTCCATCAACAGACGACGAGGGGCTCCGGCGGAAATCAGCCGAAATTCTTCACCGATCAGATCCAGCTCCGGCTCTACGCCCGAATCTTCGGCGGATCGGACGCGCCCGCGGCCAAGAAGTAGCCAACCCCAGGAACCGAACTCATTCGAACAGCCGGCGAAAGCCGGCTGTTTTTATTTTGCGGCCGAGCTTTCTAACAATTCCGTCGCGTGCGCGCGGCTGACCTTGCTCTCCGGATCGCCGCCGAGCATCCGTGCAATCTCCGCGACCCGGGCGGAGCCGCCGAGGATGGAAATGTCAGCGGTCGTCACGCCGCCTTTCGCTCCCTTCGAGACCACGATGTGATGATGGGCGCGCGCTGCGATCTGCGGCAGGTGTGAAATCGCGAACACCTGATGGTCTCTCGCCACTTTGCGCAGCGTATCGCCGACCTGCAGTCCGACGCGCCCGCCGATGCCGGCATCGACCTCGTCGAAGATGAGAGTGGGAACGGCGTCCAGCCTCGCAAGAATCGTTTTAAGCGCCAACATCACGCGCGACAGCTCGCCACCTGACGCGACGCGCGAGAGCGGACGCTCTTCATGTCCGACGTTCAGCGCGACGCGGAACTCGATCGCCTCCGCGCCGTCGCTTGCGATCGTGTCGCGGGGAATGAGCGCGACACTGAACTTGCCGTCAGGCATTCCGAGCTCTTTGAGTATTGGCACCACCGACTTCGAGAGCTTCTTCGCTGCAGACGCGCGGAGATCGGAAAGCTTCCCCGCTTCTGTGGCCAATGCTGTCTCCGCTGCGCGCCGCCTTTCCTCGAGCGCAGCGAGATCGAAACCTGCCGAGTCGATGGTGTCTAGCTCGGTGCGTGAAGTCCCTCCAGTCTCAATCACTTTATCGAGACCTGGTCCGTACTTTTTGAGAAGCCCATAAAGCAGCTCGCGTCTCGCTCTCACTTCAACCAGCCGTTCCGGATCCAGCTCCACTTCACCGGCATATTCGTCAGCTGCACGTGACAGCTCTTCTAGCGCGTAGTAGGCGGTATCGAGCAGCTCCTGCATTTGCGCGGCCGAAGGATCCACGCGCAGTATCCCCGCGAGCGTGCGCCTCGCCGCGTCGAGCTGATGCAGCGCGCCCACCTCCTCGCCGGTCAGCAGATCATTGAGAGCGGCCGAGAGTGTGCGGAGCTCGTCGGCGTTTTCCAAACGGCGCGCTTCATCTTCGAGCTTCACGTCCTCCCCGTCGACGAGCTTCGCCTTTTCGATCTCATCGACGACATGACGCAGATAATCGGCGCGGCGCTCGATGTCGCTGCGCCGTGTTGTGAGCTGCTCGATGTGCTTGTTCACGAGAGCGAGGGCGTCGTGTGCGCTTCTAACTTTCACCGCTTGTGCGCTCGCGCTGCCGAATGCGTCGAGAATCTCGCGCTGTGAGTCCGAATCGAGCAGCGTCTGCGCGTCGTGCTGACCGTGAAGGTTGACGAGCTTCCGTCCCAGCTCGGCCAGCACTCCGGCGGTTACCGTGGCGCCATTGGCCCACGCGCGCCCGCGTCCCGCAGCGGTGACTTCCCTCTTTAAAACGAGTGTGTCGTCTTCTATCTCGATGCCGCGCTCGTCCGCGAACGCGGCGAGATCCGGCGCCCCCGAAATGTCGAACACTCCTTCCACCGTCGCTTTCTCCGCGCCCGTTCGCACGAGGTCGGCGTTCGCACGCTCGCCAAGCAGAAGTCCGAGCGCACCAACTATGATGGATTTCCCCGCACCGGTCTCGCCGGACAGAACATTCAACCCCTTCTCCAGCGGAAGCGCGACCGATTCGATGATCGCGAAGTTCTTTATGCGGAGCTCGGTCAGCATATGCGCGGCTGGTCGCGCTCGGGGAGCCCTCCCCAGCCGAGCTTCACCCTCAACCTCTCGAAGAACGTCGTGCCGGGAAAACGAACTATGCGCACCGGCTTCTCCGCTCTTCTCACCGTGAGCTTCTCGTTTTGAATGAGCCGGGTTCCGACCTGTCCATCTACGGTTACGAGCAGCTCGGTCGGGCTCTCCGCCGGCTCGATGACGACGATTGCATCCGGCGGAATTACGAGCGGACGAATTGCCAGCGTGTGCGCGGAGATCGGCGTAATGACGATCGACTCTACCGTCGGCACGACAACCGGTCCGCCCGCCGAGAGACTGTAACCCGTCGAGCCCGTTGGCGTCGAGATGACGATTCCATCTGCTGCGTAAGTTCCGATTGCGTCGCCGTCGATTGAGATCTTGAGTCGCACGACGCGCGCAAACCCGCCTTTGTGAAGTGCAACGTCGTTGAGCGCGCGCCATTCGTGCTTCACCGCGCCGCTGCCGTCCGTCGCGCTCGCACCCAGCACCATCCTCGGCTCGGCGGAATAATTCCCCTTCGCGAATTCGGTGAGTGCG
>JACDDT010000071.1:4732-9293 GCA_013816855.1 Gemmatimonadaceae bacterium
GTTTTCTCATCGTGCGGCTTGAGGTAGCGGCAGTTGACGACAGTGACCGGGACATCGGCAAGAAGTTCTGCCGCGGCAACAGATGGAAGCACCATCGTTCCAACGGCGAGAATGGCGATTCCTTCCGAGGCGTCCGAGCGCATCTGCGGCTTTCTCACGACTTCCCAGCTCGCGTGCGGCACTGCGCCGATCTTCGATGGAGCAGCTGCGATATCCGGTGTCGCGTCGCGCGGATAGCGCAGACAAAACGGCCCATCGTTCCACGCGAGCCCACTCTTCATCAGGCCGATCATCTCCGCCGCGTTCTTTGGAGCGGTGACGACCATTCCCGGCACGGCCAGCATGTAAGCGATGTCGTACAGCCCCATGTGAGTCGGACCGTCCTCGCCGACGAGGCCGGCGCGGTCCATCGCGAAAACAACCGGCAGATGCTGAATGGCGACGTCGTGGATGACGTTGTCGTACGCGCGCTGGAGGAAAGTCGAGTAGATCGCACACACCGGACGAATCCCCTTCGTGGCGAGTCCGGCGGCAAAAGTGACGGCGTGCCCCTCGGCGATACCGACGTCGAAGAATCTATCGGGGAATGTCTTCGCAAAGCTCGACGTCCCTGTCCCGCTCGGCATCGCTCCAGTGATGGCGACGACCTTCGGATTCTGCTTCGCCAGCGCGACCAGCGCTTCACCGAATACCGCGGTGTAGCCGGGATTCGCCGATGAGGCTTTCCGCTGCTTGCCTGTCGCCGGATCGTGTCCTGGCGGAAGCGCGTGCCATTTCTCGACGTGCTCGCCTGCGGGAAATCCTTTCCCCTTCTGGGTGATACAGTGCACGAGGCGCGGTCCGTGAAGATTTTTCAACGCCTCGAGCGTGTCCATCAGTGCATCCACGTCGTGACCGTCGATGGGTCCGAAATAGCGAAAGCCGAGTTCCTCGAAGAGAACTCCGGGAGTGAGGAACGACTTCATCGACTCTTCCCACTTTCTCACCAACGTGCCGACCGCAGACAGCGGTCCGGGTGCGGAATCGACGACGTTTCCGATCGCCGACCTTATTCTATTGTATAGCGGGTTCCGCTGAACGGACGTCAGATACTTCGACATGGCGCCGACGTTCGGCGCGATCGACATCTCGTTGTCGTTGAGGATGACGATAAAGTCCCGGTCGGACGCGCCCGCGTTATTCAATCCCTCGTAGGCGAGACCGCAGGTCAGTGCGCCGTCGCCGAGCACTGCAACGACGTTGTAATCCTCCCCGTTGATGTCGCGTGCCGCCGCCATTCCGTACGCTGCAGAGATGGCCGTGCCCGCGTGGCCAGCGCCAAAAGCGTCGTACTCGCTCTCGCTCCGCTTCAGGAATCCGGAGATGCCGTTCTCCTGGCGCAGCTTCTCCATCTCCTTCGCCCGGCCGGTGAGAAGCTTGTGAGGATACCCCTGGTGGCCGACGTCCCAAAGAATCTGATCGACTGGCGCGTCGAACACCGCGTGAAGTGCGACCGTCAGCTCGACAACTCCCAACCCGGCGCCGATATGGCCACCTGTCCGTGAGCAAACCTCGATCAGCTTTTCGCGCATTTCAGCGGAAAGCTGCCGCAGCTCGTTTCGCGAAAGCGGCTTGAGGTCGCGGGGGGAGTTTATGGTGTCGAGAATGGTCACGTTGCGCTGTGAATCAGGAGTTACGGGCAAGAATGAAATTAGCGACTTCGAGCAGCTTTGATGTAAGGAGACCACGCTCCAGCAGGGCGTCCGTTCCCTCCTTCACCAGCGACTCGGCGCGCTGCCTCGCCCGGTCGACGCCCAGGATCGAGACGTAAGTGCTCTTGCCGAGCGCAGCGTCCCGTCCGGCCGTCTTTCCAATAGTAGTGGTTGACCCGGTCGCGTCGAGAACGTCGTCCATTATCTGAAACGCGAGGCCGAGTGACTTCGCGTACCTCTCGACCGCGGTGAGCGCTTCGGGTGATGCGTCTGCGGATATCGCGCCGATCCGGGCCGACGCGAGAATTAGATCTCCCGTCTTCGCGGAGTGCAGCGATTCCATCGCTTCCAGCGAAAGAGTTGCACCCTCGGCGCTTAGATCGCGCAGCTGCCCTCCGATCATTCCCTCAGCGCCTGCTCCGCGCAGGAGAGCGCGGCAAATCGCCCGGCATTTGCCTTCGTCGTAGCCAAGCTTTTTGCCGGCGCGAAAAACGGCGCGCGCGGCGATGGGGATTAACGCCGCTCCGGCAAGAACCGCCTCGCGCTGGGAGAATTTCCTATGAAGCGTCGGTCGCCCCCGCCGCACATCGTCATCATCCATACACGGGAGATCGTCGTGGACGAGGGAGTAGGTGTGGATGATCTCGACAGAAATCGCGAGCGGAATGATGTCGTCGGCTCCCCCGCACGCTTCGTGAACGAGCTGCGCGAGAATCGGGCGGAGGCGTTTGCCTTCCCCGGCGAGCGCGTAGCGAATTGGCTCGAGCAAGCTGCCGGGAATTCCATCAAGTCCCGATTCGCTGAGCTCCCGAAGGGCATCGTCGACTCTCTTCCGATCGGCGCTGGCGAACATTGGAGCAAGTTAACGCCGGAATGTCACCGTTAGTTCGCTCTTGACCGGGGGTGAACGGACTTGTATCTTTCAATCCGGATGAATGGATTAAGCACTTCCGCCCTCTTCGGGCGCATGAACGCACTCGCCGACTCTACACGGAGCCGCATTCTTCTCGCACTCGAGAGGAACGAGCTCACAGTGAACGAGCTCCGCGCGATCATGCAGCTGCCTCAGTCCACGCTCAGCAATCACCTCAAGGTTCTCTCCAACGGCGGCTGGGTCACTTCCCGCTCCGAAGGCACGAGCCGGCTTTATCGCCTCGCAACCGATTCGATTGATACGCAGACGCGAAAGCTCTGGCATCTGGTGCGGGATCAGATCTCCACTTCAACCGCAGCAGAACAGGATGCGCGGCGAACGCGCGCGGTCCTCGCGCAGCGGACGTCGAAGTCGCAGCAGTTTTTCTCGAGCAGCGCCGGAGAATGGGATCGTCTCCGCGCGGATCTCTTCGGCAAGCATACCGACGCCGCTCTTCTCGCGCTCTTCGAGCCAACGTGGACTGTCGCCGACCTCGGATGTGGAACGGGCCAGGTGAGTGCGCTCATCTCCCCGTTCGTTCGTCACGTCATCGCCGTGGATGAATCCTCGGCGATGCTCTCGGCGGCGAAGAAGCGTCTCGCTGGCCACAAGAACGTAGACGTGCGGAGCGGGAAGCTTGAATCTCTTCCACTGGCAGATGACGAATCGAACGTATCGCTGTTGTTCCTCGTTCTTCACTACGTCACGAATCCGGCGGAAGCGATCGCGGAGGCCGCGCGCATCACCGGGCCGAGGGGAAAGGTGCTCGTGGTGGACATGATGCCGCACGAGCGGTCCGATCTCCGTCACGCGATGGGACATCTGTGGCAGGGCTTCACCGACGAAGCAGTAATCAACTGGATGCGCAACGCAGGACTCGAAGATGTTCGCTACACGCCCCTCCCGCCGGACCCGGACGCAAAGGGTCCGACGCTGTTCGCAGCAACCGGCTCCAAACCAGCCGTGATCGCCCTCAAATCGACCGCGCGCAGAAAGCTCGGAGTTGTAGCGTGAGTAGATGAGTGCCGAAAAGACGCACGAAAGTTTATAAGCGAGCGACTAAAGCCCGCAGCCCCGAGCCGGCTCGGCTAAAAGCCGCCAGCCGGTAGTTCTTCAGTTGTAGTTCAATCACTTTCACCAACACGAGACCAGCAATGGCAACAATGCTAGAACCAAAAACGAAATCCGCCCCGATCAAGTCGGCCCCCGACCGCGAGCCGTTCAAAGTCGCCGACATTTCGCTCGCCGACTTCGGAAGAAAGGAAATCCGCCTCGCCGAGCACGAGATGCCGGGTTTGATGGCTCTTCGTAAGGAGTACGCCGGCAAGTTCCCGCTCAAGGGAGCGAAGATCATGGGCTCGCTGCACATGACCATTCAGACCGCTGTCCTCATCGAGACGCTCGCCGAGCTCGGCGCCGACGTGCGCTGGGTCTCGTGCAATATTTTCTCGACGCAGGATCACGCCGCCGCCGCGGTAGTGGTCGGAAAGAACGGCACGATCGACAAGCCGGCCGGCATTCCCGTGTTTGCGTGGAAAGGCGAGTCGCTCGAGGAGTACTGGTGGTGCACCGATCAGGCGCTTGTCTGGCCGGACGGCTCGGGCCCGAATCTTCTTCTTGATGACGGCGGCGACGCGACGCTTCTCCTTCACAAGGGCGTCGAGTTCGAGAAGGCCGGCAAAGTGCCTGCGTTCGACGAGGCAAAGGACTCGGAAGAGTACGGCGTCATTCTCGCGCTGCTTGCGCGCGAGCTGAAGAACAACCCCACTCGCTGGACGAAGGCGACTGCCGACGTGCGCGGCGTTTCCGAAGAGACGACCACCGGGGTGCACAGACTTTACCAGATGATGGAAGCAGGCACGCTGCTCTTCCCTGCCATCAATGTCAACGACTCGGTCACCAAGTCGAAGTTCGACAATCTGTACGGCTGCCGTCACTCGCTCACCGACGGAATTCT
>JACDDT010000072.1 GCA_013816855.1 Gemmatimonadaceae bacterium
TCAACGCCAGAAGCCTGACCTGCGCGTACTTTCGCTGCGATGTCGCGCGCCGACGAGCCCCTCGACTCTTCGGTCATGCGCCGGACTCGGCTGCGTCCTGGTGCGTCGCCAAACGAGGCACCATGAAGAAACCGTCTTTCATTTCAGGCGCGAAGGTCTCAAGCGACACTGACAGCTTTCCCGGCGCGCTCACGTCGGCGCGCAACGGCGTGCCACCGGCGCCGATCCCCTCGGTGGGCAGGATCGACGCAGTATCGACCGTGGAAAGAACTGCCATGTGCCCAAGAATGGAGCTCAGCTCCCGAGCGAGCGCGTCGACGCGCGAATCATCGAGCTTGAACCGTGCGAGCGCCGCAATCCGCAGAACCTCGTCCCGTGTCACCGCCATCAGTCAAATCCTCTCTCGAGCGTCGTGTACGCCAGCTTGATCGTTTTGCGACCGACGTTCTCGTCGTCGAAGTCGATTACCGCTTTCACTTCTCTGCCCAGGCCGCCGATCTCCGCGATCGTGCCCTCGCCGAACAGCTTATGACGAACGCGCTCTCCCTTCACGTAACAGGGTTCATCCTGCGACACGTCCGCTTCAAAAACCGGTGCCGCACTCCGCCTCCAACTTGGAACCTCGTGCTGCTTCCTGCTCAACCAGCTCGACGTCGACGCGCCGCCGGTCCGCTCGGAAGAGCGTCCCATCGTCGTAACGCGCAACGTCTTCCTGTCCTCGAGCTTCGACGAAGCGATCTCTTTGAGGAAACGCGATTTGATTCCCGGGAGCAGCTCCCCATTTCTCCTCCGCATCTCGGCAAAGGAGATGTACAACTTCTGCTCCGCGCGTGTAATGCCAACGTAAAAGAGGCGCCGCTCCTCCTCGAGCTTCGGCGGATCGTCGAATGACTGCGCGAGGGGAAACAAGCCATCTTCCAATCCGGTCAGAAAAACAACCGGAAACTCGAGGCCCTTCGCATTGTGCAGCGTCATGAGAGTCACTGCGTCGGCATTGGGGTCGAGCGCATCCGCGCCCGCGACGAGCATCGCGCGCTGCAGAAAATGGTCGAGCGGAGTGAGTCCGACTTCTCCGCCCTCATCGATGACGGTTTCGGCGGCGCCGCTGACTAACGAGCTCACATTCTCCATACGGTCGCGCAGGGTCTCGGGGCTGTCCGATTGCAAATGCTCGACGTAGCGAATCGCCGAGATGAGATCCTGAAGGAGCACGTCGACGCTGGTCTCGTTTGCGCGCGCACGGAGGCTGGCGATGAGCGCCGCGAACTCGATGAGCGCTTTTCGCGTCGCGGGGCGGAGCTCTCCGAGCAAGTCTTCTCTTCCTGCAGCTTCGCTTACCGGGATTCCCTCGCTCCGCGCAATGCGTGACAGGATGTCCACGGAGGTTTCACCGATGCCGCGACGCGGTACCGCGATAGCGCGCCTGAACGCTTCTTCGTCCGCCGGGTTCGCGATGATCTTGAGATAGGCCATCAGGTCGCGAATCTCGCGGCGATCGTAGAATCGCACCGAACCGACGATGCGGTACGGGACGGCCTCCCGCCTGAGTGCATCCTCGAGAGGGCGGCTCTGGGCGTTCGTTCTGTAAAGCACGGCGAAGTCGCGCAGGCTGGCGTCACCACGTGAGCGACGGGTGGCGATTTCCTCCATCATCCATTCCGCTTCATCCCGCTCATCGAGTGTCGCGACTAGAGTGACGGCCTCGCCCGAAGGCCGGGTGGCGCGAAGCGTCTTCCCTTTGCGGTCGACATTCCCGGTGATCGCGGCGTTCGCCACCTCAAGAATGTCGGGAGTGGAGCGGTAATTCTCCTCGAGGCGAACCGTCTTGGCTGAGGTGAAGTGGCGCTCGAAGTCGAGGATGTTGCGAATGTCCGCCCCCCGCCAGCCGTAGATGGACTGATCGTCGTCGCCCACGACGACAACATTGCCGTGGTCGCTGCCGAGCATCTTTATGAATTGAAACTGCGCGCGGTTCGTGTCCTGGTATTCGTCGACGAGTATAAAGTTGAAGCGGCTCCGAAACGCTGCGATCACGTCGGGTTGCTGGCGGAAGATCGTCACCGGCAGAACGAGGAGGTCGTCGAAGCTCACTGCGTTTGCCGCGCGAAGAGCGGGCTCGAGACCGTTATACACCGCGGCCGCCGCTCTCGACATCGGGTCCATCGCCAGCGAGGCGTACTCCTCCGCTCCGACGAGCGCATTCTTCGCGTCCGAGATGAGACCGGAGATAAGCCGCGGGCTCCATTGCTTGGTCGAGATTTTCTCGCGCTCCATAATCCGCTTCAAGAGCGATTGTGAATCGTCATCGTCATAAATCGTGAACGCCTGCGTCCGTCCGGCGTAGCGCGCGTTCGCGCGAAGGATGCGCGCGCCGATTGCGTGAAACGTTCCGCACCACATTCCCTTCGGCTCTCCCCCCAGCAAGCGCGCGATGCGGTCGCGCATTTCTCCCGCGGCCTTGTTGGTGAACGTGACGGCGAGAATCTTCGAAGGGTCCACTCCGTGATGCTCGATGAGACGGGCGATGCGCGTTGTGAGGACACGCGTTTTTCCCGAGCCAGCACCGGCGAGGACGAGCATCGGGCCTTCGTAGTGCAGCACCGCTTCACGCTGGGCCGGGTTCAATCCCGCGAGCGGTTCGGTTTGCTCGGCGGGCAGAGCGTGTGCTGTCTCAGGCATCTCCGAAAGTTATCGGACTTACCGTCAGCCGAGAACTATGTCGAACGTCGCGCCTTTCTCGGTGGGAATGAGGAGCAGCTCGCCGTTGTGGCTATCACGCACGATTCGCCTCGCGAGGGAGAGACCGATGCCCCACCCTTTTTCCTTGGTGGAGAATCCGGGCTCGAAAATCTGCGCCCGGTTCTCACGAGGTACGCCGGGGCCGTTATCGCACACCCGAATTCGAACGCGGCCCTCGGGGAGCGCGGAGCCGGTGATCTCTACCTTCCCGTCGCGGCCGGCAAGCGCGTCGATCGCGTTTTTCATGAGTGACTCGAGAGCCCACTCTAGAAGCACTGGATCTCCCTCCACCGTCAGCCCGGCATCGTGCGAGGAGGCGACTATAACCCGCTGAGCGAGAGTCGGGACGCGCGCACGAAAGTAATTGGCGATGCGATCGATGAGCGCGCCGACGTCGATGGGCTGGTTCTTGGGCGGACGTCCGATTCTCTCAAAACGATGTGCAACACGCTTGAGCCGATCGAGATCGGCGTCCATATGATCGAGTGCGGCCTGCGTGGACGGCTCGGCGTCAGCTTCGCGGAGAAGCTCTATCCACCCGCTGATGCTCGAAAGCGGAGTCCCGAGCTGGTGCGCCGATTCACGCGCCATTCCCGCCCAGATCTGCTCGCGGTCGGCTCGCCCGCGTGTGCGGAGTGCGTATGCGCCGGCTAAAAGAAACATTCCGATGAGCACCGTCTGCAGGACGGGGATGAGTATCAAGCCACGAACGAGGGGAGTATTCCCGTAATGCACCGTGCCCACTCCCTGCTCTACGATCGGGGCATTCTCGCGGTCGAGAACGCGAACGTAATCGCGGGTCTCCTTGCCGCGAAGCGGACCTTCGAAGGGAAGATTCGCTGCCGCGCTCGGATTACCCTTCACGTCGGTGATAATGAGAGGGACGCCGGATTCGCGGATGTGACTCGAAAGGTCGAGCAGCGCCGCCGTGGCTGCATCCGGATTCGGATCGCTGAGTCCGTTGTACACACGCGCGTACATCAGTCCAACGCGAGAGGCCTCCTGCCGCAGCTCGCGCACGACTCCCCGGGTGTAGATGACATACCACGCGAGGAGCGCGAGAACACCGATTGTGACGAGTGTCACCGGAGCGAGCCGGCGCATTAGTCGCGCTACCCGAGCCTTTCTGCGCCGAAGTACGGACGCAGCGCTGCCGGAATCACCACTGATCCGTCAGGCTGCTGGTGGTGCTCGAAGATGGCTGCGATGATTCGGGGAAACGCGAGACCCGATCCGTTAAGCGTGTGCACAAAGCGCGGCTTGCCTCCCTCCACGGGGCGGTACTTGATTCCGGCGCGCCTCGCCTGGAAGTCCGTGAAGTTGCTGCACGAAGAAACTTCGAGCCATGCGCCTACGCCCGGCGCGAAAACTTCGAGATCGTAAGTGTGCGCGCTTGCAAACCCGGTATCTCCCGCGGCGAGGCGCACGACACGGTACGGAAGCTCGAGAAGCTGAAGAACCTTTTCCGCGTGACCCGTGAGCAGCTCCAGCTCGTCGTTGGATGTCTCGGGAATGGCATAGCGAACTAGCTCGACCTTGTCGAACTGATGCACTCGGAGCAATCCGCGCGTGTCCTTTCCCGCTGCGCCCGCTTCCCTGCGAAAACACGGCGAATACGCAGTGAGTGCTTTCGGAAGATCCGACGCGTTCAAAATTTCGTCCCGGTACAGATTCGTCACCGGCACTTCAGCGGTGGGGATGAGGAACATGTCCTCTTCAGCGAGGCGGTACATGTCGTCCTCGAACTTCGGAAGCTGTGAGGTGCCCGTCATGCTCGCGCGGTTCACCGCTATCGGAACCCAGACTTCCTCGTAGCCGTGCTGCCGCGTGTGGAGATCGAGCATAAAGCTCATAAGGGCACGCACCAGCCGCGCACCCTCCGACCGGAAGACAATGAATCCGGATCCGCTGATTTTGGCGCCGCGCTGAAAATCGATCAGACCCAGCGCTTCACCTATCTCCCAGTGCGGCTTTACAGCTCTAGCTTCGCGCGGCTCCCCCCAAGTGCGAACGATCGCGTTGTTCTCTTCCCCGCCTTCGGGAACGACGTCGAGGTTGATGTTGGGAAGCTCGAGCAGAATTCCATTCAGTGAGATCTCAGTCTCTGCGAGCTCACTGTCCAATCGTGAGATCTCCTCGCCAAGCTCGCGCGAGCGCTTCTGAACGTCATCCGCGTTCTCGCCGGCACGTTTGAGCCGGGCGACGCTCTGACTGGCCGCGTTGCGCTCCGCCTTCCGCTCTTCGACCGCTTGAATCGTAAGGCGGCGATTTCTGTCGAGCTCCGCTGCTCGATCGATGAGGGGGCCGAGCTTCTTGAGCGCACCGCGCCTGCGCATGCCTTCACGGAGGGCGTCGATTTGGTCGCGCACCATCCTCAGGTCATGCATCGTTCAACTCGTGGGCAGTCCCGGCTGGAAAGAGCGGAACCCGCAATTTGGGTCTATTCCGAGCTGGAATTGGATCGTCCTCGCTACCGTATCGACGGAGATTACCGAAAGCTTTGCATAAAGGTACGGCTGCAAGGTGAATTGGCAGAACTCCCCGGGAAAAGCCCGGGTGGTCTGAATTACCGCGATCTCACCGGGCGACACGACGACTGATGAATCGGTTTGATACGTACCCGATGGCGCATTCTGGAGCTGCTCGAACAAGCCCGGCTGCTTTATGATTCCGACCTGCCGCACGCCGGATGGCGACGTCACCACGAAACGCACGGGGTAAATCCGCACCTTCGTCGCAGACTCGATGTCGAAAGCGACGTCAAATGCCGCAAACCCGTCGACTACCACCAGCTGCCGGGTGAAAACGTCGAGGCCGCTTGGAAGCGCCGGGGACGTGCCGGAAAGCGCATAGACCGTGAGAGTGTCTACGACGGTGACGTCACGCGCAGTGATGCGAACCGGATCGGTGCAGGCACTCGCCGCGATGGCCGCGCCCAGCACCCCCAGTGATATAAGACAGAGTTTCATGGCTTATGATGAGACAGTTACGAGCGCAGCGGGGTTGCCTTCGAACAATACCCCGTAAATCGCGCCATATCAAGCGATTGCCTTGCTTGACTTCCCCCTATGTAAAACCTAGCTTCGGCGGTCATCCCGATGCCGACAATCCGTGAGTTTACGAGCGCACTTCGCCGACGTCCGGGCGTCAACGCGGCGCTCGTTTCTGGACGTGACGGGCTCCTCATCGAGGGCGCAGCAGTAGACTCGCTCGATCTCGACGATCTCGCCGCGCGCGTTCCGGATCTCATTACGGAAGCCACAAGCATCGGAGACGCGGCGCGCCTCGGTTCTTGCACTACCTGCATTGTCGAGCTCGGTGACGGCTACGCCATTCTCACCACACTCGGCGCCGATTCGATTCTCACCGTTCTCCTTTCAAAAGGCGCCGAGCTCGGCCCGATGCTCTTCGAGCTGCGCAGCCAGCGTTCACGTTTGGAATCACTAGTTTAAGACATGACTGCAGAATCATCCTGTCACGTGATCATGGCCGATGACGAGCCGCACATCGGCCGCATCGTTCAGATGAAGCTCGAGCAAGGCCCGTTCGTGGTGACGCTGACCTACGATGGAGAGGAAGCTCTCGACGTCGTACAGGCGGCGGAGCGTGTGGATCTTCTCCTTCTCGACCTCATGATGCCGCGAAAAACCGGCCTTGAAGTACTTCGCGTGTTGCGTGAACAGGAGCGGTTTAAGTCTTTACCAATAGTGATTTTGACGGCTGGAGGAAACGCCCAGGACCTACGCGCTGCGATGCAGCTTGGCGCTACTGAAGTTCTGACGAAACCGTTCAGTCCTAAAAAGCTTTACGCGCTCGTCGCCAGACTCACGAACGTTGCCACGGACGAATCGGGCGCGGTAGCCGAGTGAGTCGGTGGGCTGTCGTCCTCGCCGGCGGAATCGGCTCGAGGTTCTGGCCGCTGAGCACCCCCGCACGTCCGAAGCAGCTGCTGCCATTGCTCACCGAAAAGCCGCTTCTCCGGGAAACGGTCGATCGCCTCCTGCCCCTCGTCGACCCCGGGCACATTCTGATTCTGACGAACGCGTCTCTCGTCGAGCCGATATCCGCGGCGCTGCCCGATGTGCCCCGCGCAAATCTCATCGCCGAGCCGAAACCCGCGGGGACTGCCGCTGCACTTACCTGGGCGGCGCTGGAGATCTCCCGCCGCGACGGTGATTCAGCGGTGATGATCAGCGTGCACGCCGATTGGGCGATCCCGGATGCTGCCGGTTTCCGAAAAGTTCTTGGAGTCGCCGAATCGGTCGCGCTAGATAATTCCGCGCTCGTCACTGTGGGAGTACGTCCGACGCGGCCCGAGACCGGGTTTGGATACATCGAGCCGGAAGGCGACGCGTCGGCCGGCGTGAAAGTGCGCCGCTTCATCGAGAAGCCGGATGCCTCACGTGCACGCGAGCTCGTCGCTGCGGGAAACCTGTGGAACAGTGGTATCTTTGTGTGGCGGGTGGGGGATTTTCTGAGCGAAGTGCAGGCGCTCACCCCTGAGATCTCGCCCGCTCTGGCGGGCGCGCCTCGAACCGATAGAGAGAAATTCTTTTCCAGCGTGCGCTCGATCTCCGTGGACCACGGCGTGCTCGAACGCAGCAAGAGGGTGATGGTGGCAGCGGGCGAATTCGGTTGGGACGACATCGGCACTTGGCCGGCACTGGCTCGCTCTCGCGCGCTCGACGCGAGCGGAAATGCTGCGAACGGGAAGGTGCATCTCGTTGATTCTTCCAACAATGTCGTGCACTCCGAACACGGCACCGTCGTTATGTACGGTGTTTCTGACCTCGTCGTCGTTGTGCGCGACGGTATGACCCTCGTGACGACCGCAGAAAAAGCGGCGGACCTCAAGACCCTCGTCGACTCCCTCCCGCAGGAGATCAAGGACGCGTGAGCGGTCTCTACTTCTACGACGACTCATGCGCCCGGGAGTTCGAGCCCTTCGCGCTAACCCGGCCCGCCTCGGAGCTGCGTGCGGGTGCAATGATAGTCCGGGAACGGTGGGAACGCGTCACCGGTCTCGAGAGCAAAGGGTTCGTCGGCGCGAAACATCTTCAGGACTTTGAGGAAGAGGGCGCCCCGCCGTTCATCTCCACCGGCGACATCCCTGCCGGCTCTGTCGTCGTCAATTCACGCTTCGTCGTCGCTCTCGACGCTGATCCGAAGAAGTTCGACGTCCTCATGAATGAAGGCGCGGGCTGCGCGGTAAAGCTTGCGCGCTCTCTCCCCGTCAAGGATCTCATCGGGGGCAAAGTCGACATCGCCTCGCTGCAAACCAGTATGGGTGGACGGATCGTCGCGGGCCGTTGGATGAGCAACGTCTGGGATTACATCGCCACGCTTCCCGCTCAGCTCGGCGAAGACATTCCCATTCTTGGAAAGAGTCTTGGGTCGTCGCTGCCGCGACCGGGCGACACGATGGGTGATGGCGATGTTTTCATCGAGGAAGGCGCGCAAATCGGACAGTATGTCGTGTTCGATACAACGGGCGGGTCGATTCTCATTCGGCGCGGCTCGTCCATCCACCCCTTCACCCGGCTCGTCGGACCGGTAGCTATCGGACGCGACTGTCAGGTGATGGGCGATCGCATCGCAACCTCCTCCATCGGCGATTGGTCGAAGATCCGCGGAGAGTTCAGCAACTCCATCGTCCTCGGCTACAGCAACAAGGGCCACGAGGGGTTTGTCGGACACTCCTACTTCGGGCGGTGGGTAAACCTCGGCGCGCTCACAACGACGAGTAATCTCAAGAACACCTACGGCAACGTTCAGCTCTGGACTCCGTCGGGCACGTGCGATTCAGGCCAGCAGTTTCTCGGGACATTCTTCGGCGATCACGTTAAGACGGGAATCGGAATGATGCTGAGCACCGGCACCGTTCTGGGCGCGGGTGCCAACGTTTACGGATCGCACGCGCCACCGAAGGCGGTCGCGCCGTTCTCCTGGGGAGACGACGAACCTTACGGCGAATACGAGCTTTCGAAATTCCTCGTCACCGCCGAGCGTGCGATGGAGCGTCGTCACGTCACGCTTTCGGCGAAAGCAAAGCAGCAGCTCACCGAATCGCACCGCGCAAGATGGAGCGCGGATTGAAGATCACCATTCTCGGAAGCGGCAGCGGAGGCAATGCGGTTCTCATCGAGACGGGCGAGTCGCGCGTTCTCGTTGACGCCGGGTTCAAGCCGCGCGTGATGGCGCAGCGGCTGCGGGCGATCGGCGTCGCGCCTGAATCCGTACAGGCGGTGATCGTCACGCACGAGCACACCGATCATGCGAAAGGCGTCGCCGGCTGCGTCGAGAAATGGAATTGGTCGGTTTACGCGACCGCGGGTACGCGGATGATGTGCAGCGACTGGCTTGGTTTCCCTATCGAGATCGTCGAGAAGAGCTCGACGTTTTCGGTCGGCAATCTGCAAGTGCAGGCGATTCCCGTTTCACACGACGCCACAGAGCCTATCGGACTCGTCGTCACGCACTCGGCGTCAGGT
>JACDDT010000007.1:0-47341 GCA_013816855.1 Gemmatimonadaceae bacterium
ATGAAGTGATTACTGGACCGCGTTGGTTACAATGAAGACGCACGAAAGTGCATTGTGTTTCGTAACCGAACGCGAATATAGACCGCAAGGTTTTTGCACGCAATACTTTTCGTACATCACGACATGACCGGTCCTTCCAATATTCGCGATACGATGACAGGTTTCCACCGCGTTCATCGTTCATCAGAAGACAACGGAGCAGCGACGAAGTGAAAGCGCTGGTGAAGGAAACGGCCGCGCCGGGATTCAAATTGAAGGACGTTCCCGAGCCGAAGATCAGAGATGACGAAGTGCTGATCAGAGTTCGCCGCGCGGGTGTATGCGGCACCGACGTGCACATCTACGATTGGGATGCGTGGGCGAGCGGGCGATGCAAGCCGCCGTTCACAGTCGGACATGAGTTCGCCGGCGATGTCGTCAGTGTCGGCCGCCTCGTCGCCGACGTCCGCGAAGGCGATCGTGTCACCGCCGAGGGGCACATCGTAGACGGGAGATGCCTGTTGTGCAGAACCGGCAACGCGCACGTATGCCCGTTCACGAAGATCATCGGTGTGGACAGAGACGGGTGTTTCGCGGAGTACATCGCGATGCCCGCGACCAACGTGTGGCACCTCGACGACAACGTTTCCTTCGATGTCGGCGGCATTCACGATCCGATGGGGAACGCATTTCATACCGCGCTCACCGCTGAGCTCGCCGGCGCGACGGTTCTCATCACCGGGTGCGGCCCGATCGGCATCTTCGCAGTCGGAATTTGCAAGACAGCTGGCGCTTCGCGGGTCATCGCGACCGATGTCAACGAGACGCGACTCGAGCTCGCCCGGAAGATGGGCGCCACTGACGCAATTCGGCCCGAGCAGGCGGAGGCGGTGATCATGGCCGCTACCGACAACCTCGGCGTCGACGTCGTGCTCGAGATGTCCGGCGTTCCCGCGGCGATCCATCAGGCGCTCCAGCTGGTGCGCGTCGGCGGGCGGGTGCAGCTGCTTGGGATCCCCTCGAAGAAGATCGAAATCGATCTCGCGAAGGAGATCATCTTCAAAGGATTGACGCTGTACGGCGTGGTTGGGAGACGGATGTACCAGACGTGGCACCAGATGACGCGTTTCCTGCGAGCCGGATTCGATCCGACGCCCGTAATCACCCACCGCTTTGGACTCAATGAAGCCGATGCCGCCATCGCCGCGATCAAGTCGGGAGAGGCGGGCAAGGTAATTTTCGAGATCGCCTGAGCGGCGAGCTCAATCACGACAACGCACGGGAATCACGTGGCGCGCAACTCCGCATTCAACGAAAGTCTCGAACAGTCGATCGCGAAGCTGAAAGAGGACGGCGTGTACAAGCGCCTCAACTACATAGATTCGCCCCAAGCCGCCCGCGTGAAGATGGAAGGACGCGGAGATGTGCTCATCCTTTCCTCGAACAACTACCTCGGGTTGAGCAATGAGCCCGAAGTAGTCCGCGCCGGGATCGAAGGACTCGAGAAGTACGGAGCGGGAACGGGAAGCGTCCGATTCATCTGCGGAACGTTCACCATTCACCGCGAGCTCGAGCAGGCACTCGCGGAGCTCGTGGGGACGGAGGGGTCGCTGAGCTACGTCTCGGCGTGGAACGCGAACGAAGGCCTTACCGCTTCCATCGTCGAGGAGGGTGACTTCGTCGTGTCGGACGCGCTCAACCACGCGTCGATTATCGACTCTATCCGTTTGGCGAAGACCATCACGAAGTGCACGACTGCCGTTTACAAGCATTCCGATCTGGCGGATCTAAAATCAAAGCTCGAAGGAGCGCGTGGAGCGCGCAGGCGCATCATTTGGACTGACGGCGTGTTCTCGATGGAAGGAAGCCTCGCGAAGCTTCCGGACATCCTTCAGCTCGCAAAAGAGTTCGACGCAATCGTCGTCGTCGACGACTCGCACGGCACGGGGGTGATGGGCGCGACGGGGCGCGGAGTTGCGGAGCACTACGGCGTGCTCGGCGACGTGGATGTGATCACCTCTACGCTAGGCAAAGCGCTTGGCGGCGCCGCAGGCGGATTCGTTGCCGGGCCGGCTGCGCTGTGCGACATGCTGACGCAAAGATCGCGTCCGCAGCTTTTCTCGAATGCGCTACCGCCGACCGTCGCGTCGAGCGCGCTTGCTTCGGTCAAGCATCTCGCGAGACATCCAGAGCTGGTCAGGAAGCTGCACGACAACGCGCGCTATTTCCGCGCGGCGATCGCCGAGGCTGGGTTCAAGCCGCTGCCCGGGGAGACGCCGATCGTGCCTATTATAGTAGGCGAGACGGCATCGGCGATCAAAATGAGTGACATGTTGCTGGAGGAAGGCGTCTTTGTGACAGGATTTGGGTTCCCGGTCGTACCTCAGGGAGAAGCGCGCGTTCGCTGCCAGCTCAGCGCTGCGCATTCGCGCGAAGATCTCGACGAGGCGATCGCGGCGTTCAAGTCCGTCGGAACCAAGCTCGGACTCATATGAGGAAAACCGATGCGCCTTCTCAAAGCGACAACCTTTCTCGCCGCGCTATTACTCGCCGCGGCTGACCTTTCCGCGCAAACGCGCGGCAACTTCGAAAACTCGTGGTTCTGGGGCGCCAAAGCGGGAATCAATACGCTCCGCACCAACACCGGCGGTACGTCATCCGTCCCGACGTATGGATTGGATTGGCTGATCACGAGAAAGCAGGGCGGGCTGTATGTGTCGGCGGACGAATCGTTCTTCGGAAAGACGGTGACGGAGCCCGACACCAAATCGCCGAACGGAACGCGCCTAATAAAGATCAACAACATGAGGCGGGTCGATTTCGCGGGTGTCGTTTTCCCTCGAACTTACGGGCCTTTGCGCCCGTATGCCGGAGTAGGCGCAGCGCTCGCACTGCTTGGCACTTCAGTCGCGCAGCTGGACAGTCTCGGCGGCGCGCCGAGTCAGTCGTTCAATGACCAGGTCGACAAACAGAGCAGCCGTGCGTCGATTCTCTTCATGGCGGGCGCTCAGTTTCAGAGAAAGCGTACGGCGTTTTTCGTTCAGGAAACGGTGCTGCCGGGCGCGGGGGATTTTCTCGTGAGAAGCGCGCTGAGCTTTTTTGAGGTCGGGGTGCGCTACAACTTCGGCAGCTCGATCGAAGGGTCGCGCTGATTTAGGTTTTCGGCCCGCGCGACACGTGCGGGCTATCCTTCACGATCCATCGCAGCGGCCAATCGACTGCGCGGCTGATACCGACGCGCGGCGTGATCGCGATCTCTCCGTCGTTGTACGTATGGCCCTCGCGAATGACGAGCGGGCCTCGCTGAAGAGAAAGGCGATTGGCCGCTCCGTCGATTCCCAGCGCGCCACACAACTTCCCCGGACCATTGGTTAGCTCGCGATCGCTCTTTGCGCGCGGCCGGCGGACGCGCATCGAGGCAATTCCCGATAACGGCTCGAGCGCGCGCACGAGAACCGCACTTGGCAGCCCTTCCTCGCGCGTGACCGCGTTGAAGCACCAGTACATGCCATAGATGAAATAGACGTACGACATTCCCGGCGGGCCATAGAGAGGATCGGTGCGGCGGGTTCGTCCGACGGCGGCGTGACACGCTTCGTCATGCTCGCCGATGTAAGCTTCAGTTTCGACGATAATTCCGCTCGCCTTCCCCTCGGCGGTCGTGTACTCGAGCACGCAGCCGAGCAGGTCGCGGGCGACGAGCTCGGTTTCGCGATTGTAGAACGCGCGAGGGAGAATGCGGCCGGGCTTCGGGCGGGGGGTCACGGGTTCTTTACGGGTGACTGCAACTGAGACGGAACACGTACCAGTTGACAGAAGTAGAGAAGCCCAGCTTTTCAGTTACTACTATTTGACCTCACTTGCGTGGTCCAGCCAGCATTCGCCGGAAAGGTCACCTTGTCGTAAACTGAATTGCTGGCCACTGCGCTACCGACAACGGGTACGTGTTCCGTCTCAGTTGCAGTTAATTACTCCTTCTCGACGGCCGACGCCTTCGGCTTGCGCGCACGCTTCGGTGCAGACGACTCGTCGCCTTGCGATGCCGCCTTGCGTGGTCTCCGCGGTCGCGACGGCCGCTTCGCCTTCACGGGCTCTTCGCTCGCTTCGGCAGTCTCAGAAGCTGCAGCGGCAGGCTCGTCGACGACCTTCGGCTCCGAATCCCCCCAGTTTGGAACGACTCCGACCGAGAAGAGGTCGGCGGGAATTTCTCCGCGCTTTCCTCCGATCGCTCCTCTTCCGCGAGGAACCGAGCCCGCGCGCGACGGTGTCGCGGTCGGACCGGGCGTTTTTACGACAGGCGCGCTCTTGGCGAGCTGCTCGGTGACCGGTGCGGCCGACGAGGCAAGGTCGACTTCATAATCATTGCCGCGCTTGCGAAGGTCGATGATGTCTCCCGCGTGCGCGTCCTGAAGAATGCGAATGAAATTCTTCTCGCTCAGGCTTTCGCTGTCGCGTCCAAGAATCTGGCGCGCGGCTGCGCGCACCGCGGTAGCGCGGGGCTTGTCGCCATCATTTACCAGCGACTCGACCGAACGCCGCACGAGACTGAATGCGTCATCACGTGTGAGACGGGTGCCGCTCGACCCGATTTCCGTTGATTCCTGCTCGACGACCGGAGCTGCTTCGGCCACCGGCTCGGCGACTCTCGCCGCCGCTACTTCACGCGTACGGCCGCCGCGTCCGCCTCGACCACCGCGTCGTCCGCGGCTCGGCCGATCTCCTTCTTTCTTTTCGGGTGCGGCAAGAGGCGAAACTGCGACAGCATCAGAGTGCGCTATGGGTGCCTCGCCGTTCTTCTTCACCGGTCCGACTTCAAACTGTCCGTTCTCGAGCTTCGTCAGGGTGAGGAGTCCCTTGTGGGCGGCTTCACTCACGAAACGTGAGAACTTCGCCATGCCTAGGTCCTTCTCGTCGAAAGAATTGTCCATCTGCTGCATGACCTGCTTGAGACGGTCGGCGCGCATGACGTCGCCGTTTCGCTGCATGCGCTCGATGGCTTCCCCGACGAGCTCCCACGGATCGCGCTTGATGTTCTCTTCGTCGCCGAACTTCACGAGACCGGCAAGCGCGTTGTAGCTGTAGTACTCGTCGCAGTTCTGCACGAGGAGATCGCTCGACGATTCACGAATGCCGACGCCGATTACGTACTTGCCGTATTCCTTCAGCTTGATGACGAGGCTGGAGAAATCGGAGTCACCCGAGAGCAGAATGAACGTGCCGATCTCGGGGCGCGTGAAGACAAGCTCGAGCGCGTCGATGGCGAGACGGATGTCGGTCGCGTTCTTCTTCGCTGAGCCGTAAGCCGGCGCGTAGATGAGGTCGATTGACGACTCGTACATCGGGACGATGTACTGCGGATAGCGGCGCCAATCTGCGTACGCGCGCTGGACTGCGACCTTTCCTTTTACGATCGCCGACGAGAGAAGATTCCTGAGTTCGGTCTGGAGATCGGAGCGGATACCCATCGTGACGTTGTCGAAGTCGATGAGCAGCGCGGCGTTGGGGTGGTGGTGGATGGGCGATCCCGACATGGCATTCAGATTTGCCTGGGGACCGCGATGGATTGGGGCTACGCTGGCACTAGGGGCCAAGTGGGCACGTTTTGCCTTCGAAGGCACGTGCCGCGTGGGACGAGGACTCATTTTCCTTGTGATTCAGGTACAGGCGGCGTCCGGCAAATGCACGGTGCTCACCTCTGACTCCCGCGGCGAGGTGCCGCAGGCAGTGCGTCTTCAGGTCCAGGCGGTTACGTCGGCGCTTTCGCCACGCACACGCCGGATCCTCGAAGTCGCGCCGTAAGGTGTAATTTATCGGATACGAGTCATGAATCAACTCCGGTTTAGGACGCGTTTAGTCCTTATTCTCTCGCTTTTTGCGATCATCCCGGCGCTGCTCCTGACTTTATTGTGGAGCGGTACGGTGAGCAGTGCCCTTCCCCTCCTGAGCGGCCGAGCCGGTTGGGACAGCGTGGCGTCCACCGGAAAAGCGGCAATCGCAGCGGCTCGGCAGGCGCCGTTGAGCAGCGCACAGCGGGCAAAGCTCGACGCGCACGAGCGCGAGCTTCGCAGCTCGGCGGAGCAGGCGAGACGGTTCAGCTTTTTAGCGGCGCGCACGGTGAGACTCGTTGCGTTCGCCGGGATTGTTTCGCTGCTCGTTCTGACGGGCGCGGCGTCGCGCGTTGCGGGGCATCTCAGCCGTCAGCTGAGCCGGCCTCTCGACGAGCTCGTGCGATGGACTGATCTACTCGCGCACGGACAGAAGTTACCGCCGCCTGCCCCGCAGATAGTCGCGCAAAGCGGAAGTGGAGAGCCGGTCACCGTGACGAGCCGGGTGCGCGGCGCTCCGGAATTCGAGAAGCTGCGGCGGAGCATGAGGTTGATGGCCGCGGAGATCGAAGAAGGGAGAAAACAGGCAATTGAGGCCGAGCGTCTCCGGGCGTTTCGGGAGAGCGCGCGGAGAGTGGCGCACGAACTGAAGAATCCCCTCACGCCGATTCGTTTCGCGATCGAGAAGCTGAAGCGCGATTCGCCCTACGATTTGGGCGACAGCATTCAGGTTTTGGAAACCGAATCGAAGCGGTTGGAGCGGATGGCAGCGAGCTTCGCACAGTTCGGAAAGTTGCCCGAAGGCCCGAAGTCGGAAATCGACATTTCGGAGCTTGTGACGTACGCTGCGAAGAGCACAGTTCCGGATAAGCTAAAGCTCGACTTGGAAATCGCTCCGGGCATTCCTCCGGTGCTGGGAAACCACTCCGCAATTTCGGGCGCTTTGAGCAACGTGCTCCTTAATGCGGTAGACGCATCGAAAGCGGATGGCGCTATCAAGGTGCAAGTTTCTCAAGCGAGAATTCGCGATCGCGTCGCAGTGCGTATCTCGGTGACCGATAATGGCTCCGGCATCGGGCCGAACGAGCTCGAGCACATTTGGGAGCCATACGTCACACATAAGCCGGGGGGAACGGGGCTCGGGCTCTCTATCGCCCGTCAGGCGATTTGGGCGCACGATGGAACCGTCGAGGCAAAAAGCACGTTAGGTGAGGGAACCGAGATAGCGCTCACTCTTCCAGTGAGCGACAACAATGGAAGCAGGAGCTAGAACATGTGGCACATCAGTCCCTTTATGATTCCCATCATCGCCATGATCATGGGCGGTATGTATCCCCTTCTTCGCGCTTATGCGAAACGCATCGAGCGCTCGAATGCGGGCACCGCGATCCCGGCAGAAGTGACCTCCCGGCTTGAGAGAATAGAGCAGGCGGTCGACGCTATTGCCGTCGAAGTCGAAAGAATCTCCGAGGGCCAGCGCTTCACGACGAAGCTTCTCTCCGAGACTACGCGTGTCGAACAGAAGCTACCCGCCCGGTCGGAACCGAGCTCTAATCAGCCGACGTAAGTGCCTACCGTTCTAATCGCCGACGACGAGCCCAATATCCGCAGGATGGTGGGGGCACTGCTCGGCGCTGAAGGGTACGAAGTCATCGAAACCGTGAACGGTCCGGACGCGGTGGCGAAGGTGCGTGAAGGTGAGCCGGACGCCGCACTGCTCGACCTCATGATGCCGGGGGAGACTGACGGCATCGTTGCGCTCGAGAAGCTGCGCGAGATTGCGCCGGATCTTCCCGTCATAATGATGAGCGGTCGAGCGGGCCTCGCCGACGCGGTGAAGGCGACGAAGCTGGGCGCCTTCAATTTTCTGGAGAAGCCGCTTACCCCTGAAGGAGTGCTGCTCGCGGTGGCGTCCGCGATCGAGCTGCGCCAGGCACGCCGCACGACGCGTGCGCTCCGCGAAGAGATGGGCCTCGCCGGCCAGATGGTCGGCGACAGCGATGTGATGAAAGATGTTCGCCGCCTCATCGCCCGGGTCGCGCCAACGGATGCGCGAGTGATGATCACCGGCGAGTCGGGAACCGGCAAGGAGCTCGTCGCGAGCGCCATTCACGAAGGGAGCGAGCGAAGGGACAAGCCGTTCATTCGCGTCAACTGCGCCGCGATTCCGAGAGACCTCGTCGAGAGCGAGATGTTCGGCCACGAGCGAGGCGCATTCACCGGCGCCACCCAAACTCGCGTCGGAAGATTCGAGCTTGCCCACAAGGGAACGCTCTTCCTCGACGAAGTCGGCGATCTCGGTGCGGAGGCGCAGGCGAAGCTCTTGCGCGCGATCGAAGCGCAGGAGATCCAACGTGTCGGCGGTAACAAGGTGATCAAGACCGACGTCCGCATCGTCTCCGCAACCAACCACGACCTGCTCGCCTCGGTAAAGAGCGGCGCGTTTCGCGAGGATCTCTACTTCCGCCTCAACGTGATTCCGCTAGCGCTTCCTGCGCTCCGCGAGCGGCCGACGGACATCGTGCCGCTGGTGCACCACTTTTCCACTCAGTTCTTCAAGAGGACAGGCCGGCCGATCCCGCTATGGCGTGACGATGCGCTCTCGATGCTGCGTGAGTATCCGTGGCCGGGTAATGTCCGTGAGCTCGCGAACGTCGTCGAGCGCCTGGCAATCCTGCATCCCGGAACGGAGATCTCGTCACGCGAGCTGGATGAAGTGCTACCCCGCGACGGTGGCGTTCCGAGAGCCGCGCGCACTGTCGTGAGCGAGTTGCCGCCCGAAGACGGTAGGCCGCTGGTGGACGCGATTGACAGTTATGAGCGCAACGTGATTCGCCGAGCGTTGTCGGATGCGAAGGGAAACATCGCCGAGGCAGCTCGCCGTCTGCAGACCGATCGCCCCAACTTGTACCGGAGGATGAGGCGGCTCGGAATCGACGCAAGCGGAGTACAATAGAAATGCATCAAAGTCTAAAAATCATCACCGCGCTAGCGCTCGTTGCTCCCACGGCTCTCAACGCCCAGAGCCCGGATTCAACGCGCGCGGATTCGACGCGCGCGGATTCCATCACTGGCTATTGGGGCAATCCGCACCGTAACGCAGGAATCCGCGTTACTTCCACTGGCACATACAATCGGGTAGAAGGGCTGCCGGTGATGGTGGGACCGTGGGTGAGAGACACCGTCGGCGGAGTTGCGCTCCGCGCCGACGTGCTGGGCATCGTACGGTCCGCGGACAGCTTCCATTGGGATGCGGACAATGTCGGGCATTCCATAACACTCGACGCGCGACGTGCGGATCCGGCAGGACGTGGATGGGATCTCAACCTGTCGTCGTTCGATGTGGTCGAAGCTGTAGAGCCGTGGCAGATGAGCGGTGGAGAATCGGGACTGGCGACGTTCTTCTTCCATCGTGATTACCGCGACTACTACGGACGCCACGGGGCGAGAGCGACGGCATCGCTCCTCATGAGCGCGCGCAGCAGCTTCACTGTGGGATTGAGCAACGAACGCTGGACGTCACGCGATGCGCGGCGTGTTTTCACAGCTTGGAAGAACGGAGCGGCATTCCGGCCGAATCCGGTGGCGGACGACGCGCACTTTCGCATCGCGTCTGCACAGGCGCGGCTCGACTCCCGCAACGATCCGGTAGCGCCGGCGACAGGATTCAATCTTCTTGCCGAGTACGAGCTGGGGTCGGGGCGCATCACCACACCGGGTGCGATCTCCTCGTTCGCACGCAGCAATCCGTCGGGGCATATCACCTATGGCCGGCTCTTTCTAGATCTCCGCGACTACAATCGCATCTCACCGACGACGCAGATCAATGCACGCCTCGTCCTCGGCGGCTGGCTGCACGGCGATCCCCTACCGATGGAGCGACGGTTGTCGGTGGGCGGAGTGGCGACGCTGCCGGGATACGATTTCCGCGATGCGACCCTTCCCGGCTCGGATGTCTCCCAGTGCAATTCGGGGAGTCCGGCACCGCCGGGATTACCCGCGCAGTGCGATCGTGTCGCGCTCGCGCAGCTCGAGTATCGCACCGAGCTGCACGCTCATTTCCTCGATGTGATGAACTCGAGGGCGATCAGAATTCGCGGTGTCGGACTTACAGTGCGGCCTACTGCCGTGATTTTCGCCGATGCGGGCCGCGGATGGCTCGTCGGCGACAATCCGCGCGGTCTTCGCTACAGCGCCGGATCAGCTCCGTCGTTCGGATCGTTTCGCAGTGACGTCGGGCTCGGGCTCGACCTCGGCCTCTTCGGCGTTTACGCCGCGAAGGCAGTGTCCGTTTCGAAAGAGCCGGCGAATGTATTCGTGAGAGTGAGCCGGCGTTTCTGAGAATGCGACGGATCTTCGCCGCAGTAATAGCAGCGGCCCTCATCGCCATGCCTGCGCGCGCGCAGCGGTCACCGACGATCCAGGTAAACGCTCCTCCGCAGTCCGTTGCAAGCGAGGAGGGTCCGACGATCTCATCGTCCGGATTACTGAGCGATGCGTCGATGCGCGATCTACTCGCGAACGGATTCCCCGCGCGGCTCCACTACCGTCTGGAGCGGTGGGCGACCGGACGCTGGTTCGACGACATCAAGGCTGCCGCCGAGTGGGACGTGATCGTGAAGTACGACGTGCTCGGGAAGAAGTACCAACTGTTCCGGATCATCAACGATGTGCCGTCGTCGCTCGGAGAATTCGACAGGCTCGACGATGCGGCGCAGGCGGCGGAAGGTCCGTACCGCGTAAACGTTCCTCTGCCGAAGAAAGGGCAGCGGACCTACTACAATCTCCTTCTCGACGTTGAGACGCTGTCGCTCAGTGATCTCGATGAAGTGGAGCGGTGGCTGCGCGGAGAGTTGAAGCCGGCGGTAAGGGGAAAGAAGAATCCGGGCACGGCTGTGACGCGCGGCGTGAGAACGCTGGTGGTCCGGTTACTCGGCGGCGAGAAGAGGCACTACGAGGCGAGGTCGGGAACGTTCAAGCCGTAGCCGCGGCTGCACGAGTGCCTGATACCTCCGTGCGCAGCTTGTAACTGAAGCCCTACGAATGCACGACGTGCAACGCGGCGGGCTTCTGCCGGTGCTCCAGCTCCTCGAGATGGTGGAGCGTCTCTTCGCCGTAAAACATCCGGATATAGCGCGCCTGCGTCGGCGTGAGCCGCCTTACCGCCCAACTCAAATGGACGAAGTGCGGCTCGACCGGCGCGTGCATCGGATGCATCCCGATCTCGCTCGGCAAACTATTCGCCTTGCGCGTGTTGCACGGGCTGCAAGCGGTGACGACGTTCGTCCAATCGTTCGATCCGCCGCGGGAGAGCGGAACGAGATGGTCGCGCGTCAACGATTCGCGCGGCTTCAGCTCCATCTGCAGGCGGCCGCAGTACTGGCAGCGGTAGCGGTCGCGTGCGAAAAGGAAAGTGTTCGTGACCTGGCGGCGGAAGCGGCGCGGAACGTGAATGAACCGCGTAAGCCGGATGACCGCCGGGCGCGGCAGGGTGAGTCGCTCCGAACGGACGACGCGATCGGCATCGGCTTCCACGATCTCGGCCTTGCCGTCGATGACGAGACGGAGGGCGCGACGAAGCGGAACCATCGTCAATGGCTCGAATGAAGCATTGAGAGCGAGACAGCCAACGATCAAGTACGCCTCCGGACTGGCAGGAGATGAACGCCCTTCAAATATATAGCTGGGTACGGGAAGCTACTAACTACAATCGGGCCCAACGGCAACTGAACACGTTCCCCGCTCCCCGCAACAAACGATTCCCGTTGCCGGATCTGTGGCGTGCGACCGATCAGAATTCCTTGCTTTGCAAGCTCATGGAAACCGGTTTGAGTCGCTGAGAGTCCAGCGCGAAACGGGGAACCGGCAACCGGGAACGCGGAACGTGTTCAGTTCGCAGTTCCCTATTTCCCAGCCGCCACAGTCGACGGAACTTTCGTCAACCACCCGTACTTATCCTTCGCCTGCCCCGTTGCGATATCCATGTAAGTCTTCTGTATCGCGAGCGTGATCGGTCCCGGTTTTCCCGGACCAACCTCGATGCGATCGACGGAGCGAATCGGGGTAATCTCGGCGGCCGTTCCGCTGAAGAACATTTCGTCGCAGATGTACAGCATCTCGCGCGGCAGCGACTGCTCGATCACCTCGATCCCCATGTCGCGTGCGATTTGCATCACGGAATCTCGAGTTATACCATGAAGAATCCCGGACCCCACCGAGGCCGTGTACATCTTGCCGTCGCGGATTAGAAATAGATTCTCGCCGCTGCCTTCGGAGATGAAACCGAAAGAGTCGAGCATGATTCCCTCGACGTAATCGTTCACCTTCGCTTCCATCTTCGTGAGCGTCGAGCCGAGGTAATTGCCGCCCGCTTTCGCCATCGCTGGAATCGTGTCCGGCGCGGCACGCCGCCACGTCGAAACACCGACATCCACACCGAGACTTAGAGCTTCGTCGCCGAGGTAACGGCCCCACGTGCGCGGAATTATGAATACCTCGATGGGCGTGCCGGTCGGGTTCACGGACATCTGCTCGCCGGTGCGCATGGCGACAGGACGGAGATAGCAATGCGGGAGATTGTTCTCCGAAACCGTATCGACCGCCGCCTGCACCAACTCGTCGAGCGAGTACGCGAGAGGCATCCGGTAGATGCGGCAGGAATCGGCGAAGCGTCGCATGTGGTCGGGCAGGCGGAAAACCGCCGGGCCGTCCGGGGTCGCGTAGCAGCGGATCCCCTCGAACACGCTCGACCCGTAATGAACGACGTGACTAACGACGTGAATGGTCGCGTCTTCCCAATCGACGAACTTTCCGTCGCGCCAGATTCTATAGCGGTTGTCGCCCTGATTCATCTGCGTACCGGCTGATTGTTCAACTCTGAAGATACCGCCGCCCGCGAAGCACGCTACCCGTTGGCGAGTGTCCACGAGTGGAGCGCCTTGGACGCGCGCGTAACCGAATGGAGGAGCGGCTCCAACGGGCGGATTGTGCTGCCGTTTTCGACAAGGCGATTCCCTTTCACCATCACGAGCTCGGCGCCGCGGCCAGCGAGCGCGAAGAGCGCCGCTGCTTCGGGGTCGCCGGATGGCGTCGTGCGCAGCCGGTCGAGACGGAATGCGGCGAGGTCCGCGTCCTTGCCGACTTCAAGCGATCCGACGCGGTCGCCGATACCGAGCGCTTCGGCGCCGCCGAGGGTGGCGAGACGGAGAGCGGCGCGCGCGCCGAACGAGTCGTGTGATTTCGTGACGGCGCGATGGAGGAGCACGGACAGCCGCGCTTCGTCGAGAATGTCCATCCGATTGTTGCTGGCGACGGAATCCGACCCCAGCCCTACTCGCACGCCGGCCGCGAGGAGAGGGAGCAATGGTGCGACGCCGTGTCCGAACTTCGCGTTGGATGCAGGACAATGCGCCACCGATGATCCGCTGCGTGTGATAGCCGAGATGTCTTCGTCGTCGAGTCGAACGCAGTGGATGAGAAGCGAGCGGTTGCCAAGTAGTCCGAGACGCTCGAGGAGCGCGATTGGCGTGCGCGCCCGCCGCTTCACCTCGATGCCGCGCTTCTCCCATCCCGTGGCAAAATCTCCCGATGCGTTGGCGACAATCTTGTGCTCTTCCCTGCTCTCGGCGATGTGCATCGCGAGCGGGAGATTTTTCGCGCGCGCGAATTTTCCGGCCGCAGAATAGAGCTCGTCGGATACCGTGTAGGGAGCGTGCGGCGAAACGCCGAGCTTCACTAGATCGGTTTGGCTGTCTGTGAGCGCTGTGACGCGCGCGTCGAGCTCGTTCATCGCCGTTTCGGCGACTTTGGAATCCGGGCCGAAAGTCTCCTGGTACATGATGCCGCGGACGCCGAGCTCGTTCATCGCCTGCATCACCACTCCGCTCGAGCAGGTGTCGGCGTATGTGGTGATGCCGGCGTGCAAACCCTCGAGAATGCCTAGTCGCGCAGAGTCGAAAAGTGTTTCGTCGGTGAGCACTTCGTTGCGGCTGCGGCGAAGCTTGTTGATCCAGTCGGTGAAGCAGAGCTCCTCGAGGAAGCCGCGCATCACTGTAAGCTCGAGATGCGTGTGCGTGTTGATCAGACCGGGAAGCAGGAGCGCTTCTCCAAGCTCATAGTCTTCGCCTGCGGGTGCGGAGTCGCGCGGACCTACATAGATGATTCTTCCGCCGGACTCAACGACGGTTCCGTTTTCAATCGGCGCTCCGGCGATGGGAAGGATCCATCGCGCGTGGTAGCGCATCAGCGCGGGGCGCGGAGCGGAGTGTGAATGGAGTCGGTCCTCGGGGTATCTACGGGGGTGAAAACCGTCGCAGGCTGCCGCCGTCTGCGCTGCGGAGGATTGAGAAGCGAATCGCGCTGCAGGGCCGGATCGATTGGGATGGGTGTTGGACGCGGTGGAGGACGCTGCGTAATTGGAATCGAATTGGGTGCGA
This sequence comes from Gemmatimonadaceae bacterium, assembly GCA_013816855.1. Lineage (GTDB taxonomy): Bacteria > Gemmatimonadota > Gemmatimonadetes > Gemmatimonadales > Gemmatimonadaceae > UBA4720. The sequence continues at coordinate 14,240 of JACDDT010000007.1, forward strand.
GCGGCGGCGGTCCATTGGTATCGCTGCGCGGAACGTACGACACGCCGGGAATAGGCGTCCCGAATCCGGTGGAGCATTCCTGCGAGGGTTGGGTGCCGGTGACAAAGAATTCCGTGTACGCCTGATTGCCCGGACAGTAGGGCGAAGCGAGGAGTCCCGTTCGAGCATCTACTTCGCGCGTCACAATGGTAACGGGGCGTGGCCAGTCAGGGGGCGAGGGCTTCCGCCGATACACTTCCGTCATGAAGCTGGTCCACGCAGGCGCGGCAAGAACTCCGCCCTGCGCGTTGCTTTTGATCTTCTGCGGTTTGTCGAGCCCCATCCACACACCAGCGACGAGATCCGCGGTGTAACCGATGAACCAAACGTTCGTACCGTCGTTGGTCGTGCCGGTTTTTCCGCCCGCAGGGTAGTGAAAGCCCGCGCCCCACACGCTTCCTGATGCGGTGCCCCGGCGTACGACGTCTTTCATGATGTCAACCATGATCCAGGCTTCTTCGGTGGACATCACCTGCGTGCGCGTCGGCGTTGGCTGCCAGAGTATTTCCTGCTTTGCGTTTTCCACGCGAATGATCGCATTGGGTGACGCACGCACGCCAAGGTTCGCGAAAGCGGTGTAACTGGCGATGATCTCCATCGGGTAAACTTCGGCGGCGCCGATGTGAATAGACGGGTAGGCGGGAATCGGAGTACTGATGCCGAAGTCGCGCGCCGCGTTGATGACCGTCTGCTCTCCGAGCTCCATTCCCAAACGGATGGTGGGAATGTTGCGGGAATCGTAGAGCGCCTTGCGCATGGGGAGGAGGCCGAGAAAGCGGCCGTCGTAATTCTGCGGAGTCCAGTTGGGCCCGCCCTGCATGTTCACGGTGAGCGGGCTGTCATTCAAAATGTACGACGCCGGGCGTCCGCTCCTGATGGCGGCGCTATACACGATCGGCTTGAAAGTGGATCCGGGCTGGCGGAGCGCCTGCGTCGCGCGGTTGAATTTTGAATCGAAGAAATCACGGCCGCCCACCATCGCCCGAATCGCGCCGTTGCGCGGATCGAGCGCGAGGAACGCACCTTGAAGGTAGGGTGAGGTGCCCGTTCCCTCTTCGTTGTCGGGATGGTGCGCCATGTAGTACTCGTACGTCTGGTGCGTGTAAGCGCCGTAGTGTCCCGCTTCGACCGATTTCACCTGCCGCTCGAGCGCTCGCTCGGCGGCCGTCTGCATGTCGAGATCGAGCGTCGTGTAAACCTTGAGACCTTGCTCGTAGAGCTGCTTTCCGAATTGCGCATCGAGCTGCTCTCGTACCCACTCGACGAAGTAAGGCGCCGTCTCGCCCGCCTCGAGCTTCGAGGCAAGCTGAAGCGGATAAGCGCGGGCGCGGCTGGCGTCGGCGTCGCTGATGTTTCCATTTTGCCGCAGCAGCTCGATGATCGTATTGCGACGCTGAATGGCGCGATCGGGAAAGCGGCGTGGGTTGTAGCGCGCAGGCGCTTTCGGAAGTGCTGCGAGCGTGGCGGCTTCGGCGATGTTGAGATCGCGCACCGATTTTCCGAAGTACCGTTGGGCCGCTGTCTCGACGCCGTAAGCTCCGTGACCGAGATCGATCTGATTGAGGTAGAGCTCGAGAATTTTTTTCTTGTCGAACTTTGCTTCGATCTCGCGCGCGACTTTCGCTTCCTTGAGCTTGCGGACCATCGTTTTCTCCCGGCTGATCTGCTCCGGAAAGACGTTGCGGGCCAGCTGCATCGTGATCGTTGAAAATCCCTGTTTATATCCCCGAACGGGAGCGCGCGCGATTACAGACGCGACACGATGCCAATCGATGCCCGCGTGCTGATAGAATCGCTTGTCTTCGGTGACGACGAAGGCGTCCTGCACCATCTTCGGAATCTCATCAAGCTTGACGAGTGTTCTCTTCTCGAGACCCAGCTCGGCGATGAATCTCCCGTCGATCGCGTAAAGCTTTGACGTCTGGTGCGGCGTATAGTCGGCGAGCACTTCGATGGACGGACACTGATTGCCACGGCAGATGAGCGCCCAGCCACCATATAGAAGCCCGACCCCAAGCGAGATAGCAAAGGTCAGCGCGAGCAGAACCGAACGGATGAGGGTCGGATGCTGCTTAGTGAAGGAGCGCCAGGCGGAGGGCATCGAATCTAGAAGTTAACGGTCGCACATCGAAGGTGACACCTCGCCGCGATACGCCTATTTTCAGCCAATGGCGCAGACCCCCGGTCTTCTCGAAGAGCTCACGTGGCGCGAACTGGTCTATCAGACAACGCCTGAGCTTGATTCGTTCCTCAAGGAGAAGCGGACGGCGTACTGCGGCTTCGATCCCACCGCCTCCAGCCTCCATATCGGACATCTCGTACCGGTGATGGGACTCGCGCATCTCCAACGCGCGGGACACACGCCGATCGCGCTGGTGGGCGGAGGAACTGGGCTCATCGGAGATCCGAGCGGTAAAAACGTCGAGCGGCAGCTGTCGAGTCCAGACGTCGTAGCGGCCAACGCGCTCGCCATCAAGGCGCAACTTGAGCGCTTCCTCGATTTCGGCGGAAAATCCGCCGCTCTCATGCGGGACAATGCTGACTGGCTGCGGCCGCTGAGTGCCATTCAACTCCTTCGCGACATCGGCAAACACTTTTCCGTGAACGTGATGCTGGCGAAGGAGTCCGTTCAGTCGCGCATCGAGGGTGGGATATCATTCACCGAGTTTTCGTACATGCTTCTTCAGGCGTACGACTTCCTCGAGCTGTACAAGCGTGAGAGCGCGCAGCTGCAAATCGGTGGCAGCGATCAGTGGGGCAACATCATCGCCGGCATCGACCTCATCCGCAAAGTCGAGCGGGGCACGGCGCACGCACTGACGATGCCGCTCGTCACGACCGCGGCCGGAACGAAGTTCGGAAAGACCGAAGCGGGCAGCGTGTGGCTCGATCCCACTCTCACATCGCCGTACAAATTTTATCAGTACTGGATCAATGTGGACGACCGCGATGTGGGCCGGTACCTGCGCTACTTCACGCTGCTGCCCAGGAAAGAAGTCGAAGGGCTCGACGAAGTGATGAAGACCGCGCCGCAGGATCGCGCTGCGCAGCAGGCGCTCGCGACCGACGTCACTTCGAGAGTGCACGGCGCCGACGCTGCAAAGGTTGCCGGTGAAGTGTCGCGCGTGCTTTTCGGGAAAGCCGACCCCGCCACGCTCTCGACAGAGGTCCTCGCCGCGCTCGGGAACGAAGTCGAGTTCAGCGAAGTCACCGAACTGCCGTCGGTAGTCGACGCGCTCACGACACTCAAGCTCACCGCGTCGAAGGGTGCGGCGAAGAGATTGATCGAGCAGGGCGGAGTGTACGTGAACGGTAAACGGGTAGGCGCAGACGCTACGTTCGACTCGATCGGCCCGCTCGCCGGCGACTATTACCTCCTCCGCAAAGGCGCGAAGGATTACGCGCTGCTTCGAGCGAGCCGTTAGCCGGTAGCTGCCGGGGTCGCGCCGGGGCGTTCTCTTCGGACGGGTCCTCGCGGCATCGCTTCGCGATGGCGCAGCTTCGCTGCTCCGCTGCGGATTGTCCTCCGAGAATCGCCCCGGCCGCTCCTCTCTACTGGAACTTCGAACGGCTTGTTCGAGCGAACGCTAGAAGCGCGGGGGAAAACCTGAGCGAAGGGCCATGAATGGTGGGGGCCAGCACGGAACGGACTTGACTTCGATATATCGCGCGATATAACTTTTTGAAAAGGAAAGATATATCGCCAGTTATATCGAGGCCGTTGCTGACCCCGAACTGGCTTGATAGGCACTTGCTAGGGGGAATTATGGACGGAAAAGACTGCGGATCTGGTTTCAACTGGGCGTTCGGCGACAGAACCTTTGACGGGTCGCGCCTTTTCGGCGCGATGTTCGGCGGCCCGGGCCGAGGACGTTCGCGAGGCGGACCATTCGGCGGCGGATCGCGGGTGTTCGATCAGGGTGATCTCAAATACGTCATCCTCCGCCTGCTAGACGAAAAGCCGAGGCACGGCTATGACATCATCAAGGAAATCGAGGAGCGCTTCGGTGGGATGTATTCGCCAAGCCCCGGCACGGTCTACCCGACGCTGACGATGCTCGAGGACCTCGGCTACGCTCGCGCGAAGCCGGAAGAGAGTGGAAAGAAGATTTACGAGATCACGGATGAAGGGCGCGCGTATCTGGCGGAGAATCAGCCGCTCATCGACGACATCTTCTCGCGCATCGCGGAGTTCGCGCAGAGCATCTTCGGCGAGCCGATGATGGAAGTGCACCGCGGAATGAAAGACCTCGGCCGCGCCATCTACGCCTCGCAGAGCAAACCGCGAAGCGCCGAGCAGATCAAGAAAATCAAAGAGATCCTCGACCGAGCCGCGAATGAGGTCGAAGCGGTCTAGGTCATCGCTTCCGGAAAGCGCTCGCGCTTCAAGCTGGCGAGCGCTACCCGCGAGCGTTTTTCGATTTCTGTTCCCGGATACTTGTCGATGAGACGCTTCAGTTCGCGCATCGAACGCCCCTCGTTCTCCGGCCAGATGAGGTAAAGGTCAATCAGACGGAGCGACGCGTGCACGTCGTCGCGTGGGCGCGTGGCGTGGGACCGGACATAGCGGTACAGCGCCGCCGACTCCTCGAACGACGAATTCTTCCGATGCAGCTCTGCTGCGCGCAAGCGAACGTCCACGTTATCCGGCTCGGCTTCCGCGATCGTCGCAAACGATTTCAGCGCACCGTCGACATCGCCACGCGCGACGAGAGAGTCCTCACGCGAATAACCGCGCTGATATTCAGCCTGCGGGTGGAGGAAAGAGCCGATGCCCTCGCCGGCGCCGCGTGAGAATCCCAGCACAAAGAGCAGCGATCCGCCGCCGAAAATCATGGCGCCTACGATAGCGCCCAGCGCGATATAGATGAATGCGAGCGTGTGACTTGGCGGAAGTCTGCGCTTCACGACGACCCACGCCACGCCAATCAGAATTCCCGCCGCTGTTGGAATGAGACAGTAATTGAACGCTCTGAAAAGATCCGAGCCTTCCGCGCCCATCCTGTCGGAAAGCGTCCGGCGATACTCCGCGTCGGGCTTGATCCCCACGAGGTCGGATGAGTGCCGCAGATCAAGCGGCTTCGTCATCGTCCGGAAGGCAGCGCGGCAATCATTCTGTAGATCACGCCGAGGTGCGACACCGCATAGATCTCGCCTTCAGCGTCGAGTCCGAACGACGCGATCGCGGAAACTTTTGCCACCGGCCACTCGGTCTGTTCGGTGACTCTACCGTTCACGTACTTGAAGCTGCGCAGCCAGGTTTTGCAGTAATCGGCGTAGAAGTAATGGCCGTCCAGCGCGGGAATTTTTCTCCCGCGATAAACGAAGCCGCCTGTGATCGAGCAGCCATCGGAATGCGAGTAAACCACCGCCGGACGCTGCAGCCCCGTTTGGTTGCAGCTGTCGCCGTGGAGGCAGGAGAAACCTTCCATTACGCTCCAGCCGTAGTTCACACCCGCACGGCTCGAGGGGACAACGTCGATCTCTTCGTATTTGTCCTGTCCGACGTCCGCGATGTAGAGGTTGCCGTCTTTCGCGTCGAAAGCAAAACGCCAAGGATTACGCAAACCGATCGCCCATATCTCGGGACGCCCCCCGGACTTCGCATACGGATTCGCGGCTGGAGAGGTGTACGCGTCGCGATCGACGTTGATGCGAAGAAGCTTCGCGAGCAGAGTGTTCGAGCTCTGCCCGTTGCCGCTAGGGTCGAGCTGGCTCCCGCCATCTCCCATTCCGATGTAGAGCATTCCGTCGGGACCGAACAGGTTCATGCCGCCGTTATGATTGGCGTAGGGCTGATGGATTTTAAGAATGAGGCGCGCAGACCCGGAGTCGGCGACATCGGGGTCGTGCGAGACCGTATACCGCTCGATGTTGGTGTCGCCGTTATGATCGGTGTAGTTGACGAATAGAAATCCGTTAGTCCGGTACTGCGGATGAAATGCGACGCTGAGAAATCCGCGCTCTCCGCCGCTCTGCACTTTCCTTGTGATGTCGAGAAATGGGCGCGGAAGCTTCCGGCCATCTTTGATGATGACGATGCGCCCCGGCTGCTCCCCGACGAAAAGTCGCGCGTCGCCAACGGGCGTAGTGAGATAGACCGGCTCATCGAGGCCGCGCACGACTTCCTGCATAGCGATCGTCACGCGCTGAGTCGCGGGGCTAGACTGCGTCGGTGCCGGCGAGACCGATTGCGCGACTTGAATCGTGTCGGCCGACGCATCCCGCTGCGGCGAACAAAAAAGCGAGACGGCGACAGCGATCGCCGCGTTGGTTCGTAGCATCAGCGCTCCATTGTTCACCGCTCTATCCTGCGCGCCAGGCGCGCAGTCGGCAAGTCAGGCCTGCTTTTCCTTGGCCTCGACCATTGCTATTGGATCGCGGGCCGCCGGCGGCTCGGCCGCAACATTTACCTTGCGGTAATGCTGCTTGGGATCCAGCGCATCCCGAAGAGCGTCGCCGAGGAGATTGAACCCGAGCACGGCGAGTCCGATCGCCATCCCGGGGAACACCGAAGTCCACGGAGAATGGCGAAGCTGGTCGAGGTCGCGCCCGTCGGCGATCATAGAGCCCCAGCTTGGCGCCGGAGGCGGAACCCCGAGGCCAAGGAACGACAATGCGGCTTCGGCCATGATTGCGCCGGCCACGCCGAGCGTGGCAGCGATGACCACTGGCGCGATGACGTTAGGCAGCACGTGCTGCATCATGATGCGGATGTCGCTGCCACCCAATGCACGAATGGCCTGCACGTACTCGAGCTGACGAACGACGAGAACCTGTCCGCGAACAAGACGCGCCATTCCTGCCCAACCGACAACTCCAATCGTTGCGAACACGACAGTCATAGACGGCTGAAGGGCGGCAACCATCGCGATCAGCAGAAGCAACGTTGGAAACGCGAGCGTGACGTCGGCGAGGCGCATGATGACCTCGTCGATCCACTTTCCGTAGAATCCCGCGAGCATGCCGAGCGTGACGCCGATGAGGAGGGCGATGCCCTGCGAGATGAATCCGACGGTGAGCGACACGCGGGCGCCGTACACCAACCGCGACCAGAGGTCGCGTCCCTGAACGTCGGTGCCCAGGAAGTGCGCGGCGGAAGGCCGCTCGAGCAGGTGATTGAGATCGATCGTGATCGGACTCTGCCGCGCGATGAGGGGAGCGAGAATCGCCGCCAACCCCATCACAATCACAATGACGAGGCCCAGCCGCGCGCGATTGTCGCGGAAAAAGCGTTTTCTCTGCGCCGGATCGAGCATCGTCAGCTAGAGCGTTGGATCGCGGAGCTCTGGCGGCGTCTCAGGCGGCTGCCTGCGCCAGCGGCGATGCTGCCAGAAGTATTGCTCCGGCACAACGCGCACCCACTTCTCCAGAACCTGTGTGAACCGCGCGACAATTCCGTCAACGTCCTGCTCCCGGTCACCTGTGGATTTCGTCTCGATCGGCTCGACGACGATTCTATACTTGCCGTTGGGCTTTCTGATCGCGACGACGAATAGTACAGGGACATTGAATCGCAAGGCGAATACCGCGGCACCGCGCGGGGTTTTCGCGGGACGTCCAAAGAATGGAACGAACGTCGAGGCCAGCCCCATAACTCCCTGATCGGCCACGAACGCAACCGCCCTTCCCGCCCTCAGCGACCTCGGCGTGCGCTTTACCGCGTCCGTGTCCTTAACGACGACCATTCCGATCCCCTCGCGCGTCCCGTTCAGGTAGCTGTCAAAAACAGGGTTCGCCATCTCGCGCGCTATTACATCGAGGGGAATTCCGCGCGCGGCAACGTACGCGCCTGCGAGCTCCCAGTTGCCGAAGTGTCCGGTGACGAGAATGGCGCCAAGGCCCTTCGCCATCACCTGCTCGACGTGATGCCAACCATCCACTGTCTCGACGAGGTCGAGCAGACCCTGTTTGCCCAGCGAATCGAGAAGCGCTGTTTCAATCGCTGTCCTTCCAAGGTGGCGATAGGAATCGATGGCAACACGCTTCACTTTTTTGGGCGGCCATTCAGGAAATGCGCCGGCGATTTGCCGCTCGACGACGTGCTTCCGGATTCCCAACGGCCGGTAGCCAAGGGCGCCAAGTCGCGCGCCGATGCGTCCGGCAGTCTCCCAAGGCAGGAGCCGCAGCGCGGCGACCGTTCCGCGCAGCGAGTAGTACTCGGCGTAATGGCTGGCAGTCGGCTTCGCGGTCATGTCGTTTGCATCAGTTGCTGCGCGGTCACACGATAAGTGAACTCTCTCGTGTCACGGGCGACACGATCCCAGTTGTAATAGGTCTCGACAGCGCGGCGAGCGGCGACGCCCATCGCTTTCCGGCGGTCCTCCTCGACGAGCATGGTGCGGATCGCGGAGACGATTGCGTCGACGCTTTCCGGCGGGACGATGACGCCGGTCTCACCGTCGCGCACCGCGGAGCGCACGCCCCCCGAATCGCCTGCGACGGAGGGAATTCCGGACGCGCCTGCCTCTAGAAATGAGATGCCATACCCTTCGGCGTTGATCTCCCGATCGATGCGCGACATTCCGGCGTAGAGGGTGGACGTTGCATAGGCTTCCGGAAGCTCGTCGTCGCGCATCGGTCCCACGAACCCGACGCGGTCTTCGACGTTCAGCTCGCGGGCAATGTCGCGCAGACGCTGCTCATCGTGGCCTTCTCCCACGAGCACATAGCGCAAGTCGCGGAACTGGTGCTTGAGAACGGCGAGAGCGCGGATGACGTTGTCCTGTCCTTTATGGGGAACGAGCCGCGCGACGGTAAGCAAAATGCGGGCGTCTCCGACATCCCAGCGACGCCTAAGCGCGCCGGTGTCGCGCGACGGGTGGAACTGAACCGGATCCGTGCCAAGGCCAAGCGCCGCGACCGGAGGCGGGCCCTCCACTCCGACGAGGTCGAGCACTTCATTGCTTAGCTTGGCCACCCAGTCCGAGGTCGCCACAATCCCTGACGCGCCACCGAGTATGGCGCGCGCTCCCGCGCGCTTGATTTTATCGCCGGCCTTATTTTTCTCTCGAAGAAGATCGCCGCCATTCACGTAGACGAGATACGGTTTGTTGCGCGCACGATGCGCGAGATAAACCGGGTAGCCGACAGGTCGGATGTTGCCGCAATGCAGCACATCGAATCTCGCGCCCTGGCCGGTTGTGAGCCACGCACCCCACCGCATCTCATTCACAAACCTGTTCGCGCGCTTAAATGGAAATGGCTGGCGGTAAATCGCGTACGGCTCGCTGTCGTCGAACGACTTTGCAGTTGGAGCGGCGACGGTTGAGACACTCATCGTTGATTCGTCGCCATCTGCGAAGCGGCGGCAAAGCTCGAGATGGCGGCGTGCCATTCCACCGAGGTCAGGCGCGTAGTCCTGGGTGACAAAGAGATGCCTCACGCGCGCCCAATCGGATTCGTCCAAGCTTCTCCGGAGAGGAGACTCGTGATGCGCTGGTCGTATGTGTGGTTCGCACGGACAAAATGCTCTCCTGCGACACGGATGCGCTCGCGCTCCCGTGCGTCCCGGAGGTAACGGTCGCACTGCGCGACACAGTCGGCGGCGTCTTCATACCAACCGCAATGCACTCCATCGTGCAGCATCTCGCGCATACCGGGGGTGCCCTGGCCAAGGTAGAATGCGCCGGCAAGCATCACCATCCAAGTGCGGTCCGATGTGTAATTACTACCGCCTTTCGCAATCGCCGGGTTGATACCGAGCGTGACCTTCGAGCTGGAACAAACCGCGGCGAACTGTTTTCCTTCCACCGGCTTCCCCGTCCACCTAAGTGGCTCGCGCCATTTCTCCCAGCCGAGGCCCCAAACGCGGACGTTCTGCTTCTTAGCGACCTCGAGGAGGATTTCCGAGCGGGCCGGATCGTAGCCGGTGCCGATGAAGGTTACGTCGGACGCGAATCGCGGATTAGGCGTTACCGGCATGATGGCGCGGTCCGCGGCGGCGGGAAGATATTTTGCCGGCAATCCAAGCGCACGCCACTCGGCGTCAAACCCGGAAACGAAGAAAGTCTGCGACAGCTTTCCGATCGTCGCGATGTGGCCGATATCGGGTCGGTTGGTTTCACGGTACCACTGCGGATCGTGATACCACATCGCGTTCGGCTTGTCGGCGATGATCTCGCTTACAGTCTCCGGATCGAGCGCCAGGCACTTCGAGAGAAGGATGAAATCCGGCCGATAGCGCGCCGCGTTGAACAGCGCCCAGCGCTGCGTGAGCTTTAGACCGAGGAGCCGCTTCGCGCGGCGATCGTCGATGAGCAGAGTGTCATGACCCGCGCGCCTGAAGGCGCGCTCGGTCGCGCGCTCCATGCGCCATTGGTGGTCGCTGCCAATGATTAGAACGCGCAACGCTACTTCACCCGCTCAGCACGCTCGGCGAGCGTCATCTCCCAGAGGCGGGCGTACTTCGCCATGACGCTTTCTTCGGCGAGCCGCGCGAGAATGAGGCCGTGCGCGCCGTCGAGAAACCCAAGCTTGAGCAGATACATCGACGCGAAGCGCAAGCGCCCGCGAAGCAGGACCGACCAGAATCCAACTCGTCTTCCCTTCGCGAAGTTCTGCTCCGCCCAATCACGGCTGTAGCGGCTCAGCTTCTCGAAGAATGCGTCCAATGACGCATATGTGTAGTGAAGGAGCGAGCAGTGAGTCTCGCCGACGGCGCCTTCGACGCGCACTCCCTCATGCACTTTCTTGTCGTCGTAGCGGAGAGTCCGTGGAAAAAACCTAAGGGGCCGGTCGCGCTCCCATCCTCCGTGCTTGATCTCCCTGCCGAGAAAGAAATTGCGGCGTGGAATCCGGAAGGCCTTGAACGAATGCGAGCCCTTCGCCAGCTCGTGTAGCTCGTCCGCGAGCTCCGGGCTGCAGCGCTCATCTGCGTCGAGCACGAGTACCCACGGGTGGGCCGCCATCGCGATACCGGCATTTCGCGCGTGACCGATTGTCGTAAAGGGAGGACTGATGACGGTCGCGCCGACCTCGTTCGCGCAGAAGGCGGTGCCGTCGGTGGAATCATTTTCGACGACAATTGCCTCCGCCGCCCAACTTACGCTGGCAAGGCACGCCTGGATGTTCGCGGCTTCGTTGTGCGCCGCGATCACCACCGTGACTGGTGCGCGGCCGGTGCTGGTCACACTTAGGACTTTTGTCTCGAGCGTTTCTGCGCAAGCTCGGCGACACGCGCGAAGCCTTCGATCATGTCGCTCTCGGGGAAGTCGCGAATGACACGCGTGCGAGCGGCGCGTCCCATCGTGACCCGCGACTCTTCATGGCCGAGAAGCGCGGCAACCGTCGCCGCGGTTGCGGCAGAATCGTCGGCCGGATACAGCGTGCCGCTGATCCCATTCGCAACGTAATGCCCGGCGACACCGACTTCGCTCGCGACGAGCGGCTTCTCCAGTGCCATCAGATCGAGAATACCGTAAGCAGCCGTGTCGCCTTCCGCGACGACCCAGCCGAGGTCGGCATCGCGCATGATGCTCACCTGGTCGTCACGCTCACCGAGGAAGCTGACGAGGTGCAGGATGCGAAGTGCGGACGCCTGCATGCGGAGATCCTCGTGGTCGGAACCCGGCCCTACTATAAGAAGGCGCAAATCAGGGTGTCTCGGCGCGAGCATCGAGATACAGCGAACGGCAGTGGCCGCTCTGCCGCGCGAGGACGAATCATAAACGCAGACGATATAGCGTGCGTGTGTCGCCTCCTCGGTTTCCTCCTGCCCGTCCTCGGTCGGAGGGGTGCCGTCCGGCCCGTCGGAGAGACCGTAGGATTCGGCGTCAATTCCAATCTCGGCCACTGCCTGTTCGACCGCGCGCTTTGGGAGCACCGCCGCGTGCCGGTCGGCTTCATTGGAGAAAAGAAAAATCGTCGGAGCCAGACGTGCGGCCATGCGGCCGGAGAATGACATCTCCAGCTTAATGCCCGCTGGTGTGCGACGGACAACCGCACCGCGTCGCGCCATCCAGCAAACCGTCGCCGCGATAAGATGCTCGCGGTCGGTGGTGACGAAGACTGCGCTCGCGTCCCATTTGCGAAAAAGCTTTCGCAGGCGGCGCGAGGCGAAATACCAGAACCCTTCAGAATTGTAGGAGAGAACGTCGAACGCCTGCTCCTTGCCGTGGCGCTCGCCATCCCTGCTCTGTGCGTTGAATCCCAGCTCGACGTTGCTGTCGGGCGGCGCAATCATCGTCACCGTGGTGCCGCGCGCGGCAAGGCCGCGTCCTCCGCGTGCAAAAGCGCGAGCGGTTCCCGACCACTCGCGCGCGGTGTGCAAAAAGATCACTCTCACGTCAGCTCGCCGAAGAAATCATTGCTTCCTGGTTGTCGGGAGCGTTCGCTCCGTTTCCAAATTGCATGTTATACAAACGGTAATACGCTCCGCGTTTGGCGAGCAGCCCCTGATGCGTACCGCGCTCCACGATCTCGCCGCGATCGAGGAAGAGAATTTGATCCGCATGAGTGATCGTGGACAGGCGGTGGGCGATGACAAAAACCGTTCGCCCCTCGAGCAGCCTGTCCACCGCTTCCTGCACCAATCGCTCCGATTCCGTGTCCAGCGCCGAAGTTGCTTCGTCGAGGATCAGAATTGGTGGATCACTGAGCAAGGCCCGTGCAATCGCGAGACGCTGGCGTTGACCCCCTGAGAGGCGGGTTCCCCGCTCTCCGAGCATCGTGTCGTACCCGTCGGGAAGCTCGAGAATGAAATCGTGGGCGTTCGCGGCGCGAGCGGCAGATTCCACCTCGCCGTCCGTATACCTGCCCGGCGTCCCGTACGCGATGTTGTTCCGGACGGAATCGTTGAAGAGCACCGTTTCCTGGCTGACGATACCCGTTAGCGCGCGTAGAGCGGGCAGCTTGATCTCGCGCGTGTCCACGCCGTCGAGAAGAATGGTGCCGCCGGTCGGCTCGTAGAAACGCGGTATGAGATCTACCAGTGTGCTCTTCCCCGCCCCGCTCGGACCGACGAGGGCGATTACCTCGCCCTTCCTGGCGATGAGATTGACGTCGGCGAGAACGGGTGCGTCGCCGTAGGTGAAGCTCACGTGATCGAACTCGATCTGCTTCTCGAAAACGGCGTTATCGCGGGAACCCGTATCGCGCTGATATTCCGCAGGTGAATCGAGGATCTCGAAAAGCCGGTCGGCGGACGCCATCGACGACTGCGCGGTGGACGGCATCTGCGAAAGCTGCTTCAGTGGCTGGAGGCAGCGGAGCACGAGGGTGAGAAAGGCGAGAAGCGTCGCACCCGTCATCGCGCCATTGGTGAGGACTTCGCGCGCCCCGATCCAAAGAACGAGCACGGCGATGACAGTGCCGATGACCTCGGTTATTGGCGGCGCGAGAAGCGTGAGCCGGGTCACTTTCACCGTGCTCCGCGCGTAACGCTCGCTGCCCTCGGCGAACCTTTCCTCCTCGTGCTGCTCGGTGCGGAACGACTTGACGATGCGAATTCCGGAGATCGTCTCCTGAAGCACGCTTGTCATCTCACCGTGCTGGTTTCCGCGCCGTGCCGCGCTCTTGCGGAGCCGCTTCAGCATCGGCGAGAGGAAAATGCTGAGAAGCGGAAGAATCGTGAGCGAAAGAAGCGTCAGCTTCCAGGAGATGTTGAACAGAATGAGGAGATAGACCACTACCAGCGAACCCGACTGCATCGCCTGCGTCACCAGCTGCGTGAGGATGAGCCGCGTCTCGGAGGTGTCGTTTATGACGCGGGAGAGAATTTGTCCCGCCTTCATCTGCGTAAAATATCCGAGCGGCAAATTGGCAAGGTGCCGATAGACCGCGTTCCGCAGATCGCGCGTCACGTATTCCTGGAGTGTCGCGCCGAGTTGGCCGGAGATCCAAACGAGAATGTTCTTGGCGACGACGGCCGCGAGAACGAGAAGAATCACGTTGCGCAGCGAATCCATCTCCTGGCCGGGAACAATGCGCGATCCGACCGTCGCGTCGAGCAGCTTCGCGACCCACCCCTTCGTCATCCCGATGGCGGGCTGATGGAAGAGGATGTTGAGAAACGGAATGAGCAGCGCGATTGAAAAGCCATCGAGCAGCGCAGCGAGCACGTTGCAGATGATCGAGATGACCATCCGCCAGGCGTGCGGGCGGAGAAATGGAGAAAGCCGGCGGTATGCCGACATCTACCGCCTTGTCGTCGGTGTGAGGAGCGCGAGAGGGAGGATCACTTCCTCCGGGGTCACGCCGCCGTGTAGGAATGACCCGCGGTAGCGGCTCTGGTACTCCCGAAGCTTTGTCGGATAAACGAAAAAGCAGTCATTCGTAGCGAGAAGCGTGTTGCCGCCCGCGCCCCTCCGCGGCAGACGAAGCGTCTCCTCGCTCGGAAAGAGCAGCGCCTGCTCCGGACGCTCGGCGCGAAGGTCCTCTCCAAATTTGTAGCGGAGGTTCGAGCTCGCGTCACGCTTCGCGTAAACCGTCGCCGGCGTGTTGCAGTGAATCGAGCCGTGGTCGGTGGTGAGGAGCACCGAGATCTTTCTTCGCGAGGCTTCCTTGAGAACGCTGAAGAGCGCCGAGCGCTGGAACCACTGTCGCGTGATTTGGCGCAAAGCGATCTCGTCGCGGGCAACCTCGTAAAGGATCTGCGACTCGCTTCGCCCGTGGGTGAGCAGGTCCACGAAGTTGAAGACGAAGGCGCTGATTCCGTCGGGGGCGATAGCAGTGCCGAGGTGTCGTTCGAGCTCGTCGGAATTGGCGGAGGTGGAGATTTTCTGATAGCGCACGGGAATCTTCGAGCCGGTAATCTCCTCGAGATGATTTTCGAGCAGCTCCTTCTCGTGCGCGTTGAGGGATTCGTCTTCGCGGTCGGGGTTCCCCCACCAATCGGGCAGGCGCGCCGCTATCTCACCGGGAAAGAGTCCGCTGAAGAGAGCGTTGCGCGAATAAGGAGTCGCGGTGGGAAGAACGGCGAAGTAGTGCGTTGTCTCAACTTCGAAGTACGGAGCGAGAAGCGGCTCTAGGACTCTCCACTGATCGAGGCGCAGACAGTCGACGACGACGAAGACCGCGGCGCGATCGCGCTGCATGATGGGAAGCAGGAACTCGCTGACGATGTCGACAGAAAGTGGCGGCCGGCTTCCCTCGAGATCCCGCAGCCACTCCGGGTATTCCTTCATCATGTAATGCGCGAACTCGCGATGCATGTCGGGGTACAGCCCGCGCAGCGAGTCGTAGAGTCCCATCTCGCCGGCAGCGGCAAGCTCGACATCCCAACGCATGAGCTCGTCGAAGCGGTCGATCCACCCGCGCCAGTCGAGATTGGGGTCCCGCTCAAGCTCCATGGCGCGGAATCGCTCCACGAATCGCCGTGCAAGCGCCTGCTGCCTGATGCGCGGCCCCTCGAGAATCCGCGTCACCACGCTAAGCACCTGGCGCGGGTTCACCGGCTTCACGAGGTAATCGCGCACGTTTACGCCGATGGCTTCCTTGAGAGTCGAATCCTCCTCGCTCTTCGTCACCATCACGACCGGGAGATTCGGCGCGAGCTCGCGCACGTCACGGAATGCTTCGAGTCCGCGCTTGCCCGGCATCTGCTCGTCGAGGAGCATGATGTCGAAGGAATGACGACGCAAAAGCTCGACGGCGTCGTCGGCATTGCTCGCCCATTCGACGGTGAAACCTTTCGAGCGGAGAAAGATGCGATGTGGCTCGAGAAGCTCGCCTTCGTCGTCCACCCAAAGTATGGATTTTGGGGGGTTCGGAACGGGCTGTGCCATAGTGCGGAATGTAGCCGCGTGCCAGGTGAATGCCTAGATTCCGAGAGTGATCGGTCAACCGCCGCGGTACTCTCTGGAAGCGCCTGTTTTCCCCTTTCCCGCCCTCGCGGCTCAGGCGGGTCGGGCAGCGCTCGGCGGGCCTCGCGAAGTGACTCTCTCGTGCCTCATGGCCGCGCGATTGGCAACCGCGCTCGTCGATCCGTTAGGCATCGCTCCGGAGCAACATCGTGAGCGCGCCGACCGCGCACGCCAATGGAGCGGAACGCTCGCCGTTCCTGGAGACGTTCGGGCGATGCTGATGCGTGTGATCGAGCTGGTGGGGCGATCCGATCGCGCCGCGGCTTCCGCGGCTCTCGACGATCTTTGCGCGGTATCGAGCACGCACCTGGACGAGGCTTCGCGAGCCGAGCTGCGAGGCCTGTCACGACGACTGGCGACGGAACCGGCGCCGATGATGGCGACGCAAAACAACGAACTTCGAGTGAGCTGAGAAATGGCCGGCCACAGTAAATGGAAGCAGATCAAACATTACAAAGCCGCGACGGATGCGAAGCGCGGAGCGCATTTCACCAAGCTCATTCGCGAGATCACGATGGCCGCGAAGCTCGGCGGCGGCGATCCGGCCGGTAATCCCCGCCTTCGCACCGCGATCGACACCGCGAAAGCCGCGTCGATGCCGAAGGAGAACATCGAGCGCGCAGTCAAGAAGGGCACGGGTGACCTCGAAGGCGTCGAATACGTCGAAGTGACATACGAGGGATACGGTCCGGGGGGAGTGGCGATGCTCATCTTCGCGCTCACCGACAACGCGACTCGCACCGTCGCCGATGTCCGCCACAAGCTCTCACGCCACGGCGGGAATCTCGGCGCTGCAAATTCGGTTTCGTGGATGTTCGAGCGCAAAGGCCAGATCTACCTCGACGCGGCCAATCTCGATGAGGAGTCCGCGATGGAAGGAGCTCTCGAGGCGGGCGCCGAGGATTTCGCGCGCGATGACGATCAGTTCATTGTCACGACGGATCCGACCGCGCTGCACGCGGTGAAGACCGCGCTCGAGGACAAGAAACTTCCGGTGGGAGAATCGGAAATCTCTTACATCCCCAAGAACACGGTGCGCGTCGAGGGGAAAGACGCCGAGTCGCTGATGAAGTTGCTCGAGGAGCTGGAAGATTTGGACGACGTCCAAAAAGTCGCAGCGAATTTTGACATCGACGTTTCGGAGATGAGCTAGCGGTGGGCTTCTCAGGTGAGCGCCGGCTTGTCGCGGTAACTGCGTGATCGTACTCGGCATCGATCCCGGTACTGCGGTCATGGGGTATGGCGTCGTGAGCAAGGAGGCGGGCGCGGCGCCCCCGGTTCTTATAGAGTGCGGTGTGCTGCGGACGAAGTCGCGCGATTTACTTGCCGTTCGGCTCGCCGAAATTTTCGATGGTGTCACGGAGCTTATTCAACGGCATAAGCCGGACGCGCTTTCCATCGAAGACGTTTTTTATGCGCGTAATGTGCGCACCACGATCGTTCTCGGTCACGCACGCGGCGTCATATTGCTTGCAGGGGTGAAGGCCGGGCTGGAGATCGCGGAATATCCCCCTGCGGAGATCAAGAAAGCGGTGGTTGGGACGGGCGCCGCCAGCAAAGAACAGGTTCAATTCATGGTTGCACGCCTGCTGCGCCTCAAGAGTGCGCCGCAGCCCGCAGATGCCGCGGACGGGGTTGCCGCCGCGCTCGCGTTTGCGCTGGCGCCGAAGTTCGATCTCTCCAAGGCGCTGCGGTGATCTCGCTCATTAACGGCACTCTCGCTTCGAAAGACATCGACCGCGTCGCAGTGATGACCGCGGGCGGTGTCGGTTACGAAATCGAGATCCCGCTCGGAGTTTTTGAATCCCTCCCGCGACAGGGTGAGAGTGTCTCGCTGCACACGTCCCTCGTGGTCAAAGAGGACTCGTGGAAGCTCTTCGGATTTTCGAGCGTGATGGAGAAGAGTCTTTTCGAGAAGCTCCTTACCGCGAAAGGTGTCGGTCCCTCGC
This sequence comes from Gemmatimonadaceae bacterium, assembly GCA_013816855.1. Lineage (GTDB taxonomy): Bacteria > Gemmatimonadota > Gemmatimonadetes > Gemmatimonadales > Gemmatimonadaceae > UBA4720. The sequence continues at coordinate 32,031 of JACDDT010000007.1, forward strand.
TGGCCATCGGCATGATGTCTGCGCTTTCCGCGCCTCGCCTGATGAAAGCGATTCGCGAGAAAGACATCGCCACGCTGCAAAGCGTCCCGCGGGTTGGGCGGAAAAAAGCCGAGCAGCTCATCCTCGACATTGGCGACAAGCTGGACGCGATCGGCGGCGGTGGTGGTGAAGGCGCGCTGGCATCGAGCGGAAACGTCGTCGCTGACGATGCACTTCGCGCTCTCACATCACTTGGCTATACGTTGAGCGAGGCTGAGCGTGGAGTCCGCGCGGCACTCGACGGGGGCAATTGGGGGAGCTCGGCCGCCGAGCTCATTCGCACGGCACTGTCAAAAATGGGCGGAAGGTAAAGCGCGACTTAAGTCGCGCTTAGTAGCTCCGTAAAGCGAAAGCCTTCGCGCGTCACACTCTCGCCTTTTTGGATTTTTACGGGCGCCGTGAAAAGCGGACCGTCATAAACGAAAGAGTGGAACTCCCCGTTCTCGCCGCACGGATCGCAGCCGGCCGGGAGCTCGGACAAAAGAGCGTCGTCGTAATCACGGCCTGCGAAGCAGTCCGGAACTGCTTTGGGATCCACGCAGCAAAGCGTCGCTTTGTAACCCGCACTAATGAATTCATCGGCCAGCTTACGGGTGTCTTCCATCCACAGCGGATAAACGCCTTGCATCGCGACGCGATGGAAAAGCGCTTCCCTGTAGTTGCGAATTTCCTCGAGATATAAGTCCCCGCAGACGATGTGCTTGATTCCCTTTGCAGCGAACTGCACGAGGCAACGAATCATCGCGTCCTCGTACTGTCCGTTCACCGCATTTTTCGAAATGAGCGAAATCTTCAGCGGCAACCCGAGCGCGCGTGCCTGCTCCTCGAGTAGAGTCCGTCGCACACCGTGCATGCTGATGCGATCGTAACCGCTCGTAACGGTCGTAATAAGGAATTCGATTTTGTAAACGCCTTCGGAAAGAATGCGATGGAGCGCGAGCATGCTGTCTTTGCCGCCGCTCCAAAGCATCACCGCGGGTATTGCAGGCACGTCTGCGGGCCCCTCGTCAGCTTCGGGCTGTGCCTGGCCCAATCTCGCCGAAAACGGGAAATACGTTGGTGGCCGGGAAGCCGCCGCGAGTGGCGTGATCGCGAACCGCCTTTTCATCCGGAGCTTCGTAGAGGCAGAAGATCTTGTCGGGAGTGACGTGGCTGTGCACCCACTTCACGCCAACGCCCTCTTTGTTCATCTCGCTGATAACGCTGCAAGAGTGGGACGAGATCTCCTTCAGCTGCTCGGGGGAAAGCTTTCCCGCACCCGGTATGTTGCGCTCGATGAGGAACTGCGGCATGTCATCTCCTTGTTAAAGTCTTTTTTAACCTAGCGTTTCGAATCCCAACCGTCGAGGAACGCGCGGCTTGCACTAGCTCTCAGCTCCGCGAGCTGGCCCAGGTGATAGCCAAGGTGGCCAGTCATTATCCAGGTTGCGAAGTCGCCCATCGTTGGAAGGCGATCGCGGACTGGCTCGAATGGATTTGGTCCGCCAAGTACAGTTTCGCTTTGATCGAGAGCGATTGACGCGAGATCCGCGTACACATTCTTGAACGCACTCCGAAGGTCAGCGAGCGGCGGATAGTAGGCAGCCTCATTCGAGGGCTGAGTACCGGGTCCGAAAAGCGGGCCCCATTCTTTGGGAGTGAGTGGCGGCCGGCCGAGTTTTCTGCGAACGAAGTCTCCGGTGATCGCGAGATGTCCGATCAGCCAACCGGCGGTCTTGCCACCCGGAGAGGATTGGGCGGCGACGTCCATCTCGCTCAGTTCGGAGATGAACTTGTCGCCGAGTTTCGCAAGATGATTGCAGGAGGTAGCGGCGGGCTTCATCATCAGGTCGATCCTCCGTCAGCTGTGTACGTGAGAACCGTGACGGTTCGCCTTACATTTTCTATGGGCGGGTTATTCTACTCGCGCAGGGTGAAGCCCCGCCAGAAGAATCGCGTCAGGAATGAGACAATGGATTAATGAATCGTCGCGCACTCGCGGTTTTCGGTCTAATTGCGCTCTCCTGCGCTGAAAGTTCCGCACGATCACTGAGCGGGCGCTGGCTAGGCAAAGTTAGCGCGAACGGCGCCGACTCCCCGATCACGATCGATTTCGTGCAAGAGCCGCGCGGCCCGCTTCGCGCTCTGGCCTCGCTGCAAGAAGAGACTCTCTGGACCGACTACGCACTGTCGAACGTGCGCGTGGCGGGATCCAAACTGAAGTTCGAAGTTCCCAGTTCAAACGCGCCGAACGCCGTATTTACCGGCGTGATCAATGGAGATTCCATCACCGGCACGATCGTAAAGGGAGCACACGCGGTACGAGTCGGGCTGGTCCGATCAGGGCTGGTGCCCGCGAAACCGTACTCAATCCGCAAAGTGAGATATCGATCGGCTGACGGGACCGAGCTCGCCGGGGACATTCTCACGCCTCACGAAGGGGTCCGGAGGCCGGGCGTCGTGCTCCTGCATGGATCGGGGGCGCATACACGCGACGACCTCCGTTTTTACGCCGATTTGTTTGCCCGGCACGGGATGGTCGCACTTATAGGCGACAAGCGCCGTTCACACTCAGACGGAACCGACTATACCTACTTCGATCTCGCCGACGATGCAGATGCCTCCATCGCGCTCCTGGCAGCCGACCCATCGGTCGACGATTCGCGCATTGGGATCTTTGGCGTCAGCGAGGGTGGGTGGGTTGCTCCGATCGTTGCAGCAAGGAATTCGCGTGTGGGATTCGTCATAGCGCTCGTGGCATCCGGAATGAGTTACGCGGAAAATGAGATTTACCAGCGGAAGCAACGCTGGCAGGCGGCGGGAGCTTCGCCCGGGGCGCTCGCGACGTTTGACACGACAACGCGCGCGCTGCACGACTTCGCTCGCAGACTCAAAGGGGGGCGGAAAATCGACGACCGTTCCCGCGCCGAGTTGCAGGCAAGTCTTGATCACCTTGCCGCAGTGCTCGGTCCTCGGCTTGGTCCTCCCGCAAAGATGCCGCTTGCCACCGACACGCTTAGTCTCCGCTGGAGAATGCTCGATTTCGATCCGGTCACGTACTGGAAGCACGTTAAACAACCCGTGCTATTCGTGTGGGGCGCCAACGACAGAAACGTGGACACCGAGTCATCGCGAAAGCGCATCCTGACCGCGCTGATTGCCGCGGCCAATAACGATGTCACCGCCCTGACGTACAACGGCGTCGAGCATGATCTCATGATAAAATCCGAAGGGAGAAAATTTTTCTTTCCGCATCCGCCGCCGGGGTATCCCGATACGCTGGTTAAATGGCTGACACGGACAACGGGAGCCAAATCCGGGGCCAAAGCGCGTCTTGTTCCCGAATAGTCGATCCGCGCGTACTTTCCGAAACGATGATAGCCCCGGCTAAATGACGACCGACACCACAGCCCGCCGCGCCTACACCGCCGCGCGCGCCTGCAACTTCACCGAGTCCGTCATCCGCGAGATGACGCGCGTCTCGAACCAGTACGGCGCAATCAATCTCGCGCAGGGCTTCCCAGATTTCGGAATGCCCGAGCCAATGAAGGACGCGGCGTGCACGGCGATTCACGGCGACATCAATCAGTACGCGATCACCTGGGGCTCCCCTGCTCTGCGTCTCGCCATCGCCGAGAAGTACCGGATGTGGTACGGAATGGATGTGGATCCGGAGAAGGAGATCACCGTCTGCTGCGGTGCGACGGAAGCGATGGCTTCGGTCTTCCTCGCGCTCATCGACCCCGGCGACGAAGTAATCGTCTTCGAGCCGTTCTATGAGAACTACGGCCCGGATGCGATTCTGGCCGGGGCGAAGCCGGTGTTCGTTCCGCTCGAGGGAGTCGACTGGAAGCTCGATCCGGAAAAACTCCGCAAGGCGTTCAACAGGAAGACGCGCGCGATCGTCGTCAACACGCCGCACAATCCCACAGGCCGAGTGTTCACGCGGGCGGAGATGGATCTCATCGCCGAGCTCTGCCAGGAGTTCGATGTGCTCGCGATAACGGACGAGATCTACGAGCACATCATCTACGCCGGGAACCATCACGTGCTGGCGACGTGGCCTGGGATGCGCGAGCGTACGGTCACAATCAGCGGGTTGTCGAAGACGTTTTCGTGCACCGGATGGCGCCTCGGCTACGCGATCGCGCCGCCGGAGCTGAGCTCGCCGATCAGGAAGGTCCACGATTTTCTGACCGTCGGCGCGCCGGCTCCGCTGCAGGCAGCGGGCGCGGTGGGAATGGCGTTCGACGCCGACTACTACAATCACATGGCGCTCGAGTATCGCCAACGCCGAGACATAATGGTGAAGGCGCTTCAGGGGAGCGGCTTCAAGTTCTCGGCGCCCGAGGGCGCATACTATATACTGGCGGACTTCTCGGCGATCTCTAAGAAGGAGAGCAAGGAGTTCGCGGTGTGGCTAGCGAAGGAAGTCGGAGTCGCGACAGTTCCGGGGATGAGTTTCTACCAGCCGCCGGAGCTGGGGAAGTCGCTTACGCGATTTGCGTTTTGTAAGAAGATCGACACGCTGGAGAAGGCGGCGGAAAGGTTGGCGACGCTGAAAGCGAAGGCGTAACGCATGCCGGGGGGTGGCCCTTCCGTAAACCTCGTCATCGGCGAAGTCGAAGCAATCTTCCGGTATCCGATCAAATCGATGGGCGGCGAACGTGTCGAGTCCGCCGAAGTAGGGTGGCACGGACTCGAAGGTGACAGGCGGCTTGCACTCCGACGTACAAAAGCGCAGAACGGATTCCCCTGGCTCACGGCGACCAAAATGCCCGAGCTGCTTCTTTTCTCTCCGCTGAGACATCCGGACGGCGCAGATGGAGAACTTCCAGCACGCGTTCGAACGCCGGAAGGAAATGAATTCGCGGTATTCAGCGAGGAACTGGCCGCCGATGTCGAGAATCGGCACTCAGAGCCGGTCGAAATGACCCACCTCCGTCACGGAATCTTCGACGACGCGTGCATTTCCGTTATTACCTCCGATACCATCCGGGAGGTTGGCCGCCTTGCCGGGCTGCAGTTGGACGTCCGCAGATTCCGTCCCAACATCCTCATCCGGCTTTCGGAAACAAGCACGTTCGCCGAAAACGACTGGTTGGGAGGTCAGCTTTCATTCGGTGATGCATCGGGTCCGCGCGTGAGCCTCACGATGCTCGATGATCGGTGCGCGATGGTGAACTACGACCCGCATAGCGCACGTGCCGCTCCGGACGTACTAAAATCAATCGTCCGCGCGAATGACAACAAGGCGGGAATCTACGGCTCTGTGGTACGCACCGGTCGTGTCGAGGTCGGGCAAAGCATCCGGCTCAAGCGATAATTAGCGGGCAGCACGCTTCCGCCGGACCACCCAAAACGCGATCCCTACCGCTATTGCGGCTAGGACTACCCAGCCGATTGGGCCGAACAGGTGATCGACTTTCGAGAAACCCGGTCCGAGCAATTTCCCCAGAACGGCCAACCCCGCGCACCAAATAATCGTCCCGGCAAAGTTCGTGGCAAGAAAGAGAAAGACGTCCATCCCGGCGAATCCTGCCGGAATCGCAATTAGACCGCGCACACCGGGAAGAAGCTGACTTACGGCAACAGTGGTCGCGCCGCGGTCCTCGAACCTTTTCGCCGCGCGATCGAGCTGACGTTCACTGAGGAGGAGCCATCTCCCATGTCTCACGATCCATTCCCGACCGCGATCGCGCCCGAGAAGCCGCGCGGCGTAAAACATCGGCAACGCTCCCAGAGTACCTCCGAGCGCGCCGAACAAAATCACGCCACCCAGCGTCATCGATCCGCGTGAAGCCGCATAGCCCGCCAGAGGCATGATCAGCTCTGATGGCATCGGCAGCACAATATTCTCGATCGCCATCAGCGCGAAAACGCCCCACACTCCGCCCGCTGCGATAAGAGTTACGATCCACTCAAGCATGGAAGGTCGTAACGCACACGTCAGGCCGTTCGGGTTCTACTGTCGCCGCTGGTAAGTAGGCGGAGCACCAAGGCCTCGCGCGCGGTCGGGAGATGTACGAGCTGTTCGAGAAGGAGAAGAACACGTGCGTTAAAGTCGTGATGCCGCCGCAACGTAAGGCGGCGCTGATTCGCCCATCCCCGTATTGCGCGGATGTCGTCGCCGAGCTTACTAATAGAGAGACTGAGCGCGTTGCCATCCAGGAGCGCGCTTGCCCGTCACCGCACGACTTTCAAAAAGGTTCTACGACCGGTTCGGCGATGACATCGCCGGCGAATTCGTGGACTGGTTCAACGCCGTGGACTCAACGTATCAACAGCAGCTTCGAGACCTCAATGACCTGAACTGGGAGCGGTTCAAGGCGGAGCTGCACTCGGCCATCGCGCAATCAGAAGCTCGAATGATTGAAAGGATGACCCGCCTTGAGGTACAGAACGGTCAATTGGAGGCCAGGGTCGCGAGCAAATTTTCCGAAATGATGAAGTGGATGTTCATCTATTGGTCGGGAACGGTGCTCTCGCTCGGCGGCTTGATGATCGCCTTGTCCAGGAAGTAAACGCGCCGGTTGGCTACTTCGGGCGCGGATCTTCGATATTTCGGCCCGGTTGCGGAAGCTTTCCCTTCCGCAGCAACGCAACCGCTTCGACTAGCGTTCGCGCCGCGTTCTTGGTCTCCTGCTGAATCGCCTTGTCCTTGTCGAGCGCCTTGTGACTCGTCGCATACGGACCATAGTAGCCGATGTATCTGTCCATCGCGCCCGCCTCGATCAGCTGCAAGTCGAGCAGCCAATCCGTCAGCGAGCGACGCACGATGTCGGTGCCCTCGGTGTCTCCGTGCACGATCACGGAGAAAGCCCTTCCCGCGAGATGGCGGGGATAATCCCATCCCTTGATCTCCAGCGCCTTCGCCAGCTTCGGTTTTTTTCCGTGCGTCGAAGTCGGATCCGGATTCCCTCCGTCCGCGCACACCAATCTGTCCATCATCAGCTTGAGCACGCTCGGCGCCTGATACCAGTGCACCGGGGTGACGATCATTACCCCGTGGGCGGCAATCCAGCGCGGATACAGCTCCGCCATCCAATCGTTCACCTGACCGAGGGCGTGGTTCGGGTAGCACGAGCACGGCCAGTGGCAGAGCGGCATCGCCGTGGCGACGCATGCCTTGCAGGGATGGATGTGCTTGCCGTACTCGGACGTGATGTGGCTGAGATCGAGAACGTCAATCTCGAGCTTCTTGTTCTTCGCGATCTCGCGTTTCGCCATCTGCACAAGGCGAAAGGTCTTCGACATCTCGCCTGGACAGGTCTGGTCACTGCGGGGTGAAGCGCATATCAGTAGCAGGCGCGAAGGCGACTTCGGATCTTTCTGGCGCTTCTCCGCTTGCTTGATTGCGGCGCGCGTGGCTAGCCATTCGATCGGAAGCTCGAAATCCGGGTCGGCGAAATCCGCACCCGCTCTCTTGGTGCGCGGACTCTTGTGGTATTTGTCGTAGCTCACCCACGCCGGGTCCGTCGCGTCGTCGATTTGAGGGCGCACGTCATCGAATAGCGGATCGTAGAAGCGTTCGCCGAGGCGGCGCTCGAATTCCTCGCGAGTGAGCTTTACGTCACCCTGCCCCGTTCTAATCTGTGGTTTGGCCATATGCGTTACTTCGCACCCGTCCCGCCCGCGGCCGGAATGTTCAGTAGCTCCTTGATCCCGCCGATCGCTCCCATCGCGGCGCTCGCCTCGTACGGAAGGAAAACGGTCTTCTGCGCATTCGCAGCGATCGCCGTCAACGATTCTAAATACGCCTTCGCGATGAGGTAGCGGGCGGAATCTCCCTCCGCGCCGAGTCCTTTCGCGATCGACTCCAGCGCCTGCGACTCCGCCTGCGCAATTGCCAGTCTCGCTTGCGCCTGGCCCTCAGCGTCAAGAATCGCAGACTGCTTCCTACCCTCCGCGCTCACGATTGCCGACTGCTTCATTCCTTCGGCGCGGAGGATCGCAGACGCCTTTTCTCCCTCCGCCGTCGTCACCACCGCGCGCCTCGAACGCTCGGCGGTCATCTGCTTCTCCATCGTCAGCTTGATCTCCTCCGGCGGATCGATGTTCTTGAGCTCGACGCGCACGACTTTCACTCCCCACTGCTGCGTCGCGCTGTCGAGCGCCGCGCGCAGCTGATTGTTGATCTCGTCCCGCGAGCTGAGCGTGTGGTCGAGGTCGAGCGAGCCGATGACGTTGCGCAGAGCGGAGAGCGTGAGCTGCTCGATTCCGAACTCAAGATTCTGCACCTCGTATGTCGCGCGCACCGGGTCGATCATCAGGTAGTAGATAACGGCGTCCACTTCCATCGTCACGTTGTCGCGCGTAATCACCGGCTGCGGCTCGATGCGCGTGATGCGCTCGCGCAGATCGTGCGTCGCGCGCACGGAATCGATGAACGGCAGAATGAGATTGAGCCCGGGCTCCGCCTGGTTATGAAATCTTCCGAAGCGCTCAATGATCTTGACTTGCTTTTGCGGGACGACTTTCACGGAGCGCGCGATGACAAGCAGCGCGAGAGCGACAATTGCAAGAAGGACGTATGACATCAGAGCTCCATCATATGGTAGCCGGTGGTGTTCGAGTTGAGCTGCTGCACCGGTGCGACAAGAAGTACGATTCCGTCGGCGCCGAGCACTTCGACGAGGGCGCCCGCTTTGATGCGCTCGGTGCTGTTGGCGGCCCAGTCGTTTCCCGCGACCAGGATTCGTCCGCCGTGCGTCACCGGGTCGATCTCGCTAGTCACAGTGCCGGTTTGTCCGATGAGAGCGTCGGTCCGCGAGATCACTCCCTTGCTTCCGTGAAGTCTGCGAAGAAGGCGCGGCCTAAGCGCGGCTGCGAGGACAACCGCGGAGATTCCGAAACCGATGAGCTGTCCGGGCAGCGGAAGGCCGATTGCCGAAAGAAGGCCGGCGATGATCGCCGCGACTCCCACGAACAGAAAGATCAAGCCGAGGTGCATCGCCTCGACGCCGAGTGCGATGACGCCGAGGAGAATCCAGACGATTGTTGCGTTCAATTGCATTCCATAATCTGGGAGAGAGTGGCGCGGTGCGCGAGATTTTTGTCGTTGTCGCCGGGGGGACTTCAATAAGCGCGGGGTGAAGCGCATTCTTGTGCGGTGCCCCCCACCCCACCGAACGCCGTAAAGCGCGCCGCGCTCGCCGCGATAGTAGCATCCATCGTCGCAATCCTCATCGGCTACGCGGCCGCGTTCGTGCCTGGCGGTGCTCCGCCCTGGGCGCCGTGGCTGCTCGCGATTGGAATTCCCGCATCAATCGGCGGGATTGTCGTCCTCGGCGCATCGCGCGGATCGTCCGGTGCCCACGCACTTACGATTCCCATCGTCTTCGTCACCGCGACGCTCGCGATCGGCTTCTCGCTCGCCCTCGCCCTGCCGGCGAACGAAAGTGCGACGAGCACGTTATGGCTAGGCCTCCCTGCCCGGGCGGCGATCCTCGTTTATGGTATTGGCATTCTTCCCGCCGTCGTCCTGCCTGTCGCGTACGCGCTGACCTTCGACGCGCATACTCTCAGTGCCGAGGACGTGGATCGCGTGAAGCGAATGGCGGCGGACCGGGAATGAACGCGCACTTCACGCTGCTTCAGACTTCCCTGCCGAGAATCGCGCAGCCGATGGTCATCGTAGTCGGCGCCGCATATTTCGCGTGCGTCATCGCCATCAGCGTGTGGGCGTCGCGGCGCACGAAGACGACGAGCGATTTCTTCGTCGCGGGAAAAGGCATCGGCCTGGTCGCGATGACGGCGGCGGCATCTGTTTCGGGATTTGCGTTCATCGGCGGGCCGGGGCTGATCTACGCGGTCGGGCTCGGCGCGCTCGCAATCGTTTTACCCGCCTCCGTGACGAACGTCATGGGCGCGTGGGTATTGGCGAAGCGAATGCGGCTTCTGGGCGAAGCGCGCGGACTGCTCACCGTCCCTGACGCGATCGGCGCGCGGTACCGGTCACCGAAAGCCCAGGGACTCGCCGGGCTCGCCATTCTCGTCGGAGTCATCGGCTACGTCGCCACGAACGCGCTCGCGATGGGCGTGGTGATCAACGCGATCTTCGGAGTAGGGCTCGGCTGGGGAATCTGGATCGGAATGGGAATCACTCTCGCCTACTCCGTCGCTGGCGGCATTCTCGCCGGGATCTACAACGACGTATTTCAGGGCGCGCTGATGGCGGTGGCGTCCATTCTCGTCTTCGTCTACATACTTGTCGGCGGCGGCGGGCTCGGCGCGATGTCGCACACTATTCTCATTCACGATCCGCAGTTCCTTGGACCGTGGGGGAAGATGACGCCGCTTGCCGCGCTCTCCCTCTATTTCGTCTTCTCGATGGGCTCGCTCGGCCAGCCGCAGGGGATCCACCGCTACTACATGCTCCGCGATCCGCGGCTCCTCAAGTGGTACCCGCTGCTGAAGACGTTCGCGCTGATTCTCGTCCTCCTCCTCTTCTTTGGAGTGGGAATCGCGGTAAAGGCTTTCGTCGCGGGAGGACGGCTCGCTCCGCCGGCGACTCCCGACCAGGCGACGCCCACGCTTCTGCTCAACGTAGCACCGCTTATTCTCGCGGCCCTCGTCTTTTCCGGAGTGGCCGCGGCGACGATGAGCGGCGTGAACGCCTTCATCAACATCGGCGCGGCCGCCGTGACGCACGACTTTCCGATCGCGCTTGGCAGGAAGGTGAGTCACGGTCTCGCCTGGGCGCGCGGCGCGACGGCGGTCATCGCGCTCGCCGGCGCGCTCATCGCCCAGTTCTCGGGGACAATGGTAGCGTTTCTCGGAATCTTCGGATGGGGACTGTTCGGCTCAACCCTCGTGCCGGCGCTCGCCATCGGACTCAATTGGGAGGGCGCCACGCCCGCCGGTGCAATTGCGTCTATGGGAACGGGGCTCGTCGTCACGCTCGCGCTCGAGACCGCTTCGTTTTTCAAGGTTTTCAAATTTCCGGCCGGAGTTACTGCGTCAGCGGTGGCGCTGGTGCTTTCGATCCTCGTTTTCTTCATCGTATCGCAAATCACGCGCAGCAGCGCAGCAGGAGCGATCGATCCGGACGTACGTCTAATAATGGAAATGTGAGGGCGCGCCGAAGCTTACATTTATGGCCGTGACCCGCACCGAGATCACCACTCCGGAAGTTCTTGCCGACGAGTCAGTCGTCGAGCTGTCGCTCAGGCCGCAACGGCTTTCCGAGTTCATCGGTCAAGATCGCGTCAAGGAATCTCTCCGCATCTATATAGATGCCGCTCTTGCCCGCCGGGAGCCGCTCGACCACGCTCTCTTCTTCGGTCCGCCGGGACTCGGCAAGACGACGCTCGCCGAGCTGATCGCGCGCGAGCTGGGCGTCAATATCCGGACGACATCGGGCCCCGCTCTTGAAAAGCCCGGCGATCTCGTGGGCACTCTGACGAATCTTCGCGCCGGCGACATTCTTTTTATCGACGAGATCCATCGCCTCCGTCCCGTCATCGAGGAGTTTCTCTATCCGGCGATGGAAGATTTTAAGATCGAGATCCGGCTCTCCGAAGGTCCGAAGGCGCAGACGATCACGATGCCCATCGAGCGCTTCACTCTCGTTGGCGCGACTACGCGGCTCGGGATGCTCACGCCGCCGATGCGCGCGCGCTTCGGAATCGAGCAGCGCCTCAACTATTATCCGCCGGCCGACCTCGAGCAGATCGTGATGCGCACCGCCGAAGTAATGAACGTAACAGTGGATAGCGCCGGCGCGCAGGAGATTGCGAAGCGCTCGCGCGGCACGCCGCGTGTCGCGAACCGTCTTCTCCGCAGAATTCGCGATTACGCGCAGGTCCGGGCAGACGGCCACATCACGAAATCCGTGGCAGACGATGCGCTGCAGCTTCTCGAAGTGGATCAGTTCGGGCTCGACGACATGGACGCCCGCATCCTCAAGGCCATTATCGAGAAGTTCGACGGGGGACCGGTCGGCGTTGGCACCATTGCCGCTGCCGTTGGAGAGGATGTCGGAACGCTCGAAGAGGTTTACGAGCCGTTCCTCGTTCAAAACGGTTTTCTCCAGCGCACGCCGCGCGGACGGATGGCGACGGCGCAGGCGTACAAGCATTTTGGATTCAATCCCCCCAGCCCCGGCGACCAGCAGGCATTGTTCTAGGCGATGAGACTTTTCTTCGTAACGACGCTTCTGGGCGGATTTGGAGCAGCGGCTGGCTCTATGATCGGGCATTTCTTTGGACAAAATGCACTTAACGCTGGTGCAGTGCTCGGCGGGATGGTCGCCGTGGCGTTTGCTGTGTGGGTAGCGGCGAAGTTTGCATGGATCCGGAGAAGAAATTTTCGGCTGACGCTGGTAGGAGGGGAGATCGGATTCCTTGTCGCAGCGGCAGTTGCAGTGCGGATGCTTTCCAGTCCGATAGGTCCAATTCTTAGCTCTATGTTGATCGGCGCGGGTGCCTTGATCGGCAGCAGGGTGGACACGGGGGAAAAAGCAAATGGAGTCGATCCGCAAGCTTGAACGCAGTGCGCGTTTTATGTGCGTCGCTGCGATCATCAGCGTCGGGGCTGCGTCCTCAGCGGTGGCGCAGTCGCCCGCTCCGAACTGGCGCGATTTTCAAACGCTGAGCTTCGGCCGTGTTCGAGCTATCGCGCAGATTTCTTCCGCGCGCACGGTTCGCCTGATTACTGCCATCGACAACGCGCGTCTCATCGGCCCCGACGTTCAGCTGGATACTGTCCTCGCCTGGAAGACCCGTCTCTGGAATGAGCTCGACAACCCGAAGCAATTGCAATACGTGCTCGGCAATGCGTTTCTCGTTCAGCCTTTCGCAACGGATTCCGCCACCATCGGCTATCTGCTCACAGTTGCGGACACCGCGGGTGAATCGAAGCAGGCGATTCTCGACAAGGGCGCAATCGAGGAATTTCTCGATCTCCTCAGCAACGCCGTCACCGCTGGCAAGATTCTGAGCGATGCGGAGCTGCACAAGAACGCGCCCATCGTGACGACCCAGGTATCGCTCGCAAAGCCGTACAAGGCGGTGTATCCGAGAACAGCGAAGCTCGTGGGAGTGTCCGGTTCCGCGCTCATCCAGTTTGTCGTCGATGCAGCGGGCGAAGTGAAGCCGGGCTCGGTGACGACTATCGAGGCGACGTACAAGGATTTTGGTGACGCGGCCGCGTCCTACGTGACTGAAATGGCGTTCATCCCTGCGACAATAGACGGCCACGCCGTCGAGCGATTGGTGCAGTATCCGTTCGACTTCAAGCTGAGCACCGTGATGCCGATCACGCCGTTTCAGGTTCCGGTGAGGCGCACGAGATAGCGGACGACGCGAAGGACGGCTCCCGCACCTCCCACTACGACTTCGACTTAGATCCGTCGCGCGTCGCGCAGCATCCGCCGGATGTTCGCGGTGAGAGCCGGCTGCTCGTGGTCGATCGTGCGGGCGCGGGAATTTCGCACCGAATATTCAATGACCTTGCCGAGCTGATTCCGGCGGGTGATGCGCTGGTCGTGAACACGACCCGGGTGATGCGCGCGCGTCTCATCGGTAAGCGCGACAACGGAGCGACTGCCGAGATTTTTCTTCTCCGCGCGACGGGGCCCGCCACATACGAGGCGATGGTGCATCCGGGGGGGAAACTAAAGCCGGGAAAGCGAGTCACGGTCGCACCGGATTTGATTGTTGAGATCGAATCGACGACCGAGAGGCGTACGCGCATCGTAAGGATCATCTCACAGATGCCTGTCGAGACCGCCATCGAGACCTTCGGACACGTGCCGCTTCCGCCTTACATCAAGCGTACTGACGAAATCGTGGACGCGGAACGCTACCAGACCGTTTACGCGGGGGAGAAGGGGTCCGTCGCTGCGCCGACCGCTGGACTTCATTTCACTCGCGAGCTGCTCGACGCGCTCGAAACGAAAGGAGTGCGGCGCGCCGAGGTCGTGCTGCATGTCGGGGCGGGCACCTTCAAGCCGGTCGAAGTGGATGACCCGGCGGAGCACGTAATGCACGAGGAGACGTATACGCTTTCGGAAGAGAGCGCCCGCGTGCTTAACGAGACTCGCGCGAACGGCGGAAAAATCTGGGCGGTGGGAACCACGAGTGTGCGAACGCTCGAGAGCTGCGTTGGTGACGACGGCTTTTTCGCGGCGATGTCGGGCGAGACGCGGATCTTCATTCGTCCGCCGTATGAGTTCCGCGCAGTGGATCGGCTCATCACGAATTTCCATCTACCGAGGTCGACGCTGATGATGCTGGTCGTTGCATTCGCGGGTTACGATCTCACGATGCTTGCGTACACCGAAGCGATCGCGGGCGATTACAGATTTTTTTCTTACGGCGACGCGTTGGTGATCATATAGATGGGCGTTGACTTAAATGTCTGTCCCCTCCAGCGGACACCACACCAGGCGAGCAAGGTCGCAAACATCAGTTAACAGCTTGCCCCGAAAGGACTTAACCGAAAGTCATCTTTGGGCCTCCGCGTTGCATTACATGTTGGTATGTGGAGTCCGCACGCCAGACTTCTTATGTCCTTGAAACGGAGAGACCGATGAAGAAGCTACGCGCCCTGTTCGTCCTGTTCAGCCTCGTCGTTCTCGCCGCGCCCGCCGGCGCGCAGCGGAGAGGGCATGGCCACGAAGGTGAAAAACGGCGCGGCGGAATTTCAGAGTCCGATCGCCGCGGTGATGACGGAGAGCGTGACGAACACGAGTCGCGCAAGGTTCGTGACGATGACGGCGACGATGAGGACGATGATGATGAGCGCAGCGGCGTGCTTGGAAATCGCCGCGGACACGACGATGACGACGCCGATGATGAGGACGATGATGATGATGACGACAACGACGGGGGCCGTGCCTCCCGGACGGGTTGCACGGTGAGCAACGGCTGCGACGTGATTGGCAGAACTATGCCGAATACTCTTCCGGAGATGATTAACGCTGTGTTGGTGTCGCGTGGACAACTGACGCAGTCGGGAAGAAGCTGGCTTGGCGGCGGTAATTTCTCCCCGCGGTTTTCGCGCTCGAGCACGGCCGCGCCGGCACGGGTGACGTGGGTGGACCGGAAACACAATGTCAGCCAACAGTGGCTGGACACGAACCGGGACGGACGTGCCGACATCGTGCGATTCTATCGCGGGGGCCGGCTCATTCGCACGGTGCGCAGATAGCAAACGCGGTTTTGACCAAAAAAGGCGCGCCGAACGGCGCGCCTTTTTTGTCAGTTTACTTGTTCTTGAGCTCCATCACCCAGACATCACTCTCTCGGGTGCCGAGGGTGAAAAAAATATTCTTGGAATCGGCCCAG
>JACDDT010000007.1:47441-48941 GCA_013816855.1 Gemmatimonadaceae bacterium
TTTGACCAAAAAAGGCGCGCCGAACGGCGCGCCTTTTTTGTCAGTTTACTTGTTCTTGAGCTCCATCACCCAGACATCACTCTCTCGGGTGCCGAGGGTGAAAAAAATATTCTTGGAATCGGCCCAGAGGTTGAAGCGGTAGATCTGCCGAAGTGGATCGCTGAAGTGATATAGAATTTTCGATTCAAGGGTAGCGACGTCCACCGCTCCGATGATACTGGTGCCGTCCTTACCGATGCCGTTGTAATACTGGAGGTGCGAATCAGCGGACCATGTCCCTCCATAGATGCCGAGCTGCTCTTGACCTTCAACGTCGATCGTCTTTCCGCGCGTTCCATCCGGCGTTACAAGCAGTATCCCCGAAGCCGCCCCAATTGAGATGTTTTTTCCATCAGGCGACCATAGTGCCCCGCTTCCATTCACCAGGAATCGCGGCGGCCCCCAATGGCCATTCTTTCGGGTGCTGATGAAGACAGAATCCGGCATCACAACGAATGCAACGCTTTGCCCATCGGCGGACCACGTCGCGAGCCGCTCTTGCGCCGGGGTTGCGATCACCGGCTCGACGCGACTTCCATCTGCCGACATAACGAAAACATCGCGCGTTCCGTTCCTGAAACTGTGAAAGGCGATTTGGCTTCCGTCGGGCGACCACACCGGGGAAAAATCGTCGGCCGGATCGTGCGTAAGCTGCTGCGGCTCTCCGCCCGCTAGCGAGAGCCGATAGATGTCTGCATTGCCATTCACGTTCGAGTCGTACGCGAGCCATCGTTCATCGCGCGAGACGCTCATCGACTCGATCGTTTGATTGCCGAAGGTTAGCTGCGTCATCGACGCCGATTGAATCGGCTGCATGCCGTTGATGCTCGCCTTCCAAACGTTGCCCGTCGTATTGAATACGGAATACGCCAGTGAGCGCCCGTCGGAGCTCAACGAAATCGAATGTGGATTCAATCCCGTGGTGACTCGCGCCGGAGCGCCGTCGGCGTGACCGCTGGAGCTCACCCGCTGACTGTAGATGTCGCGCGCGCCGCCTGCAGAAGAAACGAAGAGCAGGTGCCCTCCGTCGGCGGCCCAAACCGGGCTCGTATTCAAGTGGTTATCGTCGGTCACGCGGACCGGATCGCCACCGGAAGAGGGGATGACCCAAATCGAGCTTGCCGCGAGATTTCCGAGTGTCGGGCCCCAGACGAGGAACTCCGCATTGCCGGTGACATACGCGATGCGATTCCCATCAGGTGACCACGCGGGAGAGTGCGCAGCATCCCGGGACGCGGGCGTGAGCCGTTTTAGGTTCCGGCCATCGCCGTCACCTATGTAGATCGCGCCATCCTTGAGATTCGCGCACGCGATCCTGTCCGCTGCCGGCGACCAGGCGCAAGTGAAAAACCTTCCGAAATCGGAAACGGGGATGAGCGTGGTCGGCGACCCGCCGAGAGGCGGAGTCGAATTAACTGCATCCGATGCGTTGTAAATGACCATCGAGCCGTCCGGCTTCCA
>JACDDT010000007.1:49041-56256 GCA_013816855.1 Gemmatimonadaceae bacterium
TTCGCCAGTGCCTTCGACACTCCGAAATCGGTGACGAGCGCGTGCGATCCGGAAAAGAGAATGTTCTCCGGTTTGATGTCGCGATGCACCACCCCTTCGCTGTGCGCGTACTCGAGCGCATCGGCGACTTCGCGAAGGATGCGCGTCGCGTCGGCGACAGGCAGCTCGCGAAGACGAACCAGCCGTGCGCGAAGATTCTCTCCCGCGATGAACGGCATTGTGAAGTAGAGCAGTCCGCCTTTCGCCGCGGCCGAAAGAACCGGGACGATGTGCGGATGCTGAAGCTTCGCGGCGAGCAGTATCTCCCGGCGGAAGCGATCGGCGTTGAGTCCTGCCGCGAGATCAGGTGGAAGGACTTTGACCACGACCTGACGGTCAAGCTCGACTTCGCGCGCCAGAAACACGCGCGACATACCAGCACCGCCGAGCTCGCGCTCAACGTGGTAGCCGTCGCCGAGGACTTCCTGGAGTTGCGCTAGGAGATCAGATGCCAATTCGATTCGCGAGTTTGGGTGCACGAATATAGGGTGTTCATTCGGCCTCGTTAACTGCAACTGAAGAACAACCGGCCTGGGGCCATCGGCGAAGCGGCCTGGGGCGGCGGGCTGAAATGCAGAACGTTCACCGAGGAACGAAATTGTTCGTCGTAACGCCCGCAGCCCCTAGCCGACATGCCCAAAGCCCCCGGCCGGTCGTTCTTATTTTGTAGTTCTTCCCTGCATTCAACCCTAAATTAGACCCCTGATGTCAGAGATCCGCGACCAACTCCAGAAAACGCTTGGCGGCAGCTACACCCTCGAGCGCGAGCTCGGCGGTGGCGGCATGTCGCGGGTCTTCGTCGCGGAAGAAACCTCGCTCGGCAGGAAGGTTGTGGTGAAGGTTCTTCCGCCGGAGCTTGCCGCGGCTGTGAACCTCGAAAGGTTCAGAAGAGAGATTCAGCTCGCGGCAAAACTTCAGCATCCGCTCATCGTCCCCGTTCTCGCGGCGGGCGTGAGCGAAGGGCTCCCCTACTATACGATGCCGCTCATCGAGGGCGAATCGCTGCGCGCAAGGTTGTCGCGCGCGGGGGAGCTCCCGATCCATGATGCCGTGCGCGTGATGCGCGACATGCTGAGCGCGCTCTCGTATGCGCACGATCACGGAGTCGTCCACCGCGACATCAAGCCGGACAACGTTCTTCTCACCGGGCAGCATGCGGTCGTCGCTGACTTCGGAGTGGCAAAGGCTATCAGCGCATCGACGAACCCCGGATCTTCACTGACATCGCTCGGTGTCGCTCTAGGAACACCAGCGTACATGTCGCCGGAGCAGGCGGCGGCTGATCCGAGCACCGATCACCGCTCCGATCTGTATTCGGTCGGCGCCGTAGCATACGAGATGCTATCCGGGCAGCAGGTATTTTCGAGTCGTTCACCGGCGGCGATGCTTGCGGCGCACGCCACAGAAACTCCGGAGCCGATCGAAAAGCGCCGCAAGTCGGTGCCTCCGCTTCTTGCCGCCGTCATTATGCGCTCGCTCGAGAAACACGCCGCTGATCGCCCGCAGTCCGCAGGGGAGATGCTGGCACAGGTCGACGCGGCCGTTACGCCAAGCGGCGCTTCCACGACGCCGTACACGGGGACGATGCCGGCGCGCAAAGTCGCATCGTCGAGCCGCTCAACCTGGATGGCGGTCGGGGCGGCGGCGGTACTGCTCGCGCTTGGCTCATCGAGCGCCTACTGGTACAAGCACAAGCAGCCTGCGGATGGAGGGGCGGGTGCGGTCGATACGACTTCGACGGCCGGTTCGGTCGGATCGGTGGCGGTGATTCCGTTCGTCAACACGGGCGGGAACCCGAGCGACGAATATTTCTCCGACGGAATGACAGACGAGCTCGCGCACGCGCTGTCGCGGATCCCTCGGCTGCGTGTCGCCGGGAGAACATCTTCATACGCGTTCAAGGGAAAGACGATTCCCCCGCAGCAAATGGGGAAGGAGCTGAACGTCGCCGCGATCGTGGAAGGAAGTATCCGCCGATCGGGGGACAGGCTGCGGGTAATCGCGCAGCTGACGAGCGCGACCGACGGACGCGTCCTCTGGTCGGACAGTTACGAGAGCAAGACGAAGGACGTGTTTCAACTGCAGGACGAGTTCACCAAGGCAATTGTCGGTGCGCTGGCGCCCGCGCTTATCGGAGGCGCACCGACGATGGTCGCCAGCGCCAGCCGCGGAACGGACAACCAGGAGGCGTACGATCTCTACCTCAAGGGACGTTTTTTCTTTTTGAAGCGCGGCTCCGCCGGCTTGAGAAAGGCAATCGACTACTTCAGCTCCGCTGCCAAGAAGGATCCGAAATTCGCTAGAGCTCGCGCCGGACTGGCGATGGCATATGGTGTATTGCCGGGTTACGCCATCGTTCCAGCGGACTCGATCGGAAATCTGGCGATCGAGAATGCTAAGATCGCGATGGCCCTCGACTCGACGTTGGGCGACGCGTACCTCGGCTTGGCAAATGCACTTTCCGCTGCGACACAAGTGGATTCTGCGGAAATCGAGTTTCAGCGCGCGCTCCGGCTCCAACCCGGCGATGCGGCTACACATCAATGGCACGGCGACAACCTGGAAATAATGGGGCGCGTCGAAGAAGCACTCGCCGAGGAGCGGCGTGCATCTGAGCTCGATCCACTCTCGCCAATAATCGCGTGGGAGGTGGGCTACGCTCTTTTTCTCAACCGACGCTTCGATGAGGCAGTGACCTATTACCACCGAGCTCTAGAGCTCAATCCCACGTTCACGCTGGCGGAGAAGTTTTTTGGAATGGAAGAGGCGCTCGTAGGAAGGCCTGATAGCGCAATCCGGATTCTCCGAAGCGCATACGCACGAGATCCCGGATTCCCCGGTCTCGATGGAGCGTTGGCATTCGCATACGCCGCCGCCGGCCGGTGGGCGGATGCGGATCGGATGCGGGCAAGCGTGGAAGCGCAGGGCGGCGCGAATTACGGGTTGGATGGTTACGTGTACGAACTGTTCGGCGACCGGGCTGGTGCTTTGAACGCGTTTGATACGATGTTGAAGAACGGGGTTTCCGGCGTTCCGGTGGGATGTGATCCGCTATTCGACCGATTCAAAACCGAGCCGCGGTTCCTGGCGATTTTCGAACGCTGGAAGCTTCGACTGTGTCCGGCCACCCTGAAATGGCCGGTTACAGCTCCTCCGACGCAATACATTCGCCGGAAATGAGCGAGCTCCGCGACCAACTCCAGAAGACACTCGGCGGCAACTACACCCTCGAGCGCGAGCTCGGCGGCGGCGGAATGTCGCGCGTATTCGTCGCGGAAGAAACGTCACTCGCGCGCAAGGTCGTCGTGAAGGTACTCCCGCCTGATCTCGCCGCCGCTGTGAACCTCGAGAGATTCCGCCGGGAGATTCAACTCGCCGCGAAGCTACAGCACCCGCATATCGTGCCGGTGCTTGCTGCTGGAGTGAGCGAAGGGCTTCCCTACTATACGATGCCGTTCATCGAGGGCGAGACGCTGCGCGCGAAACTCTCGCGCAGCGGAGAGATGCCCATTCACGATGCGGTGCGGGTACTTCGTGATACGCTGAGCGCATTGTCGTACGCGCACGAACACGGCGTCGTGCATCGCGACATCAAGCCTGACAACATCCTTCTCACCGGCGGCCACGCGGTCGTCGCCGACTTCGGAGTGGCGAAGGCGATCAGCGCGTCAACTAATCCCGGCTCGTCGCTCACTTCGCTCGGCGTCGCATTGGGAACTCCGGCGTACATGTCGCCGGAGCAGGCGTCCGCAGATCCGGCGACGGATCATCGCTCGGATATCTACTCCGTTGGGGCGCTCGCTTACGAGATGCTCTCCGGACAACAGCTGTTCAGCTCGCGATCGCCGCAGGCGATGCTCGCCGCTCAGGCGATGGAAGAGCCGGAGCCTTTGGAAAAAAGACGCAAGTCAATTCCTCCGCAGCTCTCGGCGGTAATCATGCGCTCGCTGGAGAAACACGCCGCCGACAGACAGCAGAGTGCCGCGGAGATGCTGGCGCAGCTCGACGCGGCGGTGACGCCGAGTTCGGCGACGACTCCGTACACCGGAATGATGCCGGCGAGGAAGGTGGCATCATCGAAGCGCTCGACCATAATGGCGGTCGGAGCCGCGGCGGTTCTTCTCCTGCTCGGATCTTCGAGCTGGTACTGGTACGCGAAGCGAGTTCCGGGAAGCGGTGGCGCGAACGGCGCTGCCGCGGCCGACACGATGCCGTCGCTGGCCGTTCTCCCATTCGAAAACCTAGGCAAGCCTGACGATGCCTATTTCGCCGACGGAATGACGGAAGAGATCTCCAGCAGACTTGGAACGCTTTCCGGTCTCCGTGTCATCGGTCGGCAGAGCGTGCGCGGTTATGCGAACAGCACCAAGCCGATTTCGCAAATCGGAAAGGAGTTGGGCGTTGCATACGTGCTCACCGGAAGTGTCAGATGGGATCGCTCCGACCCGGCGCACAGCAGGGTGCGAGTGAGTCCCGCGCTTCTCCGTGTAAGTGATGGAACGCAGGTATGGTCCGCCCCCTACGAGGACGAGCTCACGGGCGTCTTCAAAATGCAGTCGAAAGTTGCCGAAGAAGTCGCACAGGCGATGAAGCTTCAGCTTACACGCGGAGAGCAGCAAACGCTCGCCGCGAAGCCGACGGACAATGTCGAGGCATACGACTATTTTCTTCGCGGGAAGGCGATCGCGATTTCAGGGGGGCAGGGCACCGGCGGCGGCGGTGACTATCTCCGCTCTGCGATAGTATTCCAGAAGTCGGTTGACCTCGACCCGGGTTTTGCCGAGGCCTGGGCCCAGCTCGCCGTCTCGCATCTGGATGCATTCTGGTTCCGCGCGGATCCAACTCCGAAGCGGCTGGCTCTCGCCAAGAGCGCGCTCGAAAAACTTCAGACGCTGAGACCGGATGCGGCGGTCACACATAACACACGCGGATACTATTTCTATCACGCCGAGCTCAACTTCCAGAATGCGCTCGACGAATTCGCTGCTGCCTTGCGCATCGCACCTAACGACGCGGATGCGCTGCATTTCAAGGCCTTCGTCGAACGCCGGCAGGGGAAGTGGGATGCGGCAATCGCCGACATGCGTCGCTCGGTGGAGCTCGACCCGCGTAATTACGCGTTTCTAGGAGACATGGCAGAGGTTATGACATACGTCCGCGATTATGCCGCCGCCATAGCTTATAGCCGCCGACAAATCGCTGTCGATCCGCTTCACTTTCCCGGGTATACGAGCCTCGCCACCGCCCAGCAACGGAGCGGAGATGTAAACGGAGCGCTCGCAACTCTTCGTTCCGCGGCCCAGCAGTTGCCGCCCGTCGATTTCCCGAGAGTTCTCTTATTTGTGCCGTTTCCCGCCGTCCTGGATAAAAGCATGGTCCAGGCGATTCGAAGTGCGCAGCCTCCAGCAAACGACAATGACCGCTTCCTATTTCAGTCGCAGCAAGCGGCCGCGGCTGTCTACGTCAAGGACGCTACACGAGCTACGGTTTTCGCCGATTCGATGATCGCGCTTTCGCCGCGATTGCTCACGGGAAGTTTTTCAGACGCCGACGTTCACGGCAGTCTCGCAACTGCCTACGCAATCAAAGGCGATCGGCAGCGCGCCCTTCTTGAAGCGAAGAAGGCAGTGGACATGATGCCCGTATCGCGGGATGCAGTGCGCGGCCCGGCCAATACAGTCTTGCTTGCATTTACCGCGGCACAGGTCGGCGATGCGGACCTTGCCGTCTCCTCCCTGCGGCAAGCGTTGGCGATTCCATCGACAATCTCCATCCAGCAGCTAAAGATCGACCCGTGGTTCAATGGTATTCGCAACGATCCCCGCTTTCAGGCGCTGCTCGCCGGTCATTGATCGCGCCGCTCTCACCGGCGATCCTTAGCAACGTGAGCTTTTCATTCGAGGTAAACGCCACCGCCGGCGCCGCGCGCGCCGGCGTTTTCACGACTCCGCACGGCGTGGTCGAAACTCCCGCCTTCATGCCGGTCGGAACGCTCGCCACCGTGAAGGCCCTCGACCCCGAGGACCTCGTCGCCATGGGTGCCTCGATGATCCTCGGGAACGCCTATCACCTCCATCTCCGCCCCGGCGACGAGCTCATTCGCGAGATGGGCGGCCTCCACAAGTTCATGCGCTGGGACGGTCCGATCCTCACCGACTCCGGCGGCTTCCAAGTCTTTTCCCTCGTGAATCTCCGCACACTGAATGAGGAAGGCGTCGAGTTCCAAAGCCACATCGACGGCTCGAAAAGATTTTTCACCCCTGAATCTGTCATGCGCATCGAGCGCAACATCGGTGCGGACGTGGTGATGCAGTTCGATCATGTCATCCCCGGACAATCGGACGAGCCGAGCGCACGAGACGCGAGCGAGCGCAGCATCAGATGGCTGGCACGGTGCCGGACGGAAGTTGAGCGGCTGAACAAGGAAGATGCAGGCCCGAACTACGGCAGCGAAGGCGATCGTCTCGAGCAGGCGCTTTTCCCCATCGTGCAGGGCGGAATCCACGCCAACCTGCGAAGCGAAGCCGCGCGCACTATCACATCGATGGGAGATTGGGCCGGCTTCGGCATCGGCGGGCTTTCCGTCGGCGAAGAAAAACTGGCGATGTACGAGATGCTCGAAGTAGTCGACGACGCGCTCCCTAACACGCATCCGCGCTACTTGATGGGCGTCGGATTCCCCGAAGACATCGTCGAGGCGATTGTGCGAGGCGTGGATCTTTTCGACTGCGTCGCACCCACCCGCATGGGCCGGAACGGTGCGGTATTCTCAAGCACCGGCCGCATGAACATCAAGCGCGCGGAATATCGGAACGATCCCCGCCCGCTCGATGAAAGCTGCGACTGCTCGGCGTGCACCCGCTTCAGCCGGGCATACCTACGGCATTTGTACGTATCCGATGAGATTCTCGGACTCCGCCTGCTGTCACTGCACAATGTACATTTCCTGCTGTCGCTGGCCCGCGCCGGCAGAGCGGCGATTATCGCCGGCGACGTCGATCGGTGGGCGCAGGAATGGCTCGGCAAATACCGCTCGACCGCACCTTCATCCGCCGACTAACAGCGCAA
Source organism: Gemmatimonadaceae bacterium (assembly GCA_013816855.1). Lineage (GTDB taxonomy): Bacteria > Gemmatimonadota > Gemmatimonadetes > Gemmatimonadales > Gemmatimonadaceae > UBA4720. The sequence goes on from JACDDT010000007.1 coordinate 56,149, forward strand.
CAATTCACTGGTTCACTAAATGATGAGCAATCCCCTGCTTGGCCCCATTTTCATGTACGGGGCGATCTTTGCCATTTTCTATTTCATTCTCATCCGCCCCGGACAGAA
>JACDDT010000163.1 GCA_013816855.1 Gemmatimonadaceae bacterium
CGCGTCGCCGCTAATCCGAGCAGCACCCAGAAAAGCCCGTCCCACGCGGCGGGATTCGTCATCGAAGCAATCACCAAAGCCGTTGCGCCGGTGAAGCACGCCGCCGTATATGCGAGCGTGTTCTCCGCGCCGCGTTTGAGCAGGCAATTGTAGGCAACGCCGAGCAAAGCGATGACGAGGAATGAAAGCGTCACGATACCTCCGGCGTGGAGCATCTCGACGAGGAAATTCTCCGAGACGCTTCCTTGAATTCCGATCCGCTCCGATATGTCGCGGTACGAAGCCGCCCCCAACCCGAACACGGGACTTCTCCAGCTATCCTGGAGGAGCAGCTTCCAAAGGAGAAGTCTCGACCAGGCGGTGCCCGAGCTGACGTTGACGACCTCAACAACACGGACGACAAGCAGTCTGGCGATGAACGGGCTGATCGCTATGGCGGCGCGGAAGAAAATGGGAAGGGACAGCAGAGTCGCGAGCCCGCGAGCGGCTACCCGTGGTAAGCTGAAGCGGCCGTGAAACCGCCACGTGAGAATAGGAATGGCTGTTATGATCGCGATCTCGAACGCGAGCCACGGGCCGCGCGCGAGCGCAAGCACCATCGCATCCCCCTGGATGGCGAATCCGACCAATCCGGCCATAAGCTGACGCCGCGTCGTCGCAAAGACGATCATTCCCGCCGCAGCCGCCGCGAAGGTGGCGGTGTATGTCCCGGCGACGGTCCCGAGGCCCAGCGCGAAGCTATCGAATCCCAGAGCCTTGCCGCCATTTCCTGCGATCACGGCGCGGATGGTTAGGACGACACCCATCAGCATACTGCTGGCGGCGATGTTCGTTACAAACCGAACCCACGCGTCCGGCCGCTCAGTGTAGTATCCGCGCATGAGCGTGAATGCCAGGACGTTTAGGAAGAGCACGCGAATGTCCACTAAGCCACGGCCGCTGTACTCCTGTGGCGTGGCGACGACTGTGCTCAGTACGAGGAAGCCGAGCATTGTCCAAAAGGCAACGACTGATATGTCCATGCCGGCGACGAGCCGGTCCCAGTCCGACGCGACTAGAACGAGCAGCGCGATTCCCGTCCAGATGTGCAGAAAGCGAAGATACAAACCGATCACCGGCACGTCCACGACGAAGCTGAATGGTGCGATCCACGCACCAACCAGCATTAGCTTCTCCACCCCGCCCACTTGCGGACGGGCCTGCGGCGTCACTGCTCCGGTCGTCGCAGCGCCCTGAGGAATGCGGCCCAAAACAGCAGAGTGGCCGTTAGAAGCACCGAGCCGAGCGCGATGAGGAGACGCGGCGGTCCGGAACGTTTCTCCGGCGGCGGCGCGCGGTCAATCCGCGTCACCACCGGAGCGTCGTTGAATTCGGTGAGCCGCGCGGTCTCGATCGTGGATTCAAGCTGTTGCTTGGTAGCGCGAAGACGCGTAACCTCGGAGCGGAGCCTCTCTTCCCTGCTCTGCAGGACCGGATTCTGTGCCGCCGTGCGCAGCGACATCAACGATCGATTGCTGAGCAGGAACTCCTCGAGTTGATTCTCGCTCACGGATAGACGGCTTTCCACGTCGGCGAGAAACGCCTCGGTGAATTTTCTTCGCGCCGCCGCCTGGTCGCGCCGAAATCTCAGATTGAGGTCATCAATGATATCGACGGCACGGTTCGCTATTGCCGCCGCCGCGATTGGTGATTTCGCCTCGACACTTAAGACAACGAGTCCAGCGGGCTCGGTCTCAACGAGAATCATCTTCTTCAGAGCTTTGCGCGCCTTCCACCGACGGATCGTATCGTTGTCGGCGCGCTTGATGACGTACGCTTTTATCGTCATTCGCTTTCCATCGGGTGAAACCGGGATCACCGAGGCGGCGAGACTATCGTAGAACGCTTGTGATTTGAGAAGGTCCACGAAAAACGCCGTCTGGCTTCCACCGCCGCCGCCGGCGAGCGCCATCAACGCGCCGATACCCCCCATCCCGCCGCTGAGCGCCGACAAATCGGGAGCGCTCGATTTTCCCTCCGAATAAAAAGTCGCATGTGCGATGAATTTGCTTGGCAAGAGGAGAGCGATCGCGATGCCCAGGGCGGAACCGGCAAGCAGAAATTGAATCGCGAGCCAGCGCCGACGACGCAGGTAC
>JACDDT010000073.1 GCA_013816855.1 Gemmatimonadaceae bacterium
ATCGCGAAACGCTCGCCGCCATCGAAGCGCTCGTGCGTCAGCAGAATGCGGGAGACTGTGTTCTGTTCGGAGAATACGACGGCAACGAGATTATCTCATTTGACGACCAGGTCGGGGCGCACGGCTCGGCGGGCGGCGATCAGGTGCGGCCGTTCATTCTTGCGCCGCAGGAGCTGCGGCTAGAGGACGCCGTCCTTCAAAATGCGCGCGACATTCATAGCGCGGTGATGCTGCGTTATGCGGAGAACGGCTAAGAGGTGACGGCGGCGGTCCCGACGATCGCGCGAAACGCCGTACCAGAAATCTTTTCCGGCTCGAATGGCTCGCCTGATCTCTTGATCACTCCTTTTACCACGGCGTCTATCGTAACGAGCGGCGCATCGGCCTCGGCTTGAACGTCAACCTCCCACTTGCCGCGATCCATCCCCTTGAGCGTGTGACGGTAGCGCGCTGTGAAAACCGTATGCCGGTGAACAACGATCTCACGGTCCTCTTCCTCGATGGGTAGATACTCTTCGCCGGTGCTCTCCACGAGCGCTTCGGGCGGCTCGTCGGGACTGTGATGATCGAGATGCTCCGGACCGAGCGGAGTGGCGGCGACGACGGCGACGCACGTCTCGACACCGCCCTGTCTCATTGGCGGGAAGAGCCGCACCTCATCGACCGAATGAAGGCCAATGCGGTTGGCGATGTCCTTCAGAAATCGTTCGGTTGTTTCGATCAAGATTTTTGGGGCAAGTGGATGAGTGGAATGTGCTGCGAGCGGGCGTCACGCGCTACAATAGCGAAACCGGGTCCCTGTCGAGTGTGATACGGAGCTGAGCAGCCGAAGGCGTCTCGAATCGCTCCACAAAGTAACGGCCCACACGTGTGAGCTCCGCAGGCGTGTCCGATTTCATCACGAGGTGCCAGCGGAAACGGTTTTTGATTTTCTCGATCGCGCACGGGGCAGCGCCTACGAGAACAATCTTCCCGGGGGCCCTTTGCTCTATCAACCGCTCCAGCCAATCCTTGGCACCGATCGCGAGATCGGCCGTAGCCGCCTCGACGGTCCCGCTGAATATGATGTTCGCGAGCCGGAGATGGGGAGGATAAGGCGGGCTCTCGCGCGATTCGATTTCTTCCTTTGCGAACGATTCATAATCGTGCGTGATGGCGTGAACCACGGCGTGATGTTTCGGAACCCGCGTCTGAATGATGACCGCCCCGCCCTTCGGTCCGCGTCCGGCGCGTCCCGCAACCTGTGCGATAAGCTGAAATGCGCGCTCAGAGGCGCGAAAATCGGGAAGATTGATGCCGACATCCGCATCGACGACGCCGACGAGGGTGACTTTTGGAAAATCGAGTCCCTTGGCTATCATCTGCGTACCGAGGAGGATGTCGATCTCGCCCGCAGCGACGCGATCGAGGATGCGCGTATGCGCCCACTTCCCGCTCGTCGTGTCGACGTCCATTCGTGCGATGCGTGCGTCGGGAAATCTTTCACCGAGCACGCGCTCGAGCTGCTGCGTGCCGACACCGCGCTGTTTGATGGTCTGCCCTCCGCACTCCGCGCATCTCTCCGGTGGAGTGTCGCGGTGCAAACAATAATGGCAGATGAGCCGCTCGGGAGCGCGGTGGTGGGTGAGGGTAATGCTGCAATGCGGACACGTCGCGACCGCACCGCAATCACCGCATTGTAGGAACGACGAATACCCGCGCCGGTTGAGGAGCAGAATGCTTTGCTCTCCGCGTGCGAGCCGTGACATGAGCGCTGCATCGAGCGGCTCGCGAACGATGCTGTCGTACTCCACGATCCCCGTGAGGGCGTCGCCCGGCCGTTCGCCGCGACGCAGGTCAACAACCTCGACTTCGGGCATGCGGTTTCCCGCAACGCGTTCTGGAAGCTGCAGCAGTGTGAACTTCCCGGCCTGCGCGTTGCTCCAGCTCTCCAACGACGGCGTCGCACTTCCGAGTATCGTCACGGCCCCTTCCAATCCCGCGCGCACGACCGCCACCTCTCTCGCGTGGTACCTCGGCGTCTCACCCTGCTTGTAGCTCGACTCGTGCTCCTCGTCCACAATGATCGCGCCGAGATTCTCGAGCGGTGCGAAGATCGCCGATCTCGCGCCAACTGCGATTTTCTTGTCTCCGCGCTTGAGAGCGAGCCACGCATCATATCTCTCGCCGTCACTGAGCGCAGAGTGAAGAACGGCGATGCTGTCGCCGAACACGGCGCGGAACCGGTCGACCGTTTGTGGCGTGAGCGCAATTTCGGGTACGAGGACGATGGCGGTCTTCCCTTCCTCGAGAACGACCCGGCGCAGCACCTCGATGTACACCAGCGTCTTTCCGCTTCCAGTGACGCCGTGAAGCAGAAACACTTCGCCGGGCCGTCCGGAACGAATCGTGTCAATTGAGTCACTTTGCGCTTTCGTCGGCGTCACTCCCGCCGGCGCCTGCAAAGCGCGTGTGAGGAACGGATCTCTTTCGACTTCCTCCTCACCTATCACCACGAGCCCGCGTCTGGCGAGCGCGGCAAGCACTGACGGAGAAAACTCGAGCTGGGACTGAAGGTGCTCGACGGTACTCTCCCCACCGAGGGATTCGAGCATCTCGTATGCGGCGCGCTGCTGCTTCGCACGGCCGAACAGCTTATCCCGCTCGAGGAGAGACTGATCTTCGGCAGGCGGCGTCAGCTTCACGACCCGGCGGGTCTTTCGAGTGGGATGTGGATTCTCTGCGCCCGTGAGGAGAACAGGGAGTGCAGTGCGCAGCACCACGCCGAGCGGAACGACATAGTACTCTGAAATCCACCGGCAGAGCTCAAGCAGCCTGGGGCCTACTGCAGGCTCGGCGTCAGGGGCACTGAGAATTTTTTTCGGTGCCCGGCGAAGAGCCTTCTCCTCCCCGGGTCCGACGCAAATTCCGATCTGCCGCTTGTTTCGGACGGGAACAACTACGCGGGATCCGACGCTTACGCGATCGGCAGAACTCTCATCGAACGCGTATGTGAATGTTTGAAAGACCGGCAGCGGCAGCGCGACTTCGGCGAGCGCGCCGAGAATCTCATCCACGTGCGCCCGCTGCTGCACGTGAGGTCGCGTGGGCTGCCGTGACGCCAAGCCCGGGAAGCTGGCTCAGCGATATTTGCCCGCTTGAAATCGTCGCGCCGCGGTACGGGTCGTCGGAGAGTAAAGCCGCCCCGTCGAAGTCCGCGGTATCCAACAAAGGAGCCAGCTGCGCGATAGCCGAGATGCCGAGCGAGCTCTCGATCATGCATCCGGCCATCACCCCCATCTCGTGGGCGCGCGCGACGTGTATCATACGAAGCGCTTCGCGGAGCCCTCCGCATTTCGCGAGCTTGATGTTGATGCCGTCGACGGCTCCGGCGAGGCGCGGGATGTCGGCGGCGATCAGACACGACTCGTCGGCAAACACGGGTATCGGAGACCTCTCGCGGACGAAGCGAAGGCCATCGAGGTCTTCCCGCGCCACCGGCTGCTCGAGCATCTCGACATTCATCTCGACGAGAAAGTCGATCATCCGCGCCGCATCGTCAGGTGTCCACGCAGCGTTGGCATCGACACGAAGGCGTTTGTCTGGCGCGGCGCCGCGCACAATGCGCACGATCTCACGATCGCGGTCTGTCCCGAGCTTGATCTTCAGGACGGGATACTCTGCTGCTTCCCGCACGCGCTCGGCGAGGACGTCGCTCTCCGCGATGGCGATGGTAAAGCTCGAGAGCGGACATTTGTCCGCGCTCAGTCCCCAGAGGCGATGGACGGGAACGCCGAGCTTCTTGCCGGCGAGGTCGTGAAGCGCGGCGCTGACCGCCGCTTTTGCGCTGTTGTTCGCCGAAATCGTTTCGCCGACCCGCGCTTCACACTCTTCGAGCGCAAACGGATCGGCGTTCTCCAGGACGCGTGCAAACGCGGGTAGCGCGGCCACGACACTCTCTTCGGACTCGCCGTAATACTTGTTCGGAGCCGCTTCCCCCCAACCTTCTACGCCGTCGCCGTCGGAGAGAATCACTACGACGTTGTGATGCTGACGATAGCCGCCCCGCGCAATGACGAACGGATGTACGGGATGGAGATCGATGATCTCGTGCCTGAGCTTCACGCTCAAACTCCCGCGTGTGTCGTAATCGTGCGCGCCGTCTTCGCTTTGCGGAACTCGCCCGGCGCCGCAGAGGCGCCGAGAAATCCGATCAGCGCATCGGCGAGATCGTTACCGCGCTGATAGCGCGCCGAGGCTTTTTTCTCTAGGCACTTCATAACTATCGCGGAGAGGGCTGAAGGAATGCGCGAATCGACCTCCTCGGGCGGGACCGCCATCTCGGTGACGTGCTTGTAGCTGATGGAATAAATGTCGGCTCCGTCGAACGGAGGGAAACCGAGCAGGGCTTCGTACATCACGACACCGAGTGCGTACAGATCGCTTCGTCCGTCCAGCAGCTTACCGCGCGCCTGCTCCGGCGACATGTAGTGTGGAGTGCCCATCACATTTCCGCTGCCCGTTACCCTGCTCCGGAAATGAGCGGTAGCGATTCCGAAATCAGTGATGATGGCGTTCTCGTCTTCGTCGAAAAGGATGTTGTCCGGCTTTATGTCGCGGTGGACAAGTCCCCTGCGGTGCGCGTAATCGAGTCCCGCTGAAACCTGCGCGGTAATGGCGGCGGTCGCTTCCGAGGTCAGTGATCGATGACCTCCGATTCGGTCGTTCAGCGTTCCGCGCGCGAGATACGGCATGACGATGAAGATGACATCGTCGACGATCCCGAAATCCAGAATGGGGCATATGTGCGGATGAAATAACTTCGCTGCGGACTCCGCCTCGCGCTTGAATCGCTCACGCATCTCTGCGTCGCGGGCGAGATGGGAGTGGAGCACCTTAATGACGACCGGCGAGTCGAGGCTCGCCTGCACTCCGTAGAAGACGTTCGCCATTCCACCTTCACCGACACGATGCATCACCCGGTATCGCGCGCCAAGAACGCTTCGCAGCTGGGTGACTGCCGGGTCCGGCTGAGCCTGCTCTCTTTGCGTCACGGAAGGCAGCGGAATTCCGCAGCGCACGCAGCGGCCGGCAGACCCGCGATTCCAGCTCCCGCAATCGGGACAGAACATCGTCAGCCGCCGAACTGCATCCTTACAAAATCATAAGGAGGCCAGGGACCGGTGAGCTGCACGTTCAAAGCGGGTTGGCGAGTTCCCTCCTGCGAAACCGCGCTTTGAAAGGCTTCCCATTTCTCCGACGGAATAAGGAAAGTCGCGCGCGCAACGACGCCTTCTTTACCGTCGTCCTCCGTAACTGGAATGACCACGGTCGCCGCTGCATGACCACGGAATAGCCTAAGCGCTTCCGCGCCGAGCGCCTGGAAGCTTTTCGTGGCATCTGCTTCCTTCACCTCTGCACCGGCGCCGATGCTGACTCGTGCCGCGACGTTTCCTTCGACGACGCCCATTGCCTGGGTGAGCGTGAAGTAATGCAGCTCGAGCCAGTGAGCTAAAGTCCCGTGCGATTCGAAGACAGTGCCGGGGGGCGCGGGCAGAATCGTCGTGTGCTTGAACGTCTCCTCGACCACGGCGGCGTAGCGCGCGAGCTCAGCTTCCTCGAGCTTGGACTTCGAATAATTGGCGGGCTCGACGACGGCGCCGAGTCCCCGATGCTGTACGACCGTGGTGCCATCGGGAAGTAAATCGGCGAGCCCGTTCTCCAGCTCGGCGACTCCAAATAACCGCAAACCGCTCGTCGTAGCCATGATTCAAGATAGCCGTTGTCAGGCGAGAGCGGCCAGATGACGAACCGCGCCTTCACCGAGGCGCTCAGGCAGGTAGCCCCCCTCGAGGGCACTCACGAGCCGCCCTTCGCACCACGCGTCCGCGCGCGCGGCGAGCGACCGCGTCAGAACTTCGACGTCGTCCATCTCGAGCGTGAAACCACCGATTGGATCGCCGGCGAGCGAATCGAAGCCAGATGACACGAGAATTATGTCCGGTACGAAGGATTTCGTGGCGGAATCGATTGCTCTGTCGAGCGCGCTCAGGTAATCCGATGCGGGCAGAGCGGGCGGCATTGGCACGTTCCAAACACTTTCGTGAGGGCCGCGATCTTCGGCGGCACCGGTCCCGGGATACCAGGGCCACCGGTGCATCGAGACGAAATGAATGTCGGGCTCGTTCTCGACGAGCGCTTGCGTTCCGTTGCCGTGATGCACGTCCCAGTCGAGGATGAGAACCCGTTTGAGACCGTGTCTTTGCCGCGCGTAATGAGCAGCGCACGCGACGCTGCCGAAGATACAGAAGCCCATCGCGCGGCTACGCAGCGCGTGATGCCCCGGCGGACGCACCGCGCAAAAGCTTCGCTTGTGCGCTCCCGACACCGCGTAATCCACGCCGTCGAGCACGCATCCGGCGGCCGCAGTCGCTGCGAGCCAGCTCCCTTCGCTCGCGACAGTGTCCGTATCGAGTTGTCCGCCGCCGGAAGCGGAAATAGCTTCGATGGACCGCACATACGATTCGTCGTGAACGAGGGCGAGATCTTCGATCGTCGCGTGGCGCCCCTCGAGGTGCTCAACCTGGTGGAAAAGCTCGGGGACGTCGCGCAAAGCGCGTGTGATCGCGCGGAGCCGACCTACGTGCTCGTAGTGGCCCCACCCGGTGTCGTGGCGGCCGCAGTCGCTATTGGAGATGAACGCGGGGCGGCTCGCGCCCGTCGCGTCACTTTGCTGAACCGTTAGGACACCGGCCGACGGCGACGGTCGGCGATGAGGAGGATGGAGCCGTTTTTAACGCCCGCGTCCGCGAGCGAGACGTTCTCATCGAGAACCTCGAATCCGTGAAGCTTCACTACGAATTCATCCGCGGAAGGCGCTTCGGGATACAGTTCTTCGAGCGCGCGAAGTTTGACGGCGCTAACGGGCTGTGAAGGATTCGCGTCGATGCGAATCGCGTCCCAAGCTTCGAGCACCTGCGCGCGGATGCGGAACATGCTGTCCGTTTTCTCCCCGACAACCAGCGGCTCTTTCCTGGCGCGGAGGTCACTGACAAAAGCAGTCATGCGCCCGCCGGAGGAAGGGTGGAGAGGAACCGCGCTACTTGCTGGTCGAACAAATAGGTGGAACCTGAGACGCGTGTCCCGCCGTCCCCTTGGGAAGCGCTCACCACAATCTCTTCCCCGCCCATTCCGCGCAGCGTGAGATAGTTAGGCCCTTCCTGCTCCGGGTACGCAGCGTACGAGCGGTTTTCCACCGCGAAAAAACGCTTAGCCGCCGCCAGGGTATCAGCGGGGCTCATTGACGTTGTCGTTTCCTGAAGAGTTCTATCGCGCTGCGCCATGTTATTCGATTGGGTTGGTTCGTGAATCTAGAGAGCGGGAACCGTGCCTACAAGCAGCCGAAACGCTACTTCGTAATTGCCACGAGTGTTTCGTAAATGAGGCGGGTTCCGAAATGCAGAGATGCGACCGGAATGCGCTCGTCGTGGCCGTGCATGCGCTCTTCATCCGCCTGCTCCATTGGGAACGGGAGAATTCCGTAAGCGTTGATCCCAAGGATTCGCAGCCGTGCGCTGTCTGTGACGCCGTTGCTCTGGTAAGGAACGACGGTTATCTCCGGATCGAGCGACCGCGCCGCATTCGCAAGCGCAGTGAACATTTCGGAGTCCGCATCGGAGGCGGGCGCCTCTTCACCACTGCCGGTGACTTCGATCTCGATCTTGTCGTCGGCGATGGCGCTTTTGATTCTGGCAATGACGTCGTCGATCGGCTGCCCGGGAATCGTGCGAACATTCAGCACTACACCCGCGCTCGCAGGAATGACGTTGTTGCGAATCCCGCCCTCCAGTATCGTCGGGGAAATCCCCGCCCGAAGAACTGCATTGAAAACGGGCGTGCGGGAAAGAACCGTGGCCGCTTTCTCTACCAGACCCGTGTCGCCCGATGCAATGTCTCGCATCGCCGAGGCTTCCCCGGCGTCCGGCCAGACGGCAGCGAGACCGGCAAAGAAACTCCTCGTAATCGGGGTTAGATGGACTGGCTCGATGTGGTCGGCGAGACGGGCGGTCGCGCGGGCGAGCGCGAAGATAGCGTTATCGGGAAGCGGAACCGCGGAGTGTCCCGCGGTGCCGCGCGCACTCAGCCTCACCCCGTGCGAGATCTTTTCCGCGCTTTGAATGGCGAGGTAGCGCCGCCCGCCCGCGATGACGCGGGTGCGGCCCCCTTCGTTGAGTGCGAACTCGGCGTCGAGCAGCTCGGGATGATTCTTAACCATCCACCCCATCCCCCACTCACCGCCCGCTTCTTCGTCAGCGGTCGCGACAAAAACCACGTCGCGCGAAAGCGTTCTCCTTTCCGTCTGAATCGCCCGATTGAGAAGAATCATCGCCATCGCATTTGCGGCGAGCATCCCCTTATCGTCGATCGCCCCGCGGCCATAGAGATAACCATCTCTAATTACGCCTTCAAACGGGTCGCACGACCAACGGTCCCGCTCCACTCCGACAACATCCATATGCGCGAGGAGCATGACCGGGCGTTTATCCCCGCTCCCCTTGATCCGGGCGTACACCTGCGCTCTACCAGGGCGCGACTCGTAGGTTCGCGACTCGATACCGGCATCCGTGAAGAGCTTTACCAGAAACTCAGCGCATTCCTTCTCGTCGCCCGGCGGATTGGTCGTGTTGAAGCGAATGAGCTGCTGCAACAGCGCAGCGGTCTCGTCTCCAGCGGTCCAATCAGACGGCAAGCATTCCCTCGATCTTTTTGATCAGTGGCGCGAATGAGAGAGAGGCACCGATGCGGCCGGCAATTTCGTCCGCCGTATCACGCTGCCCGATCGCGAAAAGATCTCCTACGATCCACGGGCCGGCGGCGGGATTGCGATGCCAGTCATCGTTGAATTTTTCATCCAGAAATGCAGTGAGTGCGGACTGGAGCTGCCACGCGCGGAGATACCTCACCGAGTAGTAGCGCGGATCCA
>JACDDT010000164.1 GCA_013816855.1 Gemmatimonadaceae bacterium
TACATCGAACGCTTTTACAATCCACGGAGGAGGCACTCAACGCTCGACTACTTGAGCCCCAGCGAATACGAGCAGAAGGGACAGGTAGCTTAAACCACGTGTCTACGAAACCGGGTACAGCTCAGTGGTCACGGACGGTGCCCGTCTCTTCGCAGTGACCCTATTCGCGCGCACAGGGTATCATCCCTTGTGACGATTAACCCTCTTGGAGCGGCTCTATGATTCGTACTTCAATCTCGACAGCGGTAATACTCATTGTGACGGCATCCGCAGCCGGGGCGCAGCAGGCGCCGCTTCCGCCGAAGACGGTCAATCCTACCCCTGTTAACACATCGAACTGCCGGGGATGCAGTGACGCCACTAGCGACAAGGTGACGCCTATGACCGGATATGACGACAAGGCTGTCGACGCGACCCCGCGCAAGTCTCCGTCGGTGGCGACGACCGCGCCGAAGCCGATGGCGAAAGCCAAGAAGGCCAAGCATAAGCGTCACGCCCATAAATCCGCACGTAAAGCCACTCACAACCCGGTCGCAAAGCCGACGGTTGCGTCGAGCGTAAAGCCGGTCGCGAACCTAAAAGACAGGCCCGCTGTGCTCGATCCGATGATGGCGCCCAGGACCGCGCCCGCACCGGCGAAGGTCCTGAAGGATACCATTAGGCACTAGCTGGCTCGCGTATATTGTCCCTATGAAGCGACTCGGGTTCTTCGCCGCTCTCCCGTTTCTTCTAGCGCTCACCACGCCGGTGGTCGTCACGTGGTCCGCACCAGCGACAGTTGTTCGTACCCGATCACCTGGCACCGCCTCGGTTCGCGTGCGCGCTTCGCTCATCCCGGGCTGGCACATCTACTCGATGACTCAAAAGCCGGGCGGACCGAAGCCCCTGACGTTCGCACTTGAGAAAGCGCCCGGGTTTTCGCTCGGCCCTGTGAGCGGTCCAAAGCCGGAGAATAAATACGATGCCGAGTTCCGGACGAACACCGAAGTGTACTCGGGCGAGGCAATTTTCGTCGTCCCGGTTCGCTGGACGAAGCCCTTAGCACCCGGCGATACGGAGCTCAAGGTAATCGTTCGTTACATGGCGTGCAGCGACAAGCTCTGTCTCCCGCCACGGAAGGAAACGCTAACCGCTCTGATTAAACAGTCGGGCGGGAAGTAAATGAGCGGCGATTTCTTCGCCGTCGCCGTAGTAGGGGGAATCCTCGCATTTCTCACCCCGTGCGTTTTCCCGATGCTGCCAGTTACGCTGGCGTATTTCGGGAAGGGCAGCAGCGAGCATCCCTCGCCGTCACGCGCGGGATGGTTCGCATTTGGGATAATCTCGAGTTTTACCATTCTCGGTTTGGTTATCGCCGTCGTGTTCGGCGCATCGAGCGTGAACCGATTCGCTGCCGATCCAAGAGTTAACCTCGCTCTCGCCGCGATCTTCCTGCTCTTTGCGCTGAATCTTTTCGGAGTATTCGAGCTCCCGCTTCCTTCGTCGTGGATGACGCGTGCGGTGAAATCGACACACGACACCAATGCGAGGTCCGCGAGCGGCGCCGCTTTGCTCGGTGCTGTCTTCGCATTCACTTCGCTCACGTGCACCGCGCCCTTCGTGGGCTCTCTCCTCGTCATGGCTGCGCGCGGCGATTGGCCACTGCCTTTTACGGGAATGCTTTTATTCTCAGCGGCCTTTGCCCTTCCGTTTTATCTGCTCGCGCGGGCCCCGCGCCTGCTCCAGCGTCTGCCGAAGGCGGGGGATTGGATCCACTCGCTGCGAGTATGCGTTGGGATTGTCGAGATCGCTGCAGCTATAAAGTTCGTCGCAAACGCGGACGTCGTCTCGAACTGGGGTGTGGTCACGAGGCAAGTGGTGATCGTTTCCTGGGCAGTCCTCGCAGGCGCGATCGTCCTCTACCTGTTGATTCGGGCGATTCGCGGTCGTTCACTCGGATACGCGATAGCCGGGTTGCTTACTCTGGGTGTCGTGAGCGCGGGAGCTGCGGGCGCGTCGCGAGGCGACAATCTGAATTCGATCGAGCCCTATCTACCGCCTGTGCGCACCGCCTCTGAAGTGCAGAGCACGATTCAAGGGCAGTGGATACTCAACGATTTGCCGAAAGCCCAGGCATT
>JACDDT010000165.1 GCA_013816855.1 Gemmatimonadaceae bacterium
GTTCGACACCGCACGGCTTGCCTCAGCCTTGATTAGTGATCGGGCCGGGTTCGGGGTCGGGATCGGCTGATCGGCAGCGGGATGGGGTTCGGCTGGGGCAGCGGCTTCGGGAATGCACAAATTCGCAAACGGCAGCGGCTTCGGACGCGGCAGCGGTTTCGGTCGGCTCGGGCCTGCTTGTCTTGGGGACTCATGCCGAGAGCGCGCACCCGGTGCGCCAGCGCCGGGTTATGCGGAGCCAAACGGTGGGGCGCTGGCACACCGGCTGCGCGTAGGGGGGCATGAGTCCCCAAGACAAGCAGGCCCTCCAACTTCCTCATCACAAGCTGATTGCCTTCCAAGTCGCGGCAGAGTTGCTGCAGCTGGTGGCGCGCATCCGCATCAACGACGCGGAGCTTCGGCAGCAAGCTCGCAAGAGCGCCAAGAGCGCGGTGCTCAACACCGCGGAGGGTGCGGCTCGGCAAACGCTCGCGGACAAGAGCCGCGCCTACGCCATCGCGCTGGCTGAGGGCTGCGAATGCTGCGCGGCCGTCGAAGTGGCCGGCATGCTGGGCGCCTGCTCGCCCGCGCACGTGCACGAGGTCTTGGTGCTCGGCGTGCGGCTCAAGAATCTCTTGAGTCGGCTCATCCGCTAGGCCCGCTCGAGCCGAAGAAAAGCCTCGCATTCTGCTCGGCGGCGCGATCTGTTCGAGTTGCAAGACAGGACAGACACGCGAAACCAACAGCGCAAGGCCGAAGCGAGATTGTCCGCCGCTGCTGCGCGCTGCAACGCAAAAGGAGTGAGCGATGGATACACGCATGAATCGACGGATTTTTGGCATGCTTTCTAAGCGCCTCGACGAGGCGGGGTTCGGCGAGGTCGAGGACGGACGCGACGACCGCGGCAAGCGCTGGCGACTGGGCTCGCTGCTCCGGGCGGTCGTCGGAGGCATGTTGGCTGGCAGCAAGAGTCTCGCTGATGTGGAAACCTTGAGCACTCGGCTTAGCCGCCCGGTGCGGGGCCTGCTCGGCGTGCAGCGCCGATTGCCCGACACCACGTTGCGCAGCGCGCTGTGCACGGTCGAGCCCTGGCGGCTGATGCCAGCGCTGCACGCGCTCGTTCGGCAAGCCCAGCGCAGAAAATCGCTCGAGCCGGATGAGCTGCCGTTCGGTGTCGTGTCGCTCGATGGCAAGGGATTTAGCATCCCCGCTTCTGACGACTGGTATGCCCAGCGCCAGACTCACGGCGAAGACGCTGCACTCTTAGGCGTCGTCCGAAGCGTGACGGCGACGCTGACGTCTTGTTCGGCGCGGCCCATCATCGACGTGACGCCCGTGCTCGACTTTACCAACGAAATGGGCACTTTCGAGTCCGCGCTCGATTCGCTTTGCGATGCTTATCGGGGCCTGTTTCAGCTCATTACGTACGATGCCGGTGCCTGCTCGGCGCTCAATGCGTCCCTCGTGCGAGCACGCGACCTGCACTACCTGTTTGGTTTGACGGCCTCACAGCCCACGCTATTCGAAGACGCCAAACGCTGGCTCGGGGCTAGGCTGACAGCAGCAGCAGACGCGACGACCGAAGACGTCGAGCGCGGCCAAAAGGTCGTGCGCAGGCTCTTCATCGGCCACGCCACCGTCGAGCTCGACGGCTGGCCCCACCTGCGCACCGTGCTGCGCATCCAAACCCAGGCGTTCGATGGTGAGACCGGTGAGCTGAGGAGCGAAGACGAGCGCTATCTCATCTCGAGCTTACCGCGCGACCGCCTCACCACTCAGCATTGGCTCCTCGTGGCTCGAAAGCACTGGGGTGTCGAGACGTCTCACCAGATTCTCGACACCGCCTTCGCCGAGGACGACCACCCTTGGATCGAAGCCAATCCCCGCGCAGCTCTGGTCGTCGCGATCTTGCGCCGCATTGCTTACACCCTGCTTTCGCTCTTCCGCAGCGTCACACAGCGCTCCGACGAGCGCCGCGCTGCGCCCTGGAAAACGTTGATGAGCGACTGCTTCTTCGCGCTCATCACGACGACCACCACCGAGCTTTCGCGGCCACCAACACCAGTCCGCTGAAAGGAGACGACCGAAACCCAGGGCCGAAGCCCGCAACCGATACCGAAATATCCGGCTCCGC
>JACDDT010000166.1 GCA_013816855.1 Gemmatimonadaceae bacterium
CCATATCTCTTCCGCTTGTGCGCGCGAGCTTTTTGGTGCGATGGTGTCGATGATGTTTCTCCCGATCATCTCCGCGGCGGGCCAGCCATAAAGATTTTCAGCGAAATGATTGACATACGTGATCGCGCCTTGCGCGTCAGTGGAAATCACGGCCTGTCCGACGGAGTCCAGCATTTGCGCCTGAACTCTCAGTGCCGACTCATTCCTCTCGCGCTCGGTGATGTCCTGGATCTGGGACACGAAGTAAGACGGCTCGCCACTTGGGTTGTGCACGACAGTGGCTGTCAACTCGGCTGTGATCGTGTGCCCGAGCGCATGTTTGTAGCGTTTCCGGAGGCGAAACGGCAGTGAGCCGACTGAGGTCCGGCCGAGATGCTGCCTCGTTACCTCCAGGTCATCCGGATGAGTGACGTCCTGGACGGTTCGCCGAAGCAGGTCCACTTTCGTGAAGCCTAGCATATCGCACAGAGCCTTGTTCACCATCAGCCAGCGCCCGTCGAGCGAGACAAGCGCCACTCCAATTGGCGCGTGCTCGAATGCGCTAGCGAATCTCTCCTCGCTATCACGCAGTGCGCGTTCTGACAGAGTTCGGTCTGTTATGTCCTGTGCTGTTCCCACCGCTCTCAACGGGATGCCGTGGTCGTCCGAAAATGCGGCCCATCGCTCCTCCACGAAGCGGATTCCGCCGTTCGGCAGAATCACCCGGTGGGTTACGGCATGAGTTCCACGAGTTCCGATCGAGGCCTTGAACGCAGCTTCCACCTTCGCGCGGTCTTCCGGATGTACGAGGTCGAGGAAGCCTGCGTGCGTCGGGGTAAAAGTTGCGGGTTTGGTGCCGAAAATACGGTGGGTTTCGTCCGACCACGTCAGTGCGTATGCCACGAGGTCGTTCTCCCAGCTCCCGACCTTCGCCACCGCCTGAGCAGCTATGAGGCGTGCCTTTTCGACCGCGAGCTGCCGAGCGAATTCACGATGCTCTGCGTCGGTCCGTTTAAGCGCCGGCTTAATGTCTACGGCTGGAAATTCGCCTGTGTTCACGATGCGGCCAGTGCCTCACCTACCCGGGCCACAAGCTCGGTGGCGGTAAAGGGCTTCTGAACGAATGGAGAGCCGCTGTCCCTTGCTGCCTGTTCCTCATCCGAGTCTTCGCTGTATCCGGACATGTAAAGCACCCGAAGCAAAGGGTTGTGCGAGCGCAGGCGTCGAACGAGTTCCGGCCCGCCGCACACCGGCATAATCATGTCGGTGACGACGAGGTCAATGGAATCTTTGTTCTGCGCGTAGGCGAACGTCGCATCGTCGCCATTCGCTGCTTCCAGGACCCGGTAGCCTGCTTTTTCCAGAATGCGCTGCGCGAGCTGCCGCACACCGGCTTCGTCGTCGACGAGCAGAATCGTTCCGCTGGCGAGCTCAGCGTTCTTATGTCGCTCCGCTGTTGCAAGTACTGCCTGTGCGAGAGTCTCCGCAATTGGCAAGAAAACCTTGAAGGTCGTTCCTTTGCCTAACTCCGTCGCTACTTCGATGTAGCCCTTGCTCTGTTTGACGATCCCGTATGTAGTGGAAAGACCGAGCCCGGTCCCCTTGCCTGAAGCTTTAGTAGTGAAGAACGGCTCGAAGAGCCGCCGCTCGGTTTCCTTCGACATCCCCTCGCCGGTGTCCGTTACGGAGAGCGTGACGTAACTCTCTCGGGAATCATCACGGCGACGCGATTCTGCTGCGGGCGCGACGGTACCGGTTTCGATGGTGATGACCCCACCGGTGGGCATGGCGTCACGCGCATTGACGACAAGATTCATCACAACCTGCTCGAGCTGACCGTTGTCCACGAGGGCGTGGGGAACTTCCGAATGCAGCTTGACGACAATTTTGATGTCCTCGCCGATTAGTCGCTCGAGCATCCCTATCATCTCGGAGATAAGCCGGTTTACATCCACATGCGCTGCGTTCAGGACTTGCTGGCGGCTGAACGCAAGCAGCTGCTTCGTTAGTCCCGATGCCCGCTGGGCAGCTTTGATGATTTCGGCCAGATCGTTGCCGTGCTCGCTGGCAGGCGAGATGTCCGAGGTCATCAGATCGGCGAAACCGAGGATGAC
>JACDDT010000008.1 GCA_013816855.1 Gemmatimonadaceae bacterium
GGAAAGGCCCCGCCGCGAGAGTGGTGGGGCTTTTTTCTTTAAGCAGTGCTTCAGGGCGCGCTTACGCTTCGAGAGAACTGCAACTGAACGCGTTCCCGGTTCCCGGTAACGAACGTTGCCGGTGGCCTGTGAATCGAATGCTGGCAAACACTTGGAAGCCACGTCGGGTTCCCGTCGTGAACCCGCAGCGGGCAACGTTTTCTGCGGGGAACGCGGAGCGCGTTCGGTTTGCGCTACAGTTGCCACAACTGCCCAGGCAACTTTCCTTTCCCCGATGCCCGCGTCGCTTCTCTCTAAATTCCGCGTCGTCCTCTACGAACCCCAGGACCCCGTCAACATTGCCGGCACCATCAGAGCGATGAAGAACATGGGGTTCGCTCGGCTCTACCTCGTGCGCCCCGTCGAATACGATGCCTACCGGCTCGAAGGAATCGCGCACGATACAGTCGAGATCATTTCCAACATCAAGCGCTGCGCGGATCTCGATGAGGCGCTCGACGGCTGCATCGCGGTGGCGGGATTCACTGCCCGGCGGCGCGCGGCAAAGCGTGATGTAGTAACGCCGCGGGAAGCAGCCGCAGATCTTCTCGACCGAACGGAGGACGGCGACATCGCTCTTCTATTCGGGCGGGAGGATAGAGGGTTGCCGAATGAGGCGCTGGACCGCGCTCAGATTGTCGTCACCATTCCGACGACAGCGCACGCCTCGCTGAATCTTGCGCAGGCAGTCCTCCTCGGCATCTACGAGCTGCACGTTGCGGCGGCCGATGCTACACGGACACTGGCGCCTCCCCGCAAGCACGCGCCTCCTGCGACGGTGAAGGAATTCGAAGAGCTCTTCAAGGATGCAGAGGCGGGGCTGTACGCTGTCGATTTTTTCAAGACGCGCTATCACGAGCACATCATGCGCTCGCTGCGCACGATCTTCTTTCGCGCCCGGCCCGACGGCAGGGAAATCGCACTCCTCCGCGCCATCTTCATCGAGATTCAGCGTACGGTGGAACGCATTGCCGGAAGAAAATTCGAGCGAAAAAATCCCTGACCGCGGCACCTTGCGTGTGACACTCGTCACCGGCATTTTTCGCTCGTGAAAAGGCTTGTGAATTTGTTCACAAAGCCGAGTAAACTCTTCCACTTTCCAACGACTTACGCGCGGATGAACCTGCGAAGCAGATGGCTGGCTCTGCCCGGTTTTATTTGCATCGCGGCTTTCGCGACGATGCTTTCCGCTTACAGCGGCGCGTCATCTTCCCAAGGTTGGGGACCCGAACAGCCCGTGCGCTTCCCGCATACGGTGCACGCCGGCACTCTGAAGATGAACTGCCTGTACTGCCACTACTCGGCGAACAAATCGCCAGACCCCGGACTGCCTGCGGTCGGCACATGCATGGGCTGTCACAACATTGTCCCCGGAACCACCGACGCCGGGAAAGCAGAAATCAAGAAACTCGCCGGCTTTTGGAACAACAAGCAGCCGGTTCCCTGGATTCGCATTCACAAGCTCCCGGAGTACGTCCACTTCCCGCACATGCGCCACGTGAACGCGGGCGTGCAATGCCAGACTTGCCACGGCCAGATCCAGAACATGCAGCAGGTATATCAGGCCAATTCGCTCAACATGGGGTGGTGCGTGAACTGTCACATCGGACAGTCGAATCCGCCATTGAAGGCGCGCTACGACTGCAGCACCTGCCACTACTAGTAGATGATCGACTCGGCTGATAACAACGGCGGTGCCAAAGCGCCCGAAGCGACCGGAGTAAGAAGGCGCGACTTCCTGAAAGTTTTGGGCGCCGGCGGTGCCGCCACCGCGATGCTCGGTTGCGGGCAGGAGAAAGTCGAGAAGCTCATTCCGTATCTCGTTTCGCCCGATCAGACGGTTCCCGGTGTTTCGACTTATTACGCAACGACCTGCCGGGAGTGCGCGACCGGATGCGGCATCATCGCGGAGACCCGCGATGGACGCACCATCAAGCTCGAGGGGAATCCCGATCATCCGGTGAATCAGGGCGCGCTTTGCGCGCGCGGTCAGGCGTCGCTTCAGGGGCTATACAATCCCGATCGTTTCCGCGGTCCGATGATTCGCCGCGGCGGCAAGCTCGAGGCGATCAAGTGGGATGAAGCGCTGCGCCTGTTCGCCGAGAAGATCAACGAGACGAGAAGAAACGGCTCCGCCGGCAACGCGGTGTTCATCAACCAGCACGAAGCGGGAAGCTTCGGCCTGTTTCTCGATTCCTGGCTCGCCGCTCTCGGCATGCCAGCGCACATCAGCTATGACGCAGAGGCTGATCACGCCGCCATCACCGCGAACAAGCAGAACGGCGGAGCTGCGTGGCCGGTTCTCAACTTCAAGGGAACGAAGCTCATCGTTTCCTTCGGCGCCGATTTTCTCGACGGGTGGGGCGCCGGAGTTCCGCAGCAGCTCGCATTTGCCGACGCACGCGCGGACTACAAGAATGCGCCGCGCCTAATTTATGTCGGTCCGCGCAGATCACTCACCGGATTGAACGCCGATCAGTGGATCGACTGCCGTCCGGGTGGTGAGATTGCAATTGCGAAGATGCTCAGTGGTGCGCTGTCCCCCGCGCAAGCCTCGCAGCAGAGTGGCGCGCCGCAGAAAGCGCTCGAGTCACTCGCGCGCGAGTTCGCGGCCGCGAAGCCCGCGATGGTTCTCTCCGGCGCCGGCAGCTCGGACCTTAGTGCGATCGCCGCCACCTTGAACAGCGCGCCCGCGGGCAACGGCGGTTATCTCGGCTTCGAAGGGATCGCTACCGCTGCAGAAATGCGCGCGCTTGCTCATAGAATGTCCGCCAACGGCGTTTCGCTGCTCATGGTTCGCGGCGCGAATCCGGTGTACACGCTGCCGAAGTCAGTCGGGTTCGAAGCGGCATTGAAGAAGGTGCCGTACAAGGTGAGCTTCTCGTCCGTTCCGGACGAGACCACCGAGCTCGCCGATCTCATCCTGCCCGATCATCATTTTCTGGAGCAGTGGGGCGACGCGGAGCCGATGCGCGGCGTGCTGTCGCTTCAGCAGCCGACGATGGACCCGGTTTTCGACACGCGTGCAACAACCGACGTTCTCATAAGTGTAGGTCGAGCCGAGGCCGCGACTGCTGCGAGCTATCAGTATCCCGATTTCCGCACCTGGTTGATTGGCCGCTTTCCTGGTGGCGCAACCGCACTTGCTGCCGCACTGCCCAAGGGATTCACCTCGGGTTCGATCGGTTATGCGCCGCAAGCGCGCGCGCTTCCGGCGGTGCAGACGACAACCATGGATCAGACGCACGGCTCGATGTATCTCTACGTCTATCCCCATCCCCTCCTCGGCGACGGACGCGGCGCAAACAAGCCGTGGCTGCAGGAGCTGCCTGATCCCGTAACGAAGATCTGTTGGCAGACAGTCGCGGAGATGAATCCGGCGACGCTGACGAAGATGGGAATGGCAAACGGCGATTACGTCACCGTTAAGACGTCGGCGGGAAGTTTGACTCTTCCCGTGCTTTCGTATCCCGGGGTCCAGCGCGACACCATTGCAATCGCCACAGGAAGAGGCCATCCGCATTCGGGTCGCTATGCGTCGGCGGGATTCAACCCGCTCGATCTGCTTCCAGTCTCGGAAGATCGCTCTGGCGCATTCGTCTATGCGTCTACGAAGGCCGACGTGACGAAGGCCGGCGGTAGCACGTGGATCGTAACCACGGAAGGATCTTCGAGACAGCACGGCCGCGGAATCGGTCAGGCGATCGGAATCGCCGAGCTCGGCGGCCAGGGGAATGAGGAAGGCGTCGGCGCGGAACACCAGAAGTCGGGCGAGAAGGGTGAAGAAATGGCCGGCGACGCGAGTCACGAATTCCTTCCTGGAATGCGGGCGCCTGTCGCCAACGACGCACAGGGAGACCGCGGCGACCAGGCGTCGAATGACAAGGGCATGTACGATCCGAAACACTGGAGCGGCATGGCCAAGCGCCGTTGGGCGATGACCGTCGATCTGGCGCGATGCACAGGATGCTCCGCATGCGTTACCGCGTGCTACGCGGAAAACAACATTCCAACCGTCGGCGCTGACTGGCAGGGCGGGAAATTTCTCCCCGACCGCACCGGCTTCGGCGCGAACATTACGCGCAGCAGAGAGATGGCGTGGCTCCGCATCGAGCGGTACTACGAGGGCGGCGAAGACGGCAGCGCCGACTTCGACACGCGCTTCGTTCCGATGATGTGCCAGCACTGCGGCAACGCTCCTTGTGAACCGGTGTGCCCGGTGTACGCGACGTATCACGCCCCGGATGGGCTCAACGTTCAGGTTTACAACCGTTGCGTCGGAACGCGCTATTGCTCGAACAATTGCCCGTACAAGGTTCGCTACTTCAACTGGTTCGGTTACGGTGAGCCGGGCCGCGCGCAGTATGCGTTCCCGGAGCCTCTCAACTGGCAGCTCAATCCGGACGTCACCGTTCGCGGCAAGGGCGTTATGGAGAAGTGCACCTTCTGCGTGCAGCGCATTCGCGAAGCGGAAAACCGTGCGAAGCTCGAGCAGCGCGAGATGCAGCCTGACGAGTTCACGACCGCATGCGCCGCCTCGTGTCCCTCGCGCGCGATCACCTTCGGTGACGCCGCCGATGAAAATTGGAGCGTGACGAAAGTTGCGAAAGACCGCCGAGCGTATCACGTGTTCGAGGAGCTCAACACGTACACGGCCGTCGTCTATCTGAAGAAGGTTTTACACTCAGCGCCGGGAGCCGCGTAGCATGGCGACTCTTTCACGACCCGTCCCGGCGACCGAAGAGAAAATGCGCCCCAATATCGCGAGCGCGGACGTCCAGCTCCCCGCGGTGCGCGATTACGAGCAGGTCGACCGCGAGATCGTCGGCACGCTGCATCCGACAGTTGCGTGGTTCATCGGACTTGGCGTTGCAATCCTCTTCCTCATCATCGGTGCGTCCGCATGGATGTACCAGATCTACAACGGACTCGGCGTAGCCGGCTACAACCCGCCGGTGATGTGGGGCGTGTACATCATCACCTTCGTTTTCTGGGTCGGTATCGGTCACGCCGGAACGCTGATCTCGGCAATTCTTTATCTCTTCCGGGCCGGATTCCGCACGACCATTTATCGCTGTGCGGAAGCGATGACGGTCTTCGCCGTCATGACGGCTGGACTCTTCCCGATTCTCCACCTCGGGCGTCCGTGGAAATTCTTCTGGCTCATTCCGTACCCGAACTGGCGCTACATCTGGCCGCAGTTCAAGAGCCCGCTGGTGTGGGACGTGTTCGCCATTCTCACCTACCTCACTGTTTCGAGCACCTTCCTTTATATCGGTTTGATCCCGGACATCGCGGTGCTGCGCGATCGCGAAAAGACGAATCCTGTTCGCAAGCGCATTCTCTCGGTGCTCTCGCTCGGCTGGAGAAATTCGGATCGCGAGTGGAGACACTTCGCCCGCGCGTATCTCTTCCTTGCGGCGTTCTCTACGCCACTCGTGCTCTCGGTGCACTCCGTCGTTTCCTTCGACTTCGCGATGGCGCTCACACCGGGATGGCACACCACGATCTTCCCGCCATACTTCGTGGCCGGTGCGATTTTCTCGGGAATCGGAATGGTGTTCACGATCATCATCCCGATCAGAAAGTGGTTCAACCTCAAGCACTACGTGACGCTCAACCATCTCGACGCGGCGGCCAAGCTCGCGCTGTTCACCTCGCTCGTCGTCGGCTGCGCCTACATGACGGAATGGTTCGTGGCGTGGTTCAGCGGGAACGAAGCCGAGAAAGCGTTCTTTGCGAACCGCATCTGGGGCCAGTGGTGGTGGGCGTCGGCGATTCTGTACACCTGCAACATGGTGCTGCCGCTCTCGCTCTTCTCCCAGCGCCTGCGCCGCAATACGACCTGGCTCTTCATTCTTTCGATCTTCATCAACATCGGAATGTGGTTCGAGCGTTTCGTCATCGTGGTGCCCTCGCTCTCGCACGAGTTCGAGCCGTGGCAGTGGACGACGTATCACCCGACGTGGGTGGATTACGCCATTCTCTGTGGCAGCTTCGGCTGGTTCTCAATGTGGTTCCTGCTCTTCATTAAGCAGCTGCCGGTGATCGCCATCTCCGAAGTGAAGGAGATCGTGATGCCGCGCCTGCGCACCGCGCACGCACACGGCACCACGGTTTCCGGAGAGCATCAGGACTACGAAGCGGACACACCGGGAGAGCACGACTGATGCGCGGCGTCCTCGCACACTTCAAGGAGCTCGATTCGCTCGTCGAGGCGATCGAAGAGCTGAAGGCGAAGAAGACGGGTGATATCACCGTCTACACGCCCACGCCGCGTCACGAGATCGAGCACGCCATCCACGCTCCGCCGAGCAAGGTGAGGCTGTTCACACTCATCGGCGGGCTCGCCGGTGTCACATTCGGCTATTGGATCGCCATTTGGATATCGGATTACTGGCCATTGGTCGTGGGCGGGAAAGCGATCGCGTCGTGGGTGCCTTACACGATTTTCGGATTTGAGGTGATGGTGCTCGTCGGCGCCCTTTCGACAGTGGTGGGCCTCTTCATCACTTCGCGCATTCCCAAACTGACGATGACGGTGGGATACGATCCGCGCTTCAGCGGCGGCGATTACGGTCTCTGGCTCGAGTGCGCTCCTGACAATGCGAACGAAGCTGCAGCACTGCTGCGCGGTCACGGCGCGACGGAGGTGCGGAGTGAACGCTAAACTGCGCACTCTCGTTTTTGTCCTGCCCATGCTGCTCGGTGCCTGCGAGTGGTTCTCGGACTTCAAGCGGCAGCCGTCTCTATGGACGTGGGAGCCGGTGAAGGATTCGCTAACGCCTTCGCGTGGCAATCCTCAGATGTCGGTGCCGACGACAGGAACGTTCATGGCGGGATTCCAGGTTTCGTACACCGCGATGCCCGACTCGCTCGCCGGAATCGCGAACCCAACCGCGATCAGCGACGCATCGCTCGCGAATGGAAGAAAATATTTCCAGATCAACTGCGCTGTCTGTCACGGGGACGCCGCCCAGGGTGACGGCCCCGCTACGAAATTCGGAATGCCGGGGATCAATCTCGCGACTGATCTCACGAAGTCTCGCAGTGACGGATACATCTACGGGATGATTCGGAATGGGCGCGGGCTGATGCCGACGTACAACCGGATCGAAGAGATGGATCGCTGGGACGTGGTGAACTACGTGCGCGGACTTCAGGGTCTCGCCGGACACCCGGTAGTGACCGGGCCGCTCGCGCCTCCGGGTGTGACGGGCAAAATGGTGCCGGGATTTACCCGCATGGGCCCAACGCGTCCGGCGCCGTTCTACAATCAGTGGAAGCATGCGCAGCCGGTTGCTCTGGATTCGTCGGAGAGCGTTGCTGATACGTCAAAGAAGGAGTCGCCAGTACCCGCGGTGCAGCGGAAGGCGCCGGTGGACACTACCAGGAAATCGGATTCCGCAGGGCGGGGAGGTGTCCGATGAGCGCGCACGAGGCTCACGTTCCAACGCGCGATGAGGTGATCGCCGGCAGTGACCGGGTATCATCCCGAACGCTCAGGCTCACGTGCATCGTGCTTGCGGCCATTGGGACGCTCATCTTCCTCATCGGCGCTTTCACGGGGAACGACCGTGCGTGGCGAGCGCTGCTCTTCAATTGGCTTTACTTCACGACCATCTCCTCGGCGGGCGTGATGTTCGTCGCCGTCCAGCGCATTACGACGGCGCGGTGGTCGCGCTCGATCATTCGCTTTCTCGAAGGCTACGTCGCATTTCTTCCCGTAGCGTTCGTGCTGCTGCTCGTCATCCTCCTCGGGCGGCATCACATCTTCTGGTGGTCGAACGTCGTTTCTGAGATCCCCGAGAAGCGCGTTTACTTGAAGCCATCGTTCGTGTTCCTACGGACGATATCCGCCCTCGCCATCATCGTCGCGCTCAGCTTGTGGTACATCTACACCTCGGTGCGCCTCGACGTCGGACTCGCCCCGGAAGCCGGTGCGGGATGGGCGCGCGGACTTCGCGAGAGAATGCGCCGCGGATATCGTGACGAGCGCAGGGAGATTCACTCCACGCATTCGCTTCAGGGGAAGCTCGCTGTCTGGCTCGGCTTTGCATTCGTGTATGGATGGATCTCACTCGCGTGGGACTTATCGATGTCGCTCGACCCGCACTTCCAGAGCACGATGTACGGCTGGTGGGTGTTTATGGGCGGCTGGGTCGCAGCGCTCGCGAGCTTCACCATCATTACGATGGCGTGGCGGAAGTATCTCAACCGCTACGACCTCATCACCGAGCGCCACTTTCACGATCTCGGAAAGCTCTGCTTCGCCTTCACCGCGTTCTGGGGATATCTGACCTTCGGCCAGTACCTAGTCATCTGGTATGGCAATCTCGGCGAGGAGACGCACTGGATGAGGCTGCGCCTCATTCACCCGTGGATGGGACTTACGCTCGCGACGGTGGCGATGATGTTCGTCATTCCGTTCTTCGGCCTCCTCTCCCGCGCGGCGAAAGTCTATCTGCCGACGATGGTGATCTTCGCACTGTCGACTGTGTTCGGTCTTTGGTTCCACCGGTACCTCGAGGTCTATCCCTCGGTTTACGGCACGGCGGTGGCGGGCGTTCCGTTCGGCTTGTGGGAGATTGGAATCGGAGTCGGATACCTCGGCATCTGGGGATGCTGCTACCTCGCGTTTATGGACGCGTTCCCGCGCTTCCGTTTCACGCTGATGACATCGCCGTTCCGGGATGAAGTGCAGGTGCCGGTGAACGCGAAGACAATGGAGCCGCTACCGGCGCACGAGTAGCCCCCTCGCTTCCCACTGGTGGCTATGCTGGGAACTGCAACCGAGAACTACACGGGTAAGAGAGGCCAGAGACGCATAGTGGCCAGGTGCTAGTGTGGGACGATGTTCGAAGCGCCGGTGCGAAGGGAAGGCGAGGGGCGAGAAAGCGCTCTCTCAACCCGTCATAGATTGCGACGGAGGTATTCGATATCGCATCACTCTAGTGCCTCGTGCCTATGCATCTCTGGCGCCTCCCACCCGTGTATTTCTCGGTTGCAGTTAAAGAATCGAAGGCTTGGTATCTATATTTAGTGAGAGGGGCGTTAGCTCAGCTGGGAGAGCGCCTGGTTTGCAACCAGGAGGTCGCAGGTTCGATCCCTGTACGCTCCACTTCCGCGGATCACGGTAGCCGGTGCGCCTGAAAGAAATCTGCGATCACCGGCGATGCGGAGAAGTCGAAATCCGCGCCGCGTATAGGCCAAGCGTGTACGCCACCGAAAATGGCATAGAATGCGACATCACCAGTGCACCCGGTCCCCAAATACCGAACCGTCGTGCGCTGATAAAGAACGCTCGATGCGCTTACGCACGACGCCGTGGCCATGAAGAGCTTTACGACAGGCGGAAGGTTGGCGGCGGCAGCGGGCGCCGCACGCGGTAGAGGCGTCGCTGTGGCTTCGGTGTAGGACACCGACGGGTCGGCAGTGCCATGAAACGCAATGAGCGGAACGACGCGTTTTGGCGCGCAGTTGGGAGTGACTTCGCTTCCCGAGACCGCCGCCACGGCGGCAATCTGCGTGGACATTTCGCACGCGACTCGATAAGCCATTCTCGCGCCGTCGGAAAAACCACCGACATAAACTCTTTTCGCGTCGATCAGAAGCCTCGCGGAAACAGCGCCGATAATCGCTTTCAAGAACGCGATGTCGTCCGTTCCCGAAGCCGCCGGGTCTCCGCAACAGTTTCCTGCGTTCCAGTCCGAGGGAGAGCCCACCCCCTGTGGGTACGCCACTACAAAGCGCCGCGCATCAGCGATGGAATCCATCGAGGTTGTCGCGCGCATGTCAGCGGCAGCGAGCCCGCTTCCGTGGAGGAGAATGACGAGTGGCAGCGCTAGTTTGGACGCCGCGGCCGATGACGGCTCGTGAAGCAGATAATCGCGATTGGCAGTATTCACCACGACCTTCAGTGATGTCGTTTCACCCGGAATGACCACGCCCTCAGCGAAAGCATCGTTTGGGTCCGTGGCGTCGGCACCGCGGCAACCCGCGAGGAGCGCGACGAAGGCGAGTTTGCGGAGCGCACGGAGCGCCGTCAATGCAGACTCGGAGGTGGTCATTTCCCTATTAGACGCGCTACCTGGGCAGGAGTAAAAGCCTCGTTTCGCCTGCCGCGCCCTAAACAAGACAAGCACTTTTTCGATACGAAATAGACATTTTCATTCTCTTCGGAAGTATCTATTAATCAGTTAACGTTGAGCCGTTTTCTTAGCTGAGATAAGGGATGACCGACGCGCCAAATGTTTTGGTGGTACACAGGCAACCGGAGGTGGCGGAGCGTTTGAGAGCGGCAATCGCTCTCCCGGGCTTGGGTGCGTACGCGCAAGTCAGGGTAGACGAAGCAGGCTCGCTTGCGGATGCGTTGGAAATTCTCGATCAATGTACACCGGTGGTGATCTTCGTCGGGTTGTCACTGCCGGATTCAGAGGGGCTCGCCACGCTTC
Organism: Gemmatimonadaceae bacterium; assembly: GCA_013816855.1. Taxonomy (GTDB): domain Bacteria; phylum Gemmatimonadota; class Gemmatimonadetes; order Gemmatimonadales; family Gemmatimonadaceae; genus UBA4720. The sequence continues at coordinate 10,494 of JACDDT010000008.1, forward strand.
GGTCAATTAGAAGCAAGTGTCAAAACTCGCCGCTCATTGTTCTCGTAAGGGATGATGACCACGGAACCGGGGCGAGAGCAATGGAGAATGGCGCGCAGGATTACCTGTACGAGTCGGAATCACGTCCGGACGCCATCGAGCGCGCAATGGTGCGGGCGATAGGGCGCAGAAAAGTCGAAGAGGCGCATGCGGACGGCGGGCGCCGCTCCGGCGTTGGGGAGACGGCGATGGGGTTGATGCACGAGATAAACAACCCGTTGGCCGCACTTATGCTGAATCTGGAAATGCTGAAGGAGGGCGGTCACGATGACGCCGACGAGTTGCTGACGGGCATCGAAGTCGCTGCAAAGAGAATCGCTGCCGCCGTGAGGCGTTTGGAAGGGCTTCGAACGCCGCGACGGATCCCCGCAATTGGAGGAGAAGCAATGGTCGATCTTTCCGGGAGTGAATCCGGGTCCGGCGCCACGGAGAAGAAGGACAACGAAAGCGTTGCGGCCCCGGCCCCAAGCTCCGGCGTGACAATTCTCCTAGTCGATGACGAAGAATCTGTTCGCGCAATTGTGACGAAGATTCTCACCCGTCACGGCCACCATATCCTCGAGGCAGAGCACGGCGCGGACGCCCTTCGTCTCGCGGCGGGACACGAGGGGAAAATCGATCTCCTCATCAGCGACATGTACATGCCCGGTTTGCGAGGCCCGGAGATCCTGGAGAAGTTGCGCCCGTCACGACCGGGCATCGCTGTTCTCTTCATGTCGGGCTATGGCGATGAGGACGTGGCGAGATCTGGCGTCGAGCCGGGTTCGAGGTTCCTGCGAAAACCATTTACCGTGCAGGAGCTGAGCGAAGCGGTGCGTGCGACGCTCGAGAATTCCGGCGCCGATTAGGACGGTAGCGCGGCTGCTGGTTAGTTTTTACGGATGACGAAAACAGAGCAGACCGCTCCCCAGGCGGGCGATCACGCGCCCGATCTAACGGCGAAGTCCACCTCCGGCGAAACAATCACTCTGTCCCAATTTCGGGGTAAAAAGAGCGTTCTCCTCGCATTTTTTCCGCTCGCTTTCACCGGAACATGCACCAAAGAGCTCCAGTGTTTCACGGAGGATTATGACGAGTTCGCCGGCAAGGATGTCGAGATTCTGCCGATCTCGGTCGATTCCACCGATTCCCTCAAGGAATTCAAGAATAAGCTGGGCATGAAGACCGAATTGCTCAGTGACTTCAAACGCGACATCTCCCGCGCGTACGGCGTTCTCAATGCGGAGAAGTTCTACTCGAACCGCGCATATTTCCTCATCGACCAGATGGGAGTCGTGCGCTGGTCGCACGTCGAGACCCATGGCGGTCTAAGGCGCGAGAACGCGGAGATTCTCGGTCACATCGCCGAGCTGTAGGTCCGTTCCGCGTTAGCCGCGAACCGGACGCCCTAAGCTCGTCAGCCACCACCGTACCGTCCGCATTCTGCGACCGGCGTGTTGGCGTTTTGCGGTGCGAGATAAGGTGACTTAGCGCGGCTTGAGATCGTCTTATTCGCGTGGCAGAGCCGTGTTTTTTCGCGGCGGCCCGGGAGCGAATATGGTTCAGGGAAATCGATCCGCAGCGAAGCGCGTTCGGGGGGGCTTCAGCCTCCCCGAGCTGCTGATTGTAGTTGTGATTCTGGGCATCGTCGCAGCGATTGCGACCCCCGGAATCTCAAGGACTATTCGCCATCAAAGAGTGAATCGCGCCGCCGCGCTCATCTCCGCGGACCTTCAGAACGTTTTTGCGCTTGCCGGACGCCAGCGGGCGCCGGTGCATCTCGCCGCCGACGCGACGAACAAGACTTACAGCTTCTCCGACCGGAAAACCGGAACGGTTTTCCAGACGCGCAACTTGGGCTCGACGAGCGAATATCAGATCGGCACGCTCTCCTTCGCACCGAGCGTAGTGGACATGTTTCCAAACGGCATTTCTTCCTCCGCGCTCCGGGTAACAGTGGGCACTGGCGACTACCAGCGCTTCATTACGGCTAGCACCGCGGGATTCGTGAGGGTGGAACCGTGAAAAAAAGCGTAAAACGGAAGCAGGGGTTCGTGCTGCTTGAAGTGATAGTCGCGATGTTCATTCTCTCGATCGTGCTATCGTCCCTTGCTGCGTTGATGTTCCGGGTGTCGCGTGGCTCATTCCTGTCGGTCGGGGGAGCGTATCGCAACGGGATTCTCCTCCAGGAGGTCAACCGACTCGAGGCACTACCGTATGATTCGCTCGCAGTCGGAACGGCCACGGCGAGCGTGTCGGCGCTGCCTTACCCCCATTCTCGGCAGGTGATCGTAACAAATCCGGCGACGAATGTGAAAGCGGTGAAACTCATCATCACCCCGACGAACGCGCTCTACAAACCGGATACCGCGAGTTTTACGCGGACGCTCGGCGCGACGACAACCGCGTTCAACACCACCCAATGAAAACCAGCGTTCAGAAGTACCGCAATATGCTGCGCCCCGGCTACTCGCTGCCGGAGCTATTGGTTGGCCTTGTTTTGCTGGGAATTGTCGCCGCGCTGTTCACCCGGCTGATTGTGAGCCAGGCAAGATTTTTCGATTTACAGAGCCAGTCGAACGCTGCGCGAAACGTCTCACGCGGACCGATCAACCGGGTAGTATCAGATCTGCGAATGGTCGAGGCCGAGGGGGGCGTGATTTCCGCGGGGGTGTCGCAGGTCACCATACGCGTCCCATATGCCATCGGTGTCGTCTGCTCGACGCAGGGGAACCCTCCGGCGACCGAAGTCACGCTACTACCCGTGGATTCAGTCATGTACAACGCGCCCGGGTTTTATGGATATGCTTGGCGGGACAACGCGTCAGGGCATTACACATATGTCGAGAGCGGCGCGGCCGCGGGACCGAAACAGGTTTCCGGAGCTTGCACCTCTAATGGAATCACCAATCTCACCAACGGGCCGCGAGTGTCCCTTACGCCGGCGCTCCCCGCGGCAGCCACGTTGGGAACGCCGGTCATGCTCTTCCGTCGGGTACAGTACGAGTTCAAGGCGTCGGCGCTCGTACCCGGGACGGTCGGTCTTTTCAGAACGGTCATCCTGCAAAACGGTACTACGAGAAGCGAGGAGCTCGCGGCACCATTCGCGGCCACCGCGTCCTTCGGTTTCTACACTGTTGGGAGTCAAACACCTTCGACGACAGCGCCCGCAGATTTATCTACGCTTCGCGGCTTCGAGCTTCATCTCGATGGTATGAGTGAGCGTACACCGTCCGGAAAATCCGCGGCTGCGACGACCCCGTTTACCACCGCAGTATTCTTTAAAAACAGAGTGACGTAATGACGAAAAACAATTCGTTGTCGTGTGGGGACCGCCGGGGTTTCGCAATTCCGACTGCGATCCTCGTCATCATGGTAATGACAGCTGCGCTTGCTGCAGGCTTCTCCCTCGTTAGCGCGGAAAACCGCTCGATAGCAGACCAGAAGGCGCAGGTGACTGCTTTCGAGCTCGCCGAGCAAGGGTTGGAGACGTTCATCGTCAGGCGGGATTCCCTCGGATTCACCACCGTCCCTCCAGGTGCCAAAGATTCAACACGAATTACGCTCGTTGGCGGTTACGCAGACGTGTCGATGGACCGTATCCGTGCACCGCAAGGATCGCTCGCGGGATTGTATGTGATCCGTTCGCGCGGCGTGCAGACGTCGGGTGCATATGCGGGAACTCCACAGGGTGTTCGAACGGTCGCCGAGTACGCGCTGTGGAAGCCCGCTTCGATGCAGGTGCTTGCAGGGTGGACGAGCATCTCAGGCGTGGACAAAAACGGAAACTCTGGAACGCTCGGCGGGATCGATGCGTGCGGAGATTCCGCGGCGGTGGCCGGTGTCGCCGTTCCCACATATCCCGGCTTCAAAGGTCGAGACGGAGGCGGGACGGGTAATCCTCCGGTAGACTCGATGGCTCCGACTTCGGATTCGCTTGCCAAGCTCGTGCATATGGACTGGCTCCACCTCTCGGCCGGAACAGCTGTGAAAGTCGATTATACGATCCCGCCAGCGGCTATGCCCACGTTTGCGGATACGACGAAGTACCCGGTGGTGAGAGTCGTCGGCGACCTAACAGGCAGCATGCTCGGCAATATCGCGAACACAGGGGGCCGCGGGCTTCTTATCGTCACCGGCAACGCCCCTCTCGGTGGAAGCAGCTTCACCTGGCGCGGTGTCGTGATGATTGGAGGAGATTTGACCGGAAACGGAAACAACAGCATTCAGGGTGCCGTCATCACCGCGCTGAACGTGAAGCTTGGGCAGGCGGTTCCAATTGATACCATCAATGGAACGAAGAACTACCAGTACAACTCGTGCAGCGTTGCGAATACGATGAACAATCTCGGCGCTTTGATTCCGCTCTCGAATACCTGGGTGGACAACTGGGTTGAGTACTAGAGGGGAAGAGCGATGCGTTGAACGCGCGCGCGGGGCGGCGTAGGTTAGAGGGAGGGAGCGCATAGTCGCTCCCTCCCTTTTTTCGCAACCGCGCATGAAGATCCTCGTCATCGAAGACGATCCAACCGTCGGTCAGTTCGTAAAGCGCGGGTTCGAGGAGCAGCGCTGGCGCGTGGACCTCGTCGACAATGGCGATGAGGGAGAGGCGCGCGCGATCGCGGAGGAGTACGATGTCGTCATTCTCGACATGCGGCTCCCGGGAAAATCCGGCGCCCGCGTCCTGCAGGACCTTCGTGCTCGCGGCTTCGAGCGGCCGGTGCTCGTGCTCACCGCGCAGGACGCTGTCGACGCGAAAGTTGAAACGCTTCGCGCCGGCGCCGATGATTACGTGACCAAGCCGTTCGCTTTCGAGGAGCTGCTCGCCCGCGTGGAAGCGCTTGCGAGGCGGCCGAGGGCGATCGCATCGTCAACGCTCAGGGTCGCTGATCTTGTTCTCGATGCCGCAACGCGCGAAGTCACCCGTGCTGGAAAGCTTGTCGAGCTTACGCCGAAGGAATACACGGTGCTCGAGTATCTAATGCGCCACGCGGGCCGAGTGATGAGCAGGACCCTGATTACGGAGTATGCGTGGGGCTATCACTTCGATCCCGGAACGAACATCGTCGACGTGGTCATCAACCACCTGCGCAAGAAAATCGACTTCGCGCCGAAGAAGCTCATCCATACTATTAGAGGGGTGGGCTATGTGATCCGCGAGGAAAGCACGGCCGGAAAGGTGGGCTGATGTTTTCAACACGGGTGAGGCTCACCACGACTTTTGTCGTCGCTCTCTGCGTTCTCACTGTCGCGCTTTTTCTCTCCTTCCTTACTGCGCGAAACGCGAGTATCTACCGCGACATCGGACAGTCCGCCGCGACGAAGGCGGAGCTCGCCGCGCGCGTTCTCCGCCAAGGCCTTTCACTCGGCCAATCGATCGTCGTCGCGGGAGATCCGACGGTGATGCCGACCCTCGCCCCGCGCGTTACCAATTTTCTGGACGCCCTGCCGGGATTTCTCCTCGCCGTCGATACGCACGGGCGAGTTGTTTACAGGTCGCCGGAAGTGCGCGCGCTCAACGAGCAGGATTTGAAAAGTCTTCAAAATCAGTTGAAGCTCGTTCCTCTCTCGGGGCAGGCGCTCCTGCTGCAGCTCGATTCGCTCGGCCAGCGAGTGCTTCTCGTCTCGGAGACGCTTCCCGACGCGCCCGGCGGGATCGCACGAATCGTCGCTGGCGGGAATACAACGGTCGCCCGGGGATTGCCTCGGGAGTACCTGGTGAGCGGTTTGTTCATCGCACCCCTCATCATTCTTGTCGCCGGCATCGCAGCCTTTCTTCTGCTCTCTCGAAATGCGCGCCAGCTTGGCGAGATCGCGCAGGAGCTTACGGCGATCACCGATGGACGGAGCTTGCACCGGCGGCTCGTGCCAGCGGAGGAGAGTGGCAGCGATTTCACAGAGCTCGTCACGACGCTCAACGCGATGATCGCGCGTCTGGAAACGTCGTTCTCCGGATTGCGCCGCTTCACCGCCGACGCGAGCCACGAGCTCAAGACGCCGCTCGCCGTTCTGCGCGCGGACGTCGAGCGTGCGATGAGCGACCGTGCGAATCAAACGGAGAAAATGGTCGCGTTGGAGGAAGCGCTCCACGAGACGACGCGGATGGCGGATCTCGTAGAAAGCCTTCTCACGCTCGCGCGTGCCGACGAAGGAAGGTTCGATCTTCACCGCGAGCCGGTCGCGCTCCAGCCGCTGGTGCAGGAGGTGTATGAGACGGCGCTGATTCTCGGTGAGGCGGCGGAGCTGACGGTAAACCTTCCATTCACGGCTGATGTAACCGTGATGGGCGACCGCACGCGACTGCGTCAGCTTTTCTTAAATCTTGTAACCAACGCCATCAAGTACACGCCGGCCGGCGGCAAGGTAGAGCTGGGCCTGGGACAGCATCCTGATACGGTGACATTCGCGGTGCGAGATACGGGCATCGGCATCGCCGCGGCCGACGTGGACCACATTTTCGAGCGCTTCTGGCGCGCCGATCGTGTACGGTCGCGCCTCTCGGAGCGAGGCGGGTTCGGACTGGGTCTCGCCATTAGCCAGTGGATTGCTCAGGCGCACGGCGGAACGCTCATTGCAAACTCGCGTCTTGGACGTGGAACACTTTTTACGGTGACTCTTCCGTTGCCTTCGTCGACGAAAGACGTCACCTAGCGCGACGAGCGGGCATCATCGTATTAATACCGCGAATTCATCGATTCTTAATCTTCGGGGCATTCCTCAGCCGACTCTATTCGGCGAGGTTACTCAGGCCACTTCAACCCTGACGAAATGTTCAATCAGCTACTCGAGTCGAAGGCGAAAAAGGAAAAAATGGCTGGGGCAACTGTCGTAACGACGGTGCTCTACGCCGGCCTCATCACGCTGGCGGTCTGGGCGACCGCCGATGCTGGCATCAAGAAGGACGAACGCAGCAACCAGAGCGTGAAGTTTGTCGAAATCAAAAAAGAGGCGCCCAAGGAAGAGCCGAAGCCCGACAAGCCGCCCCCGCCGAAAGAGGTCGTGGTCAAGCCGCCTCCGCCGAAGGGATTTCAGGTTCTCCGCGCTCCTGTGAAGATCGATGTGAAGATTCCCGAGATCGACCTTTCCAAATCGGTGACCAATGAGGCCGACTTCAGTGGGAAGGGAGTGAAAGGGGGAATCGCTAGTGGCGTAGTGGGCGGAACCGCCATCGTCGCCGACAAAACCTATTTCGAATTCCAGGTGGAGAAGCCGGCGCAGGCCGCTTCCGGGAATCCGTCGCCCCGGTATCCCGAGGTTTTGAAATCTGCCGGCGTTGAAGGAAAGGTTATGGCACAGTTTGTGGTACTGGAAACGGGCAGGGCCGACATGGATACGTTCAAAATCCTCAGTTCGGACAACGACCTTTTTTCATCGGCAGTGAAAAACGTTCTTTCGTCGATGCGGTTTCTTCCGGCGGAGATCGGTGGCAAGAAGGTGAGGCAGCTGGTGCAGTTGCCATTCGAGTTCAAGATCAACCGTTAATAACCAACCGACCGGAGTAAAAAATGCAGCTGTCGCTCCTCGACATTTACAACCAGATGGCGGGCTTCGCCCGGTTCATCGTCTACGTTCTCGCAGCGATGTCCATCTGGTCGCTCTCAATCGCCATCAAGAAGTGGTGGGACTTTAAGAAGGCGCAGGCGGAGACTCGCAAGTTCGCTCCCGAGTTCTCCCAGTTCCTCGAAGAGGACAATCTCGGCGAAGCAGTGACCCTCGCTGACAAATACAAGAAGTCTCACGTCGCACGCGTCCTCGGCGGCGCCCTCACCGAAATCCGCCCGCTCATCCAGGACGGCTCGGTCACGGTCGGTGACATCAACTCCGCAGAGCGCGCAGTCGAGCGCGAGATGCTGATGACGATCACGGACATGAAGCGCGGACTTGGCGTTCTCGCCACCGTCGGCGCTACCGCTCCGTTCGTTGGGCTTCTCGGGACGACGATGGGTATCGTGAACGCTTTCGCCGGAATGGCCGCTTCAGGTGCCGGTGGTATCGCCGCGATCTCCTCCGGTGTTTCCGAAGCTCTCATCACGACCGCCTTCGGTCTCATCGTCGCGATTCCCGCGGTATGGCTCTTCAACTACTTCCAGGTGAAGCTCGACAACCTCACCGCCGAGATGACGTACACCTCGAAGGAAATGATCGACTACATGATCAAGAACGTGAGCGGAACGGGCGAGTTCGGCCGCAGCCGTTTCACGCGCGAGTTCAACACCACCGCGACCTCGGGCTCGGGCCCGATCTCGCAGTAGTTCGCGAGAGACTAGCCGATGTCAATGTCAACTGGTGGTGGCGGAAGGTCGAATGTGAAGGCGGAGCCCAACGTGACGCCGATGATCGACGTCATGCTGGTGCTCCTCATCATCTTCATGCTTGTCATTCCAGCCATTAACGCAGGATTCGTCGCTCAGCCGCCGATGGGGCAGAATCTCCGACCCCATCCGGAGGAGGACGACGATCAGGTGCTGGGCATCGACGTCAATGGCGAGTACTACCTCAACAAGAAGCACATCCGTCAGTCGGACCTCGCGCCAGAGCTGAATCGCATCTACACGGCGCGTACTGTAGACAAGGTTCTGTTCATCAAGGCGGACAAGAATCTCGACTACGGAAAGGTTGTCGACGCGATGGACATCGCGGCGCACAATCTGGTGACGGTAACGGCGATGATCACCGATCAGCGGCCGGGCACCATGTCCGTAGTGGCTGAAGATCGCCTCGGTCTGGGAGGAAAGAAGTAATGGCGATGTCAACTGGAGGCGGGGGAACCGGCCTCACCAACGAGATCAACGTCACGCCCATGATCGACGTGCTCCTCGTGCTGCTCATCATCTTCATGATGATCATCCCGATGTCACGGAAAGCGATCGATCTGAACCTGCCCGACCCCACGCCGCAGCCGGAGCAGTCGGGTCCGCCGCCACCGCAGATCGTCCTCGAAGTTCTTCCTGCCGGCGTGTTTAAGGTGAACACGCTACCGGTCGCGAAGGCGGATCTCCCGAACAAGCTCAAGGAGATTTACACGGGGCGGCCGGAGAAAGTCATCTTCGTTAAGGGCGCCGAAAAGGGCATCACCTACGGAGACGTCATCTGGGCGATCGACGTCGCCCGCGGGGCCGGCGTCAAAGTGATCGGCGTTCCGCCCAAGGAAGTACAGTAGCTACCCGTTATCGGCCGCCCGCCGGGCTGCCGGAGAAGAAGAAGGATGAGTGGAAAGGGATCGTCGCGTCGCTCTTCGTGCACGCGGCGATCCTTTTTCTTTTTCTGGGACCTCTTCTCGCCACTTCTTCCTTTACCGGCGAAGACGTTCCGGGCGGTGGCGGACCGGGACCAGCAGGAGGAGGGGGCGGCGGAAATGGAGGAGCGCCTCAGCACGTTGATTTCGTGCGGATAAAATCCGATCCCACAACACTCCCTGTCGCGCCCGTTGTGATTCCTCCTGTGAAACCGCCCGTCGCCAAGCCAATCGTTCCTTCGCTTGTAACGCCGGCCGCGGCGATAACGCCGACCTCGGAGCCCGTGGAGGGACCGTCGACAGGAGGGACCGGGGTTAGCGGCGGGGCTGGCTCGGGGCCGGGAACGGGGGGAGGAGTGGGCTCGGGAATCGGAGTTGGAAAGGGCAGCGGAATCGGTCCGGGAACCGGCGGCGGCCCAGCGAAGGATTATCCGCCCACACCCAGAGAGGTTTTTCTTCCGCCGCTTCCGCAGCCCGCGAGCGTGAGAGGCCAGCACCTCAGGGCGTGGTTCGACGTCGACGAAAAGGGAAACTCGAAGCTCCTCTCCTTCGAGAAGTCGCGCGATGGAGGATACAACCGTTTGCTCGAGCAGACCTTAAAGGCGACGAAATTCAGATCGGGGGTGACGGCGGAAGGGGTAGCGAGGAGGGATACGGCGATGATTGAGATCATATTCTAGGACTGCAACGGCGGGCCACTGACCTAGAACTGCGGACTGAACAACTGAATGCCGGGCGCTGCCCGCTGACTGCCGCTTATCGCTACGCGCAACAACTCCGGGACGTCACGCGCGAATCGAAGAGTCGCTAGCCAGGCACTTCAGTAACCCATGGAGCATCATGCGCACTCCGAGCACCTGATCGAGGGCGCTCGAGAACGTTTTTTCATCGATTGCTCTCATGTCACGCGCTAGGATGAGGTGGTATTCGAGCTCAGTACTTGAGTTCAACGCGATTCGCAGAAACCGGGCGAATTCTTTTTGGCTCGTCTGCCCTCTGCCTTCAACGATATTTGTTGGGATCGACATCGCCGCGCGCACAATTTGACTTCTAGGGGCGGCTCTTCTCGGGCCTTCAATGGAGGCGACCACTCGATCGATGTTCAGTGCCAACGCGTGCGCCTTCCTCCACACCCTGAGTCTCTTGAAGTCACTCACGGCAGGATGAAAACTCTCTTCTAGACCAAAACCGTCATCAATTTCAGTCCTGACTCGTCCCCCGCCCGCCAGAACTGTCTAAAGAGTAGGCAGCGCGCAGCGATCAGCGGCAGTTAGCGGTTAGCGCCCAGCATTCAGTTGTTCAGTCCGCAGTTCTTCTGGCAAATTCCCCCCTGAAACACTAACTTCTCCCCTCTACGCGCACCCCGGTGCGCGCCATTTGTATCAGGGGCCCTCCTTGTCGACAGAAACGCACACTGAAACGGCTGATTCGAGCAGCGGGTTCGTCAAGGCGCTCAGCCTGACGGACGCGACGATGCTCGTCGCCGGGTCCATGATCGGCTCCGGAATATTCATCGTTTCCGCCGATATCGGGCGAACTGTCGGCTCGCCGTTGTGGCTTTTGCTCGCGTGGGTAGCCGCCGGCGTCGTCACTCTGATGGGCGCGCTCACTTTTGGCGAGCTTGCCGCGATGTACCCGCGCGCGGGCGGACAGTACATCTTCCTCCGCGAAGGCTTGAATCCCCTCATGGGATTCCTCTACGGATGGACGCTCTTCGTCGTTATCCAGACGGGGACGATCGCCGCCGTCGCGGTCGCGTTCGGGAGATTCCTCGGCGTGTTGTGGCCCGCCATCACACCGGACCGCTTCTCGTGGTTCCCGCGGGCTGACGTCTGCGTCGGCGCTCTGGGCTGCCACGATCCGGCCAACGCCATTCAACTCGGCCTCACCCCGCAACGGCTCGTCGCATTGGTGACGATCTGGATTCTCACCTGGATCAACCTCCGCGGGGTGAAAGAAGCGAAGTGGGTGCAAACCACGCTCACTATCATCAAGACGGGCGCCCTCGCACTGCTCATCATTCTTGGCCTTACCATCGGCCGTCACGCGTCCGCAGTCGCGGCGAACTTCGGGGCGGGGAATTTCAATACGAGCGACGTCAGTGCCGCGTTCATGATCGCTTTTGGTGCCGCAATGGTCGGCTCGCTCTTCTCGAGCGACGCGTGGAACAACGTGACGTTCGCCGCCGCCGAAGTGAAAAACCCCCAACGGAATCTACCGCGCGCGCTGTTGTACGGAACGGGACTCGTCAGTCTCCTCTACATCCTCGCCAACATTTCATACCTCAACGTCCTTCCGCTTCATGGCGTGAAAGACGGAGCGGATGTGCTGTCTCGCGGAATCCAGTTTGCCACGCAGGATAGGGTGGCGGCAGCCGTGATGGAGACGATGTTCGGTGCGGTGGGCGCTACGATCATGGCGAGCGCCATTCTCATCTCGACGTTCGGATGTAACAACGGCCTCATTCTCTCCGGCGCACGCGTTTACTACGCGATGGCCAAAGACCGGCTCTTCTTCCATAAAGCCGGCACTTTGAACAAGAATCACGTTCCCGCGACCGCGCTCGTCGTGCAGTCCATTTGGACGAGCCTGCTCTGCCTTACCGGAACGTACGGCCAGCTTCTCAACTACGTTATCTTTGCTGCACTGCTGTTCTACGCAGCGACCACGTTCGGGCTTTTTCGTCTCCGCGCGACGAGACCGGACGCCGAGCGGCCGTATCGGGTGATCGGTTATCCGGTTCTCCCAGCGCTGTACATCGTTCTCACGTCGACGATCGCCGTGGCATTGGTGATCTCCGACAAGACGAGATCCGAGGCGGTCTCCGGTCTCGTGTTGGTTGCAATTGGCGTCCCCGTCTATTTCCTCTGGCGGAAAACGGAAGCCGTCTGATCCAAAGGCCTGCCGCGTGGCAGGCTTAAATCACCAGGAGATTCACACAACATGCTTAACGGGAAGTCTGAAAACTTTCGCCGCATCACCAAGCTGATTCTCGCGCTGCTCGTGCTGGCGACGGGCACTCTCGCGCTTGCGACGCGCATCGGCGCGCAATCGCCCGACACGACGACACTCACATCGCCGGTAGCAGTGACCACGGACACCCACCAGGCCGGCGGAGAAGCGAACCTCGTCATCCCCGACCTTTCGCAGGTGACGTTTCTCAATGGAATCCAGGGCCGCACGCTGCTCATGAGCGGACTGGTCGTCTGCGCGCTCGGCCTGCTTTTCGGAATGGTGATTTACGGCCGGTTGAAGAGGATGGTGGTACACGAGTCGATGCTCGAGGTCTCGGAGTTGATCTACGAGACGTGCAAGACGTATCTGATAACGCAGGGCAAATTCATTCTCATCCTCGAGGTCTTTATCGGCCTCGTGATTCTTCTCTACTTCAAGGTGCTCGTCGGATTCCCGATGATGAAGGTGATGATCATCCTCGCTTTCAGCCTGGTCGGCATTGCCGGCAGTTACGGCGTGGCTTGGTTTGGCATCCGCATCAATACCTTCGCCAACTCGCGGACGGCATTCGCGTCGCTGCGCGGCAAGCCTTACCCCTGTTACTCGATTCCGCTGAGCGCCGGAATGAGCATCGGGATGCTGCTCATCTCGGTAGAGCTTGTGCTCATGCTCGCGATTCTGCTTTTCATTCCCGGTGATTATGCCGGACCGTGCTTCATCGGCTTTGCCATTGGCGAGTCGCTCGGCGCCGCTGCGCTTCGAATCGCCGGCGGAATCTTCACCAAGATCGCCGACATCGGCGCCGACTTGATGAAGATCGTATTCAACGTGAAGGAAGACGACGCCAGGAACCCGGGCGTCATCGCGGACTGCACCGGCGATAATGCCGGTGACTCCGTCGGCCCGAGTGCGGACGGCTTCGAGACGTACGGCGTGACGGGTGTCGCGCTTATCTCGTTCATCGTGCTCGCGGTGAAGGACCCGGCAGTGCAGGTCCAGCTTCTTGTGTGGATTTTCGTGATGCGCATCATGATGGTCGTGGCTTCGGGCGTCTCCTACTTGATCAACGAGGCGATCGCAAAGGCCCGGTTCGGGGATTCGGACGTGATGGACTACGAGACGCCGCTGACGTCACTGGTGTGGCTCACATCGCTCGTCTCCGTTGCGCTCACTTATCTGGTTTCCCGCGCGCTCTTGCCGAACCTTGGCGACGGCACGCTGTGGTGGAAGCTTTCGACGGTTATCACCTGCGGCACGCTCGCCGGTGCGATCATCCCCGAGCTGGTCAAGATCTTTACGTCGGTAAGCTCAAAACACGTCGCCGAAGTGGTGACGTCGTCGCGCGAGGGCGGGCCGTCGCTCAACATTCTTTCCGGGCTCGTCGCCGGAAACTTCAGCGCGTACTGGCTTGGTATGGCGATCATGGCGCTGATGTCCATCGGCTACTGGGTCAGCTTGCACGGATTCGAGACGCTGATGCTGGCGCCGGCCGTGTTCGCGTTCGGCCTCGTCGCCTTCGGATTCCTCGGCATGGGCCCGGTCACGATCGCGGTTGACTCATATGGTCCGGTGACGGACAACGCGCAGTCGGTGTTCGAGCTCTCCACGATCGAGCAGATTCCGAACGCCGCCGCGCAGATCAAGAGCGAATACGGATTCGACGTCAACTTCGAGCGCGCCAAGCACCTGCTCGAAGAGAACGACGGCGCCGGCAATACTTTCAAGGCGACCGCGAAGCCCGTTCTCATCGGTACCGCCGTCGTGGGAGCGACTACGATGATCTTCTCGATCATTGTCGGCCTGACCCACGGACTCACACAGAACGTGCAGAACCTCTCACTGCTGCATCCACCCTTCCTGCTCGGCCTCATTTCCGGCGGAGCGGTCATTTTCTGGTTTACCGGTGCTTCGATTCAGGCGGTGACCACCGGCGCCTATCGCGCCGTCGAATTCATCAAGGCGAACATCAACCTCGAGAGCACGGAGAAGGCGTCCATCGCCGACAGCAAGAAGGTTGTCGAGATCTGCACGAAGTACGCGCAGAAGGGAATGTTCAACATCTTCCTCACGGTGTTCTTCTCGACGCTCGCTTTCGCGTTCGTCGAGCCGTACTTCTTCATCGGTTACCTCATCTCGATCGCCCTGTTCGGTTTGTACCAGGCGATCTTCATGGCGAACGCCGGCGGCGCCTGGGACAACGCGAAGAAGATTGTCGAGGTGAACCTGAAGCAGAAGGGAACTCCTCTGCATGCGGCGACCGTAGTCGGCGACACAGTCGGCGATCCGTTCAAGGACACGTCGTCGGTTGCGCTCAATCCGATCATCAAGTTCACGACGCTGTTCGGGCTCCTTGCCGTAGAGCTCGCTGTCTCGCTCACGGAAACCAAGGGCGCCAATCTTACTCACACCCTGGCGGCGGTGTTCCTCGCCATCGCGCTGGTGTTCGTGTGGCGGTCGTTCTACGCAATGCGAATCGAGGGATCGTCGGCAGCATAGCAGTTATTCCAGACGAAGTACGTTGCGCTGTGAGGCGGCCATTGGCTGTCTCACAGCGCTCCATTTTTGGGGGCGCGCTCATTGATATCATCACTATTTTCACGTAAGCCGATTGCGCAGCTTCTCGCCGAGGGTGAAAACCCGAACGGGCTGAAGCGCGCGCTCGGCGCGGGTGATCTGATCATGCTCGCCATCGGAGCAGTGATCGGTGCGGGGATCTTCGGCGCCATCGGGTCGGCTGCGGCAGGACAGACGGATGCCGCCGGTCATGTCATCCGCGTCGGTGCCGGCCCAGCCCTCGTTGTCTCTTTCATTTTGTTGGGCGCCGCGTGTGCGCTTGCCGGTCTGTGCTACGCGGAGCTCGCTTCGATGATTCCGCAGGCGGGCAGCGCGTACGCGTACACTTACGCGACACTCGGCGAGTTCGTGGCGTGGATCATCGGCTGGGATCTGATTCTCGAGTACGCCGTCGGGAACGTGGCAGTTGCGATCTCCTGGGGCGATTACTTCAAGTCCCTCTTCAACGGCTGGATAACCTTTCCATATTGGCTGACGACGGGATATCGCACAGCGCTGCTGAGCTCGGACCCGAAAGTACACGGGATGATCGCCTCGGCCCCGCACCTCGGACCGATTCCCATTCTCATCAACGTTCCCGCTTTCGCCATCGTGATGTTCATTACCTGGCTGCTACTGCTCGGAGTGAGAGAGAGTACCCGCGCCAACAACGTGATGGTCGCGGTGAAGCTGATCGTCCTCGCGCTCTTCATCGTGATGGGAATGCAGCATATCAACACGGCGAACTATCATCCGTTCGCGCCGAACGGATTTGCTGGCATTCATCAGGGCGCGGCAATCGTGTTCTTCGCGTACATCGGATTCGATGCCATCTCCACGGCAGCAGAGGAGACCAAGAATCCTCAGCGAAATCTGCCCATCGGAATACTCGGTGGACTGGCGATCTGTACCGTGATCTATGTCATCATCGGCGCGGTGCTAACCGGCATGGTGCCGTCGCAGGATCTGGGAAAGGCAGCTGATCCGCTTTCCTATGCATTGAACGCGACTGGAATGACCAGCATAGCGAAGATCGTCGCGCTCGGCGCTGTCTTCTCGATGGCGGCAGTGCTTCTCGTTTTTCAGTACGGACAGCCGAGGATATTCTTCGCGATGGGGCGGGATGGTCTGCTCCCGCCGTGGGCGGCGCGGGTGAGCAAGAAGACGCGCGTGCCTGTGGTGACGACCCTCATCACCGGAATCGTGGTTGCCTTGTGGTCGCTCTTCGGGGATGCCGGAGAGACATACGATCTAACGAACATCGGAACTCTTTTCGCTTTCGCTCTTGTTTGTATTGGAGTCATCGTGCTCCGCTACACCGACCCCGAGCGTCCGCGCCCGTTCAGAGTTCCTTTCGTCCACTTTGTCGGGATCGGCGGGGCTCTGCTTTGCGTTTTTGTAATGAAGGGTCTGCCCACGCTCGCCTGGGTGCGATTCGGATGGTGGCTTCTTATCGGTCTCGTGCTTTATTTCCTATACGGGTACCGTCACTCGACTTTGCGCCGCGGCACCGGGCCAGTACCGATGGATCCACCTGCGCCAATCGCTAAATAGTGAAACCCGAATACAACCATCAGCCGTAATTCGACATATATGGTATTCCGAACTCTAAAGCGCGTCTCGCTGACGCAATGGATTCTGATCGCGATGGTGATCGGAGTGTTCGTAGGCTGGGCATTTCCGGACTTTGCGATAACACTGAAGCCGTTGTCGACCGTCTTCCTGAGAATGATCAAATCGATCATCGTACCGATTGTTTTCGGCACGCTGGTTGTTGGCATCGCCGGTCACGGCGACGACATGAAGAGGGTGGGTCGCCTTGCTCTGAAGTCCCTCATTTACTTCGAGATTGTAACGACGCTCGCCTTGGTTATCGGATTGGTGGCGGTCAACCTGACACGGCCGGGAGTCGGCGTGGTGCTCCACGGCTCCGCCGATCCCGGGAAACAGCTCGCCGGCAATACGCCGACGGGGATGGGCTTTCTCGAGCACGTCGTGCCGCAGAGCTTCTTCGAGGCTGCGACCCATAACGAGGTGCTGCAGGTCGTCTTCTGGTCCATCATTTTCGCCGTCGCCCTCTCCCAAGTGCGAGGGAAGCCTAAAGAGATAGTGCTCTCCGGCTGCGAGGGATTGGCGGAAGTGATGTTCAAGTTCACCGCCATCGTCATGCGCTACGCCCCCATCGGCATCGGCGCCGCGATCGCTGTCACCGTTGGGCATAGCGGTCTGGTCGTGCTGGTCAATCTGGGAAAGCTCATCCTGACGCTGTACGGGGCGCTGATCGTTTTGGTCTTGTTCGTGTTCCTCCCGATAGCGCTGCTCGCGAAGGTGCCGATCAAGCGGTTTTTGAAAGCGGTCCGCGAGCCGGCACTGATCGCATTTTCCACGACATCCTCGGAGGCCG
Source organism: Gemmatimonadaceae bacterium (assembly GCA_013816855.1). Taxonomy (GTDB): domain Bacteria; phylum Gemmatimonadota; class Gemmatimonadetes; order Gemmatimonadales; family Gemmatimonadaceae; genus UBA4720. The sequence goes on from JACDDT010000008.1 coordinate 27,659, forward strand.
CTCTCCCCCGTGCGATGGAAGCGATGGAATCAATCGGCGTCCCGCGGCGGATCGTGGCCTTCGTGATGCCGACCGGATATTCCTTCAACCTCGACGGCTCGACCCTTTACCTGGCGGTCGCCTCAATGTTCGCCGCGCAGGCGGCAGGAATCCATCTCAGTATCGGACAGCAGGTGACGATGATGCTGACGCTGATGGTGACGAGTAAAGGCGTCGCGGCAGTCCCGCGCGCGTCGCTGGTCATCCTCGCCGGCCTCCTCGCCAGCTTCGGGCTGCCTCTCGAGGCGGTGGCGCTAATTCTGGGCGTCGACGAGCTGATGGATATGGGCCGCACCAGCGTGAATCTGGTGGGGAATTGCCTGGCTACGGTGGTGATGGCTAGATGGGAAGGCGAATACGCCGGGCCGCCGCCCGAAGCGCCCCTCTCTCCGGCACTACCTCTTCCTGACGGAGCTTAGCGCCGGGCACCGCCGAGCGCAGTCGCTGTTCGACGCGCTTCCGCAGCAACGATCCCTTTCGCATTAACCCGCCGCTCGCAGCGACGGAAATGCTTGCGCGCTCGTCACCGAATAGCTGAATGGCAAGTGATCTCACGTGAGTGACGAGCTCCTCGGCAGCGAGCGTCACCAGTGAGTTTGCGCGCGCGTCGCCCGCATTCGCAGTAGCGAGCACCACGGGGGCGAGCTGCGAAACCGCCCGCACATCTGCGGACGCGGCCCAAGGGATGAGGCCTAGCGCATCGTCCGTTTGCGTGGCGGTGAGGATGGCGCCGACAAGTGCAGTCTCGCGCTCACGCCCGTCGGTCGCTGCCGCGACAATGGCAAGGGCACGCCTGCCTATCCACGCACCGCTTCCTTCGTCTCCTATGTCCGGCCCCCAGCCGCCGCATCTCACCGTGTTTCCGCTGGGGCCGCGTCCGTACGCAATCGAGCCCGTTCCCGACACTATTAGAATCCCCGCGCCGTCGGCGAACGCGTCGAAGAGCGCGATCGCGCCATCACCCTCGACGACGACTTCCTCAGCCAGCTCTTCCGCTTCGAGCGCGCTTTGCAGCGAGCGCTGCTCCACGTCGCGTCCGACACCCGCCACGCCGCAGTAGAGAACCTTGGGCTCGACACTGCCCTCCATCGCCGCCTGCGATAGCGCTTCACGCACGACCTCGGCGATCACTTTCGCGGACGCTTCCGCCTTTCCCGGCTGGACGGCGGACCGGCCACCTTCCGCGCGAGCGAGCTCGTTCCCCATTTCGTCACCGACTACGACGCGCGTTTTCGAGCCCCCTCCGTCCACTCCGATCAGAATATCGGTCAAGCCCTTTCCTCCGCTATTCGCGGCGAATGTGTGAAGGAGCTAAGTACGCCGACGCCAACGGTAACAGTGGTGCCGATGAGGACGTACCACGGCCACGCGATGTGCGAGAGGGTAGTGAGCGTCCCGTGCATCGCGGGAAATACAGGCATGAGCTGCTTTGCGAAGACGACGAACGTCATCGCCAAAATTCCAACGGACATTCCTGTTATCGCATCGCGCTGAATAGCCCGCTTGGAGAGAATGCCGAGGAAAAATCCGCCGAGCAGCGCCCCGTAGGTGAAGGAGGCGATGGAGAGTGCGACCACCACGACCGGGGTTTTGGAGTCTTGGGGGAAGAGAAGCGCGCCTCCGGTCAGTACGACACCCCAGATCAGCGCGAACATTTTTCCCGTGCGCAGTGTGCGCGGATCGTCCGCCGAGCGTCCGGTGAGGGGGAGATAAATGTCGTGAGTCGAGGCAGCAGCCAGCGAGTTGATCGCACCCGAATGTGTGCTCATTGTAGCCGCGAGTATCGCGGCCAGAAGAAGACCGACGAGGCCGTGCGGCATCGAGGTGATGATGAAAGTCGGGAAGATCGCGTCAGGCAGCGGATAGGTCTTCCCGGCATTTAGCACCCAAAGGCCGATGCCGATCATTAGAAAGAGCGTGAACTGAATGACGATCGCGATGCCACTCCCGATTACCGCCGCCTGCGCGTCCTTGAGGCTGCGCGAGGAGAGGAGCCGCTGCACGATCATTTGATCCGCTCCGTGCGACGCCATGGAGAGGAACGCGCCTCCTATCAGCCCTGCGAACACAGTGTGCGGGCGATCGAACCCGGTGTAAAAATCGAGAATGTTGAGCTTTCCAGCGCTGGAAGCAGTCGAGATGATCGAGCTCCACCCGCCCGTCACCATGTGGCCGACGATAACGAGCGCGGAGATTCCGCCGAAAAGGTAGACCCCCGCCTGCACGATTTCCGTCCACACCACGGCGCGCATCCCGCCCTTGAAAGTGTAGATGATGGTAAGCGTGCCGAGCACCAGCACCGCGGTCGGCATCACCGCCCGATGCGGGAGAAGAGGGCCAAGAATGAGCGCGATCGGCACCGCCGTGGCGAAAACGCGCACCGAATCCGCCATTCCGCGCGTGACCATAAACACGATGGATGTGAATCTCCGCGTCGCAACGCCGAAGCGCTGCTCGAGCAGCGCGTATGCCGTTACGAGGTTTCCTTTGTAGTAGCGGGGTAACAGCGTGTATGCGACGACGATTCTGCCGAGCAGATATCCCGTGGCAACCTGGAGGAAGCCGAGGTTGCCGACGTACGCGAGGCCCGGGATGCTTATAAAAGTGAGAGCGCTCGTCTCGCTTGCCACGACGGAGAGCATGACCGCCCACCACGGGATGGTGCGGCTGGCTACGAAGTAATCCTTGCTGTCCTTCTGCCCGCGTCCGATCCAGACGCCGAGCGAGGTGATCCCGACGAGATAGGCGACCAGGACAAGAAAATCGAGGGCGGTGAATGTTGGATTCAACTCACCGCCCTCGAAGAGACACTGATTCTGGGTGCTTGCTTACGCGGAGAACGAGCTGCCGCAGCCGCAACCGCCGGTCGAATTCGGGTTCTTGAACGTGAAGCCGGAGCCTTGCATCGAGGTCACGTAATCGATGGTGACGCCGTTGAGATACTGCGCGGAGAACGGGTCGACGAAAACATTAAAGCCTTCGCCGCTGATGACGAGATCATCTTCGGCGCTTTTGTCTTCGATGACGAGGCTATACTTGAAGCCGCTGCAGCCGCCTGGCTGCACGCTGACGCGCAGGCCGCCCACCTCGGCGGTGACTCCCTCGGCGTCCATAAACTTTTTCACTTCGACGCCGGCCTGCGGCGTGATGGCGACTTCTACTTCGGGGTGCGAAGAAACTGACATGGTGTGCTCCTCCTTCGTCTATGAAATCTAAGAGCGAACGGGGTCTGGTGGTAGATCCGTCTCGCTCCGGAACGACCGCGCGATCCACAGGAACGAGGCGAGGGCGATGACGAGCAGAATCACCGCCGGCACCATCTCGCCGAAGATCAGCTTGCCGATACCGAACAAGGTGGAATACACCGCCATGATACCGGCGATCCAGTTCGTCCAGGCAAGCGCTCCGCCCGGAGTTTTTTCCCGCCCGAAACCAGCGCGCGTCGAAACCTTCGCCCAGCCGGGACCGCCCGGCCGCACGCGCCGGTAAAACGCCTCGAGCACCGGCTCGCTCTCGGCAGGCGTGAGGAATGTGACCGAGACCCAGACGATCGTGCTCACCACGACCGTGATCAGCATCACCATCGCGTCCGCGCGAAGGTCACCGTCGGGGTATAGCGGGCGGACGAATTTGATGGCAGTGACCGATACCACGAGCGACGCGATCATCGCACTGATCTCGCTCCACGCGTTGATGCGCCACCAGTACCAGCGGAGGATGAGGACGAGCCCCGTACCGGACCCGATGGCGAGGAGGAATTTCCACGCGCCTTCTACCGTTTGGAGATTCATGGTCACGAACACGGAAGCGAGAAACAGCAGAACCGTTGCGGCCCGCGATACCGACACGTAATGGTGTTCGGTCGCGTTGCGATTGAGGAAGCGCTTGTAAAAATCGTTGACGAGGTATGATGCGCCCCAATTGAGTTGCGTGCCGACGGTGGACATATATGCGGCGGCGAACCCGGCCATCATGATCCCGCGCCACGGGGTTTGCAGAAGATCCACGAATGCCTGCACGTAAGCAGCTTCGTGATCGTGTGTCGGGCCGATTCCGTTGGGGTAGAGCAGCACGGTGCACAAACCCGTGATGATCCACGGCCACGGCCGAATGGCGTAGTGGGCGACCTGGAAGAACAGCGTTGCGAGAACGCCGTCACGCTCCGTCTTCGCGGAAAAAATCCGTTGCGCGATGTATCCGCCGCCGCCGGGCTCCGCCCCCGGGTACCAAGCCGCCCACCACTGTACCGAGAGAAAAACAGCGAGCGCAACGATTGGCATCCAGGCGTAGGCCTCCATTCCCGTCGGCGTCATTCTTACCGGAAGCACGGAGATGGCGGCGCTCGAGCTTCCAAAATGTGCCGCGAGTCCGTCCTTGAGCTTTGTCATCCCGCCGACCGCCCGCACTGAATAAACGGCGAGGATGATGACAGCAGTCATCTTGATCACGAATTGAATCAGATCCGTCCACAGCACGGCCCACATTCCCGCGCCGGCGGAGTATGCGACCGTGATTATGAAACAGATCCCGACGGCGAATATGTCGCCGGATATGGTCATCCCGAGAAAGTGGACGGCGTGCAATCCGAGCGAGATGGTGAGGATCTTGATCATCGCGCGCGTAACCCAGCCGAGGATGATCAAGTTGATCGGAATGGCGAGGTATAAGGCGCGGAATCCGCGGAGTGTGGCGGCCGGCTTTCCACTGTAGCGGATTTCCGCGAACTCGACGTCGGTCATCACGTTGGCCCGGCGCCAAAGCCTGGCAAAAAAGAACACGGTGAGCATTCCACTCATCAGCATGTTCCACCACAGCCAGTTCCCGGCGACACCGTGTGCGGAGACAAGTCCCGTAACCACCAGTGGAGTGTCTGCGGCGAAGGTCGTGGCGACCATCGACGCACCCGCGAGCCACCAGCTGACGTTGCGTCCGGAGAGAAAGTATTCGTTGAGGCTTTCTCCGCCTTTCTTCGTGAAGAAGAGCCCGATTCCCGTTGAGAGCAGGAAGTAGGCTGCCACAATCGCCCAATCAATCGCTGAAATCGCCATGGATACGTGGATTAGGGGAACGGCGCGGGATATGATATGGTATCACCGCCTAACTCAACTTACCCGAGTCCTACTGATGATGCGATACTGCGCCTTCCTTCTTGCCCTCACCCCAGCGCTTGGCGGCTGCGTTGTTCAAAACAAGCAGATCGATCCGACCGTGGAGCTCACGGAGGCAAAGGTCAAGCCGGGAATAACGGTTCTGCTCGGCGACAGTATAGAGCTGATTCGCAACAAGCGCATCGCGCTACTTACGAATCAGACGGGGGTCAACGAGAAGGGCGTCTCCGATATCGATCTTCTGGTGGGTAAGAAAGCGAAGGCCGCACACGTAACTCTGGTGCGCCTGTTTTCTCCCGAGCACGGCATTCGCGGCACTGAAGACCGGGAGCAAATTGCAAACGGCACCGACCGGGGCACCGGCCTTCCGATTATCTCCCTCTATACGAACCAGACGGTGCCGCCGCCGGACAGCCTGCTCACCGACGTGGACGCGCTCGTCTTCGACCTCCAGGATATCGGCACCCGGACATGGACCTATGTCGGGGAGCTCATATACTCGATGCGTGCGGCGGCGAGAACACACAAGCAGATCATCGTGCTAGACCGGCCCAATCCGATCACCGGCTACTACGTCGAGGGTCCTATTCTCGACAGCTCACTGTCGAACGCGAACGATCCCTCGCCGGGAAAACCCGGCACGGCGTACGCGCTCTATCCGATGCCGCTCCGTCACGGAATGACGATGGGTGAGCTGGCGCAGTTCTACAACGAGACGCTCAACATCCACTCGAATCTGAAGGTCGTTCCCGTCGCCGGCTGGCGCCGCGACGTTTGGTACGACCTCACGGGACTCCCGTGGGTAAAGCCGTCGCCAAACATCGCGACACTGCACAGCGCGATGCTTTATCCGGCGCTTGTGATGTTCGAGGCGACGAATATGTCAGTTGGTCGCGGAACTTCCTTGCCGTTCCAGCTTTTGGGCGCGCCATGGTTGAAGGTCCCGCAGGTGGTGGCTCTGCTTAAGGACAGGCAGCTCACGGGCGTCAGATTCACGGCGGAAACCTTCATGCCAGTTAATCCGAGCGACGGGATGTTCGGCGGGAAGCTGATCCCCGGAATCCGCATCACCGTAATCGACCGGAGCTCAATGCAGGTGGCGCGCGTCGGCGCTACTCTCCTCTGGGCGATCAACAAGGTTTCGCCTAACGAGCTGAAGCTCGATCAGCCCGGGTTCGACCATCTTTTCGGCTCACCCTCCGACAGGGCCGCCCTGCTTAGCGGCGACGACCCCGACGCCGTCATCGACAAGGATTACAAAGCCGTCTACGAGTTCCGCGCACTCGCCAAACAGTTCTTGATCTACAAGTGAGCGACCTCGTGCATGTCTTTTGCACTTGAGGTGTTGGATTCTTCTCGCAATTCCGGAGGCGGCATGAAAAAGACGATCGCGTTCGCCGCAGCTGTGCTCGCTCTGAGCGGCTGTGGTGCGATGGGCGGGGGACGACAAATCGAAGTGCGGACGGGACCAACGGTGCAGGCTGACGTCTCGGTACATCTCACGAATAATCTCACCCAAGCTGTGAACTTCTACGTGGTGAGCGGTGGATCGGATATTTTCGTGAAGCAGGTAGGGTCGAACAGCACGGAAAACGTGCCGATCCTCGGAGTGGCCGCAGGTTCGACGGTGACATTGAAAGCGGTGACGGTGGATGGGTCGCGCACATACACCCGCGATAACGTTGCACTCAACGGCGTCTACGAATGGAAGGTTCCGTAAGGCCGGTGTTCGCACAAAGCCCGGTCGTTTTCCGGGGCTAAGCGCTCTGGCGACACCGAGTTAGAACCGATAGTTTTACGGGTCGCCGCGCTACGCTCGGCGACCCTTATTTATTTTCCGGTTCTCAGCCGCCACCCCCCACCCGCAGGGTGAATGCAAGCTCTGTACGGTCTCGCTGAAAAAGGGTATCTGCGGCTGATCGAGCCGGTGGCGGCGCTGTTAATCCGCCTCAACGCCAGCCCGAACGCCATAACGACGTTTGGTACTCTCTGCACGTTGGCCGGTGCCGGATTTTACGCCGCCGGTCACATCATGACGGCGGGATGGATAATCGGGCTCACCGCGCTGTTCGATGTACTCGACGGAACGGTTGCCAGGCGTACGGGAAAATCGACTGTGTTCGGCGCTTTCTACGACTCGACTCTCGATAGAGTAGCCGACGGCGCGGTGATGTCGGGGCTCACGATTTTTTACGCGACGAGCCCGGTTCATCACAACATCTACATGGTGGTAGTCTGTTTGGTCGGTATCATCGGTACGTACCTCATTTCGTACACCCGTGCGCGGGCGGAATCGCTAGGCATCGATGCAAAAGTGGGATTGATGCAGCGTCCCGAGCGGGTCTTCCTCCTCTCCGCGCCGCAGGCCCTCTTCGGTTTGTTCTGGAGCGGTTGGGTGCTGATGGGAATCATCGTTTTACTTTCCATAACCGCTTGGATTACCGCAGTTCAGCGCATCGTATGTGTGTATAACGCAACACTCGAGAAGGACACGGTTAAGCTTCGCGTGGTTGGCGACACGATATCCCAGCCCAAGGCGGCCGCGATCAACGCGCCGCGCCAGGCTCAACTTTAATTTTGCAGCGGAGACAGATTGGCAGCTTCATCGGCCGGTGAAAAGCGTACTCCTGTAGCACCCGCAAAAGGCAAACTCGGAATTCTGACACCGGGGCTCGGCGCCGTCGCGACGACGTTCATGGCAGGCGTCGAAAGCATTCGGCGTGGCCACTCTCTGCCGATCGGGTCGCTTACGCAGATGGCGACCATACGCCTGGGTAAGAGAACGGAAAACAGATCGCCTCTCATCAAGGACTTCGTACCGCTCGCCGCTCTCGACGACATCGTCTTTGGCGCGTGGGATCCGATTCCGGACGATGCGCTTACTGCGGCGCGGAAAGCCGGCGTGCTCGTGGAGAAGGACATCGACCGTGTCGCCGACTTCCTTCAAGGAATTCAGCCGATGCCTGCCGTGTTCGACAACAAGTACGTGACGCGCATCACCGGCACGAACGTGAAGAAGGGAAAGACAAAACGCGACCTGGCCGAGCAGCTGCGGCAGGACATTCGCGATTTCAAGGCGCGCAACAAGTGCGACCGCATCGTCATCGTGTGGTGCGCCTCGACGGAAATCTTCATCAAGCCGGGCCCGCAGCACGCAACCATCGAGCAGTTCGAGAAGGCGATGGAGCGCAACGATGATGCAATCGCGCCATCTATGCTGTACGCGTATGCGGCAATCATGGAGGGTGTTCCGTTCTGCAACGGCGCGCCGAATCTTTGCGTTGACACGCCCGCGCTGCTTCAGCTGGCGCAGGATCGCGGAGTTCCGATTTCCGGCAAGGATTTCAAGACAGGGCAGACGTGGCTGAAAACGGTAATCGCGCCAGGGCTCAAGGCCCGCATGCTCGGCCTCGCCGGCTGGTACTCGACGAATATTCTTGGCAACCGCGACGGAGAGGTTCTCGACGACCCGCAATCGTTCAAGACGAAGGAAGAGTCCAAGCTCAGCGTGCTGCACACGATTCTTCAGCCCGAGATGTATCCCGAGCTGTACAAGGATTTCGCTCACGTCGTGCGCATCAACTACTACCCGCCGCGCGGCGATAACAAGGAAGGCTGGGACAACATCGACATCGTCGGATGGATGAACTATCCGATGCAGATCAAGGTGAACTTCCTCTGCAGGGATTCAATTCTTGCCGCGCCGATCGTTCTCGACCTCGCTCTCTTTTCTGATTTTGCCCACCGCGCGGGAATGAAGGGCATTCAGGAATGGCTTTCTTTCTATTACAAAAGTCCCATGGCGGCGCCCGGCCTTCAGCCGGAGCACGACTTGTTCATTCAGCAGACAAAGCTCAAGAACACGCTTCGTTATTTGATGGGTGAAGACCAGATCACGCATCTCGGACTGGAGTACTACGCTTGAGAAAGTATCTCGCGGCCGTGTGTCTGGTGCTCGCCGCTTGCGCACCGAACAAACGCGCCACGGAGACGCGCGGGTGGTCGGACAGCTACACCTTCCGCGTTATCCCCGATGTGATCCCGCCCCGTGCGCTCGAGCCGATACACTTCCGCGTAGTCGTCCAGGATAAGAAGACAGGACAGCCTATCGAGACCGGCGAAGGAAGAATGTTTGCGAACAGCAAGGACGGCGCGAGCACGAACGACGGGTTCACCAAGGAAAAGGAAGTCGGCACTTATTCTGCGAAGCTTTTCTTCCCGGTGACCGGAGATTGGGCGATAGCGCTTCAGTTCCGGAAGGAGAAGGACCCACACATTCCGCTGGAGCGGATTGATTGGATTCAGGCGGTGATCGATCCTGCGCCGCCGGGCAAATAACGATGAGACATTTTTTCAGAACGCAGCTGACCCAGGGCGAAGTGCTTCGCCACGCCGACGAATTCTTCAAGGGCATCGCGATGGAGCGTGAAGCACACACTGCGAAGTCGCGCACGTTTACCGGAGCGCTGGGCACTCTCAACCTCGGCGTGAAAGCCGAGGGAGGACACTACACCTTTGTCGAGGTCGTAACTGATCAGATGGGGGAGAGCAGGCTCGACCGCAATGCGAAAAAATTCTTTGTCGAGCTCCACCGCTCCGCGGAGCCGGCGCACCGCATAGAAGCAGCGTACTAGAATGGCGCGGTCAACGACTGCGCCTGAGTCACCGCCCAGGCAGCGCGCCGACCGCTCCGCGGTTGAGACGGTGGGCGCGTCGGGTCTCACTCGTGACGACCGGCTCCAGATCTACTATTACATGAGGCTGACCCGCTCCCTCGAGGAGCGCCTCGTCAATCTCTATCGCCAGACGAAAGTGGTCGGCGGCTTGTTCAGATCACTGGGCCAGGAAGCCGACGCGGTAGGCAGTGCGTACGCGCTCGACCGAACGAAGGGTGACATTCTTTCGCCGCTAATCCGCAATCTCGGCTCGATGCTCGTTCAGGGCGCAAAGCCGAATGAGATCATCAAACAATACATGGCGAAGGGCGACTCACCGACGCGCGGGCGCGAGCTCAACATCCATTACGGCGATCTGGTGCGCGGATTCATCGGTCAGATCTCCCACCTCGGCGATATGGTCCCGGTCATGGCGGGGGTGACGCTCTCGTTCAAGATGCGCGGCGAGAAACGCGTGGGAATGGTTTACGTCGGGGACGGCGCAACATCCACCGGCGCGTTCCACGAGGGAATCAATTTTGCGGCCGTCCAGAAGTGTCCGCTGGTCGTGATCGTCGAGAACAATGGATACGCGTATTCGACTCCGCTCTCCAAGCAGACGGCAGCGAAAAATCTCGTCGACAAGGCGATCGGCTACGGCGTGTATGGAGACTCCGCCGACGGCAACGACGTCATCGCCACTTACGAGGTGACCAAGCGCGCTGTGGATCGCGCCCGCGCGGGCGAAGGAGTGACCCTCATCGAGCTCGTTACGTACCGGCGGAAAGGCCACGCCGAGCACGACAATCAGTCGTATGTCCCTGAGGGCGAGATAGACCGGTGGGCGGCGACCAACGATCCAATCGATCGTTACTTGAAAGCCCTCGCCGACGAAGGCGTTTCATCAGAGGAGATCGCGGCCATCGACGCGCGGGTCATCTCCGAAATCGATGGCGCGACCGACGAAGCCGAGGCGTCTCCGATGCCGGAGCCGAACGATTCACTGGTCGGAGTTTACGCCGACCCGCCGACCACGCCGGAGCTTTGGTTCAGAAAGGGAATCCGCTCGGCGGTCGAGAAGCACGAGCGTCCGCAGGGATGGGGGACGCACGATGGCTGAGATCACTTATCTCGAAGCGATTCGCGAAGCGCTCTTCGAAGAGATGGAGCGCGATCAAAACGTCTTCTGTCTTGGTGAAGACATCGGCGCGTACGGCGGCGCGTTCAAGGTCACAGAAGGTCTGCAGGCGAAGTTCGGCGAATCACGGGTGATAGACACTCCGATATCAGAGGCTGCGATCATTGGCGCTGGCGCGGGCGCGGCGCACATGGGGATGCGGCCCGTATGCGAGATGCAGTTCATCGACTTCATCTCGACCGGCTACGACATGCTCACGAATTATGTGGCGACTGCGCGATATCGGGCGATGCTGCCTTGCCCGATGGTGGTGAGAGGGCCGAGCGGCGGATACGTGCGCGGCGGACCGTTTCATTCCCAAAACCCGGAAGCTGCGTTCCTGCACACCCCCGGTTTGAAGATCGTCTATCCGGCGACGGCGAGCGACGCCAAAGGATTGCTCAAGTCGGCGATTCGCGACGAGGACTGCGTGCTCTTCTTCGAGCACAAATACCTCTACCGGAGAATCAAAGAAGAGATGCCATCCGGTGACGTTGTGACACCGATCGGAAAAGCACGCGTCGCGCGGGAAGGGAAAGACGTCTCGATCATCACCTACGCCGCGACCGTTTGGAAATCGTTGGAAGCTGCCGAGCAGGTCGAGAAGGAAGACGGATTGTCGGTGGAAGTGCTGGACTTGAGAAGTCTTTTACCGATGGATGATGAAGCGATCATCGCTACGGTGAAAAAGACAAACCGGGTGCTCATCGTTCACGAAGACACGCGAACGGGCGGAATCGCCGGGGAGCTGACCGCGCGTATCACGGAAAACGCTTTTGAATGGCTCGATGCGCCGATTCTTCGCGTCACCGCCGCCGATGTGCCGCTCCCATATTCGCCGCCGCTCGAGGACTACGTCCTGCCGCAGACAGCTGACATCGTTTCTGCGATTCGGCGCCTGGCCGCTTACTAAATGGATGAGCCGACGGAGGAGTCTGCCGAGGGAGTAAGAGAGTCGCGCGCAGCGCGTAATGTTGGCGTCGGCTGTGTGACGGCCATGGCGGGATTCTTTAGTGGGGGGATGGTCGGAGTCTTCATTGCGAAGGTCGTCGGGAGCGCTCAGAGGTGCGAGCCGCCACAGGGGGTTCCGGCATGCAACTGGCCGGTGTATGCTGTTATCGGAATGGGGGTTGGCGTGTTGACCCTGCCGTCGCTTGTGATGTGGCGGTTGACGCGCTCGGATACGAACCAGGGAAGGAGATAAGCTTTTGGCGCGTGTAGACATAATCATGCCGCAGATGGGCGAGTCCATCGCTGAAGGCACTCTTTCGCGCTGGCTCAAGAAAGTCGGCGACGAAGTGAAGCGCGACGAGCCCATCTTCGAGATTTCCACGGACAAAGTGGATGCCGAGATTCCTTCGCCATCTGCGGGAGTGATCGCGGAAATTCTCGTCGTAGAAGGGCAGACGGTTGCTGTGCAGACGGTGGTGGCGCGTCTCGAGACAGAGAAGGGCGCTTCGATCGCGCCTGCGGCTGCGACTGCAGCGCCGGCGGCTGGTACGTCTGCACCCGCAACCTCCGCCCCCCTCCCACCCGCCCAAGCTAGCGCGCCCGCTGAGGCTCAACGTCAGCCTTCCACCGCACCGGCAATCGCCGCGTCCGCATCGACGGGCAACGGAAACTCATTCGAGGAGCGCGTGCGCACGAAGTCGTCGCCGCTCGTTCGGAAGATGGCCGCCGAGCATGGCGTGGACATCGCGGCGATGCAGGGGTCGGGAATCGCCGGGCGGGTGACAAAGCGAGATCTGCTTGGCTTCATCGAGAGCGGTTCAGCGACGCCGCGCGCACCGATGACCTCGGGCTCATTCGCCGGCGGCAACGGCGCTCACGACAGTCACGGTCCAACACCGGAGGCGTGGCCGGGCGACACCGTCGAGCCAATGTCAAAGATGCGCGCTCTCATCAGCGAGCATATGAGCGTGTCGCGCCGTACTTCGGCGCACGTCACCTCGTTCTTCGAGGTGGATTTCACCCGGGTCGCGCGCATCAGATCAAAGAAGCGCGCCGAGTTCGAGGCGGCGACGGGCCAGAAGCTGACGTACATGCCGTTCATCATCAAAGCCGTGACGCAGGCGCTGAAAGCGTTTCCGATTGTGAATGCGTCGGTCGCGGGCACGAACGTCATCTATAGAAAGCAGGTCAACATCGGAATCGCGGTCGCGCTCGATTGGGGGCTCATCGTTCCCGTGATAAAGAACGCGGACGATCTCTCGCTGACGGGCATCACGAAAGCGCTCAACGATCTCGCGGCACGGGCCCGGTCGAAGCGTTTGGATCCGAGAGAAGTGCAGGAAGGAACTTTTACCATCACCAACCCCGGTGTGTTCGGATCGCTCATGGGAACCCCGATCATCAATCAGCCGCAGGTCGCAATCATGGGCGTCGGGGCGATTGAAAAACGACCCAAGGTTGTTACCGGACCGGAAGGCGAAGACACTCTAGCCATCCGGACTTGCTCGTACTTTTCGCTCTCATTCGACCATCGCGTGATAGATGGCGCGGTGGCCGATCAATTTCTCGCCTTCGTCAAGAAGACGATCGAGACCTATCCAGAATCGGGGGTTTGAAGATGGCGCGCTCGCTCACACTTCAGCGGTCGACGATTCCCAGTAACGAGCGCGAGAAGTATCTCCAAAAGCTGAAGCTGCGCCGCGATCACTACAAAGCCGCCAATTGCCGCTTCTGGGTGTTCGAGGAGAAGTCACTGCCGGGCGCATTCATCGAATTCACCGAGGCCGATGACGACGCGGTTTTGTCCGGGGCGCATGCGACTGCGCCGCACCGGCTGCTCGATCCGGCACGCATCTATCAGGAAGTAGATTTCTAGGATGCCTGAAAGAATCCTCAACGCCGAAGGCGCCAGCTGGACTGTCACTCCGTCCGGATACATCACCAAGAACACGCAGGACGAGTACGGTCTCTTTTTTAGCCGGGGAAGCGGGGCACAGCGCGAGGTGCGCGTCACGCGATATTCCCCCCAGGGAAGCCGTTCGCGCGAGCAGTCATTCGCAGAGCTGACGGAAGACCAGCTTCGCGAGCTTCTCCAGCAGTCGCAGCCGAGCTTCACGTCTCCCGAGGCCGGCTACACGCGATGACCTCGGAGGCGGGTGTGCCTTACGTTGACCTGCACACCCATACCACCGCCTCCGACGGAGTTCTTCCTCCAGAGCAGGTAGTCGATGCGGCGGCCGCTGCCGGTCTAAAAGCGATCGCCATCACCGACCACGACACTGTCGATGGGGTCGAGAGAGCAGCGGCCGCCGCTGCGCCGCTCGGCATCCGGATTGTTCCCGGAGTCGAGCTGAGCGCCACCGTCGGCGACCACGAAGCCCACATCCTCGCGCTCGGCGTCTCGCGTCTCGATCGCGTTGCGGAAAGACTTGCCGCGCTGCGCACGATGCGCGTCGGGCGCGCGCAACTCATCGTCGAAAAGCTCAATGGGCTAGGCGTTCCCATCACGTTCGAAGAAGTCTTGGCTGGCGCCGGGGGCGGAGCGGTCGGACGGCCGCACGTTGCAAAAGTCCTTGTCGAGCGCGGTTTCGCGGAAGATTTGAGAGATGCGTTCTATAAGTATCTGCGCAACGGCGGACGCGCTTATGTCGCGAAGGACAAGCTCAGCGTGAGCGATGCCGTAGCTATCGCTCACGAGAGCGGAGCCATCGCCATCTGGGCGCATCCAGCGCAGACCGGCCGACGAGAGAGACTCGAGTCGATGATCGAAGCGGGGCTCGATGGCGTGGAGGTGTTGCATCCGAGCCATACACCCGAGGACATCGTCCGCCTTCGTGCCCTCGTCGATTTCTTTCACGTTCTTCCGAGCGGCGGTTCCGATTGGCACGGAGTCAATGACGCAGTGCGCCAGCTCGGCATGATGCACGTGCCCATGGAGTGGCTCGAGCGTCACGACGAGCAGCGCTCACGTTCCGTCGCTCCGGTGCTCGCATGAAACTCGAAAACCAGCTCGCCATTGTCACCGGCGCCGGCGTTCGCGTCGGTCGGGCAATCGCTCTCGCTCTCGCGGATGCGGGGATGAACGTCGCGGTTCATTACGCGCATTCGAAAGAAGAAGCGGATGCAACGGTGGCAGAGATCCGCAAGCGCGGAAGAACTTCTGAATCGTTCGAAGCCGCTCTCGACGAGCCCGGTGAGCCTGAAAAGCTGATGGACGCCATAGTCGCGAAGATGGGCGTGCCGCATGTCGTCGTTAACTCCGCAGCGATCATGCAGCGCACGCCATTCGGCGAAGTGACGTATGAGAGCTGGGAAGCGACGATGAATCTCAATCTTCGCGCGCCATTCTTCCTTTCGCAGGCTGCTGCAAAAGTCATGAGCACGAGCGGCGGTGTGATCATCAACATCGCTGACCTCGCGGCTTTCGAGACCTGGTCCGGCTTCATCCCGCACTCGATCAGCAAGGCCGGAGTGGTGCAGATGACGCGTGCACTCGCGCACGCGCTCGGTCCTAAAATCCGCGTGAATGCAGTCGCCCCGGGAGTGGTTATGCTCCCGGAGGATTGGCCTCAGGATTCTGCGCAGCGCCTCATCGACACCACTCCATTGAAGCGCCTTGGTACGCCTAACGACGTGACGCAGGCGCTGCTTTATCTGGTGCGCGCAGAATACGTGACGGGCGAGACGATCATCGTCGATGGCGGCCGCCACGTTCGGAAATAGGCCAGGCCGGCTCGGTTATATTTCAGCTCAGGCGCGGCTTCCGCGCGCAATTTTCATTCTGTCTCGATCTAGAGAGCCCATTTGACGAACGTCGTCGAGTCGGATGTAATCATCGTAGGCGCAGGACCGGCAGGGATGACCGCCGCCCTTTACTGTGGCAGAGCGATGCTCAATACAATCGTCCTTGAGCGCGGCATAAGCGGCGGCGAGCTGCTCAACACCGAAGTGATCGAGGATTACCCCGGCTTCGAGCACATCCTCGGGCATGAGCTCGCGGTGAAATTCGAGTCGCATGCGAAAAAGTTCGGCGCCAAATTCGTTCAGGACACGGTCGTCACGCTGAAGAAGCTGCCCGACACGACCTTCGAAGCAGTCACGGATTCGGGCAACCTGTACCGCGCGCCGACGGCGATTGTGACTTCAGGCGGCACTCCCATCAAGCTGAATGTGCCCGGAGAAACGGAATACGCGGGGAAGGGTGTCTCGTATTGCGCAGTCTGCGACGGCGCATTCTTCCGCGGCCACAGAATCGCCGTGATAGGTGGCGGAGACGCGGCGGTCGAAGAAGCGGACTTTCTGACGCGGTACGCCGAGAAGGTTTATCTCGTTCACCGCCGTGACGAGCTTCGCGCATCGAAGATTCTACAGAAGCGGCTTTTTGAGAATCCGAAGATAGAGCTCATCTGGAATACCGTCGTCGAGCGGGTCGAGGCGGATGCGCAGGGACTCGTGAATAGCCTCCGGCTGCGCAACGTGGATACACACGCGGAATCCACGCTCACCGTGACGGGAATGTTCGTGTTCGTCGGCTTCCGGCCGAACACTGGAATCATCGAAGGCCACGTGAAGCATGACGCGATGGGGTACCTCGAGACTGACATGAACATGGAAACGTCAATCAAGGGACTGTTTGCGGCCGGAGACGTGCGCGTGCAGCTAACCCGGCAGGTGACTACCGCAGCCGGTGACGGCACGACGGCAGCGATCGCTGCAGAGAAATATCTGGCTGCGAGGCGCAGCGGAAATCTCGAGCCGGAAATTGCAGCCTCGGGAGGCTACGCGGTTTGAAAGTCGAGACCCTCACCGTCGGACCCTTTCAGGAAAATTGTTATCTCGTCGTCGACGAGAGAACGAATTCTGCCGCCCTCGTTGATCCCGGCAGTGAGCCGGAGAAAGTCATCGCTGCAGTTGAAAAGTCGGGCGCCAAGCTGGAAGCGATCTGGATCACTCATGCGCATGTCGATCATGTCGGAGCCATCGCGTCGGTGAAGAACAAATGGGACGTTCCAGTGCATCTCCACCCCAAGGACAAGCGGCTGTACCAGGCGGCGGGACGGCAGGCGGAGGTTTACGGCATTCCGTTCGAGGAGCCACCGGAGCCGGATCTCGAATTCTCCGAGGGACAGACGCTTAGTCTTGGCGAAAAGACATTTTCAGTGATGCACGTTCCCGGTCACGCGCCCGGGCACGTCGTCATTCACGGCAATGGCATCGCACTAGTGGGAGATTGTCTTTTTGCGGGCTCCATCGGCCGTACCGATCTGCCCTTCTGCAACCCCGCCGATCTCGCGCTGTCACTCGAAAGAATCGCCGCGCTTCCTCCCGATACCGTCGTCTATCCCGGCCACGGTATGAGCACAACCATCAAAGAAGAGCGGGAGAGCAATCCGTTTCTCAACGGCACCGCTCGCATCGTTCAGTCCTGATAAAAACATGACCGCCAAAACCCGAAGCGAGAAAGATCCGCTAGGCACACTCGAAGTCCCTTCAGACGCACTCTATGGAGTGCAAACGCTTCGCGCCGTGCAGAACTTTCCAATCAGCGGGATTAAACCGCTTCCAGCTTTCGTGGATGCCACCGTGCGCATCAAGAGGGCGGCCGCGCTCACGCATAAAGAGACGGGCCGCCTCGACGCCAAGCTCGCCGATGCGATTGTCGCGGCAGCCGACGAGATCCTCTCCGGAAAACATCGCGAGCATTTCGTCGTCGATGTCTATCAGGCCGGCGCGGGTACCTCGCACAACATGAACGCGAATGAAGTTCTCGCAAACCGCGCCAACGAGATCCTCGGCGCCGAGCGCGGGAAGTATGCGCCAGTTCATCCGAACGACCACGTGAACATGGCGCAGTCGACGAACGACGTGATTCCCACGGCCATTCGCCTCGGATGTGTAACCGAGCTGGCGCAGCTCCTCGCGTCGTTCGATGCTCTCGCCGGCGCGTTCGAGAAGAAAGCGAAAGAGTTCGACGACGTCATGAAAT
Organism: Gemmatimonadaceae bacterium; assembly: GCA_013816855.1. Taxonomy (GTDB): domain Bacteria; phylum Gemmatimonadota; class Gemmatimonadetes; order Gemmatimonadales; family Gemmatimonadaceae; genus UBA4720. The sequence continues at coordinate 45,575 of JACDDT010000008.1, forward strand.
CGGGTCGCACCCATCTTCAGGACGCGATGCCGATCCGACTCGGCCAGGAAATGGCGGGCTATGCCGGGTCCCTTCGCCGGGGAATGAAGCGCGTCGAGCAGGCCGCCGACTATCTGCGCGAGCTCGGTATCGGTGGAAGCGCGGTAGGCACGGGCGTAAATGTCGAGCCGGAGTACCCGGCGCTAATGATCAACCATCTCAACGCCTCGCTTCCCAAGGCGGGTAAGACGGGCGGGGTGCGCGAGGGCGTCGACCGCATTCAGCTCATGCAGAGCATGGGCGACGTCGCCGCGTTCAGCTCGCAGCTGAAAGTTCTGGCGCTTGATCTAAGCAAGATCGCCAGCGACCTGCGTCTGATGGCGAGCGGGCCGCGTACCGGGCTCGACGAGATTCGCCTGCCGGCGGTGCAGCCCGGCTCATCGATTATGCCTGGCAAAGTGAATCCCTCGATTCCGGAGATGGTGAACCAGGTGTGCTTCCAGGTCGTCGGCTGCGACGTGTGCGTCAGCGTCTCCGCGGAGCACGGTCAGCTCGAGCTCAACGTGATGATGCCGGTCATCGCCTACAACGTTCTTCTCTCCATGATGATCCTCGGCAATGCGGCGCGGATTTTCGCCGAGAAAACTGTGAGCGGCATGGAAGCGAACCGCGAAATGTGCGAGTACTGGGTGGAGAGGTCGGCCGCACTCGCGACCGCGCTCGCGCCGCAGATCGGTTACGCGCGCGCGGCTGACATCAGCAAGCAGTCCGTGAAGGAAAACGTCCTCATTCGTGAGCTTGTAAAACGCGAGAAGGTTCTGCCCGACGCGGAGATCGATGAAGTGCTCGATCTTCGCAAGATGACGGAGATTGGAGTGCCGGGGGGTAAGCACGGCGGAGTCTCCGCAGGGTGAAAACGATGCAGCACTTGTCGTCGAACGTCCGCGCATCTAACGTCATTGTATGCGTGTAACGACTTGGGCCGAGTATGGGGTGATATGCGCGCTTCATCTAGCGAAGCGGGCGAGCGCAACGCCGGTGACGGGGCGGGACATTGCGGCGCAGGAGCGGTTGCCAGCGGACTACGTCGAGCAGATCTTGCTGCGACTTCGCCGGGCGGATGTGATCAAGAGCACTCGAGGCGCACGGGGCGGCTACATGTTGGCGAGGCCGGCGCACGAGATCTCGCTTCGCGACGTCATTCACGCGTCGGAGCTCGAGACCTTCGACGTGCACTGCATCAGTCACCCGGTCGAAGTAGATCGCTGCTCCTCGTCGCACAACTGCAGCATTCGTCCCGTATGGATGCTTTTGCAGCGGAAGATCGATGATGTGCTTAGCTCGGTTTCGCTCGGGGATCTGCTGGAGGATGAGGCGACGGTGAGGGAGAGGGTGGGGCTGCCGATCTTGGAGACGGTCTAGGCGGCGGGGCGCTCTGCTGAAAAGCCTTTAGTCCGCTGGGCCGCCCGATGCTCGGAGAGCTCCACTCGTACTAAAGCAGGGAGCTGTAAGCTTTGCAGCAGCTAGGCTGAGAGCTAGTCGGTGCAGGGGAGGGAAACGACTAGAAGTGCGTTGCGGCGGGGCAGGGCGAGTCGAATAGCTTGCAGCTAACAGGCTCCCGCTGCTTAATGCTCCCTGCTTTTGTACTCGTGGGGCATGCGGCCCACACAAATCCCGCGAATTAGCAATTAGTGCCGAAGAGGGGACTCGAACCCCTACGAGATTGCTCTCACTGGCTCCTGAAGCCAGCGCGTCTACCAGTTCCACCACTTCGGCGTCCTTCGTCTGAACATAAGAGAGCACCGCATCCCAAGTCAACGCGAGCCCGGGCTTTCTGATGCAGCCGCGCGATTCTAACTTGCGAGCGCGATGGCAGAGACAACGGAGAAGGAAGGCCCCAAGAAAGAATCGATCGCGCGGAACAAACGCGCGTCACACGACTACCACATTCTCGACACGTGGGAGGCGGGGCTCGTGCTCACAGGCAGCGAAGTGAAGTCGCTTCGGAACGGGCGCGCGAACATCGGTGACGCATACGCGATTCTCAACAACGGCGAAGTGTATCTGCTCAACCTGCACATCTCGCCCTACGAGCAGGCGAGCTACCTCAATCACGAGCCGACGCGCACGCGCAAGCTTCTACTCCACAAGAAAGAGATCAAGAAGATGATCGGCTCGGTGGAGAGAAAGGGGCTCACCCTCATTCCCCTCGAGCTCTACTTCAAGAAGGGAAAAGCGAAAGTGGCGCTCGGCCTCGGTCAGGGGAAAAAGCTGCACGACAAGCGCGCCGATATGAAAAAGAAGGACGACGAGCGCGACATGGCGCGCGCCCGGAGCGTTCGCGCGTGATCGCTGCGCTCTGCCTCGCGCTTCAGGTCGCGGTGCCGGCGAAGCCGGTGATCGTGAAGAACGGCTCCGTCCAAAAAACTGTTGCCGTCGTCATCGCTGAAGGAAAATCGTTTGTGCGCGCCGACGCTCTTGCCTTAGCGATGGGCGGCAGCGTAAGCGTCGGAGCGAACGGCCACTTCGCGCTCGTCCTTCCTAACGCGCGCATCGAGCTCATGGAAGGCGCGCCATTCGCGCGCGCGGATAGCGTCGTCGTTCCCCTCGCTGTCGCCCCCAAGCGCACCGGCGACTTTCTACTGCTTCCGCTTCAGCTGATTACGGACGTGATCCCTCGCTACGGCGGCGGGTACTTCTACGATGAGGAGGCGGGCGAGCTCCGCACGTTCGAAACGATTGTGAAGCATCCGGCTCCCTCCGGCCGCGTCATACGCCCGGCCGCCACACCGTCCTCGCCTACGTCGAAGCGCACATACGCTCGTCCGACGAGAAGGCTGGTGGTAGTGGATGCAGGTCACGGCGGCCCCGACCGCGGCATGTCAGGCCCGATCGGGCAAGACACGTGGTTCGTCGAGAAGGAAGTGACGCTCGCAGTTGCGAGAAAGCTTGCCGACGCCCTCCGTTCAGAAGGTATGGAGGTGCTCATGACGCGGACATCCGACACGCTCATCGCACTCGGCGACCGCGGTCCGATCGCTAATCGCAACCACGGCGATCTTTTCGTTTCCATTCACGTGAATGCTCCGGGCGCCCGAGGCGCAGCCGGCGCACGCGAGCGCGGATTCGAGACATATTTTCTCGCCGAAGCGAAAACCGAAGAAGCGAGGCGAGTCGAGTTGATGGAAAACCAGGCGGTTCGATTCGAGACAGGAGCGAACGCGCAGAAGGGAGATCCGCTCAGTTACATCATTACCGACATGGCACAGAACGAGCATCTCCGCGAGTCGAGCGATTTGGCGCAAACTATTCAAGACGGATTGAAAGAGATTCATCCGGGACCGAGCCGCGGCGTGCAGCAGGCGAATTTCGCGGTGCTTCGCGGATCTTTCATGCCTGCAGTGCTCGTCGAGATCGGCTTCGGGTCAAATCCATCGGAGGCTGCCTACCTCCACGACTCCGCCAATCAGACGAGCATCGCGCGCAACATCGCGTCGTCGCTTCTCACATATCTCTCGCGATATGAAGCGCGCGTAGGCGGAACGAACTGACCGTGTCCTCCACCCGGCTGAACGTCTCGGCGGCTGGGATCGATTTTCAAAATCCGTTGTTGCTTGCCGCCGGAACCGCCGGGTACGGGCGGGAGATTGCCGCGCTCATCCCTCTCGACGACCTGGGCGGAATCGTTACCAAGGCTGTGAGTCTGGAGGTCCGCGCGGGCGCGCCTGCTCCCCGCGTTGCCGAGCTGAGTGAAGGGATGATCAACGCGGTGGGTTTGGCCAATCCAGGCGCAGCCGAAGTGCGCGCTTCACATCTGCCGTGGCTCGAAAAGAATGTCACGCGCGGCCGCGTGATCGTAAACGTGCTCGGAAACGTGACGCAGGATTTCGCGGAAGTCATCTCGATCCTCGACGGCTCGCCGGCCATTTCCGCTTATGAGCTGAACGTGAGCTGCCCGAACGTGAAAGCAGGGGGAATGGAGTTCGGCGCGGATATCACTGCGCTCGCCGAGCTGATCACACGCTCACGATCGGCTACCAGGCGGCCGCTGTTCGTAAAACTTTCGCCGACCCTGCCGAAGATCGCCGATACGGCCCGAGTCGCGGCGGATGCCGGGGCGGACGGAATAACCGTGCTCAACACCTTCCCCGGTCTTGCCATCGATGTCGAGCGCAGAGCGCCTGTTCTTGGCTTCGGCACAGGGGGAGTGAGCGGGTCTGCGCTCCTCCCAGTCGGAGTCCTCGCAGCGTATCGCGTATCGCAGGCGGTGCGCATCCCCGTTATGGGCGTTGGCGGAATTTCGTCGGCCACGGACGCGCTCCAATATATGATGGCGGGCGCGTCACTCGTGGCGATCGGCACGGCGGCAATGCGCGATCCGCGGGTAGTGCCAAAGATCGTAGCCGACCTGAACAAGTGGTGCACGGGCCACGGCGTCGCGAACATCTCGGAAATTCGCGGTACCGTGAAATGGTCGTGAAAAAGGCGCGCGCGATCGTAGCCCTCGACCGCCCCGATGCCCGCTCCGCGCTCGACCTTGTAGAGCGGATCGGCAAGGCGTGTGATTTCTACAAAGTCGGTAATGAGCTCTTCACGGCCGCGGGTCCGCAGATCGTGGAGGCGCTTCGTGCGCTCGGAAAATCCGTCTTCCTCGACCTCAAGCTGCACGACATTCCGAACACCGTTGGACAAGCCGCATCCCGCGCGTCCGCTCTGGGGGTGAGCCTGCTTACCGTTCACGCGACGGGAGGCAGGGCGATGATGGAGGCGGCGGTGAAGGGCGCGGGCGGGAAGTGCGGAATCCTCGCGGTCACAATTCTGACATCGCTTGATACGAGCGCAGTACGCCTCGCTTGGGGCCGCGCCCGGCTCGACCTCTCCCGCGAGGTGCTGCGGCTGGCGGGGCAGGCGGCAAATGCCGGCGCTCACGGGGTGGTGTGCAGCGGGCTCGAGGCGAGCTCGGTGAAATCCGATTACGGTGACCGCCTCAAGCTTCTGATCCCCGGAATCCGCCGCCCTGGTGACTCTCGGGACGACCAGCGCCGGACAGTGACCCCGCTGGAGGCGGTAAGGTCTGGAGCGAGCTACCTAGTTCTAGGCCGGACCATCACCGCCGACCCCGATCCGGCGATGGCGATGAGGTACGTGAACAAGATGTTGGCGCCGACCCGCTAAATCTTGCATTTGGCCTTTGCCGACACTACTTTACAAGGCTACTCAGGAAACGCCCCGGGCCCTCAAGCTGCCGGGGATTTCTACGTCTAATCTGGAGCCACTCGGTTGAAAGTTAGAAGCAGCGTCAAGCCGATCTGCGAGCACTGCAAGGTGATCAAACGCCAAGGCGTGACTCGCATCATCTGCAAGCGCAATCCAAAGCATAAGCAGCGGCAGGGTTGATCATGGCTAGAATCGCAGGCGTGGATCTTCCGCGCGAGAAAAAAGTCGAGATCGGGCTTACCTACATCTTCGGCATCGGCCGCGCGACAGCGCGACGGATCCTGGCGTCGACGGGCGTGAACGCGGAGCAGAGAATCCGCGATCTCAACGACACCGATACCAACCGTCTCCGTCAGGCGATCGAAAAGGATTTCCGCGTCGAAGGCGCGCTCCGCACCGAAGTGGCAATGAACATCAAGCGTCTCATGGACATCGGCTCGTACCGTGGCGTTCGCCATCGTCGCGGCCTTCCCGTTCGTGGACAGCGTACGCATACAAACGCCCGCACCAAGAAGGGGCCGCGCCGCGCGATCGCGGGTAAGAAGAAGGTCACGAAGTAATGGCAATCGGAAAGAAGGTTAAGAAAGTCGTCGAGGCCGAGGGCATCGCCCACGTCAGCGCGACGTTCAACAACACGACCATCACCATCACCGACCCGCACGGGAACACTCTCTCGTGGGGCTCGTCGGGGAAGGCTGGATTCAAAGGCTCGAAGAAGTCCACTCCGTTCGCAGCGACAGTCGCCGGCGAGCAGGCGGGACGTGAGGCGATGAGCCTCGGTGTCCGCCGCGTGCACGTGCGCGTGCAGGGTCCTGGATCGGGACGCGAGTCGGCCATTCAGGCGCTCGTCGCCGCCGGTCTGCAGGTCAAGTCGATTAAGGACGTAACCCCGATTCCGCACAACGGCTGCCGTCCGCCGAAGCGCAGGAGAGTCTAACCATGCGCTATACCGGACCCAGCTGCCGTCAGTGCCGCCGCGAAGGAACGAAGCTGTTCCTCAAGGCGACGAAATGCTTTACCGAGAAGTGCCCCGTCGAGCGTCGTCCGACGCCTCCGGGACAGCACGGGGGAAGCACCGCCCGCCGCCGCAAGACGTCGGAGTATTCGAAGCAGCTTCGCGAGAAGCAGAAGATCAAACGCATCTACGGCATCAGCGAGCTTCAGTTCCGCAACACGTTCGAGCGTGTGGCGCCAATGCCGGGAATCACCGGCCACAACCTGCTCGCCGCTCTCGAGAGCCGTCTCGACAACGTCGTGTACCGGATGGGATTTGCGGGCAGCCGTAAGGCGGCGCGCCAGCTCATCAGGCACCGTCACGTCGAAGTAAATCAGAAGTCTGTTGACGTTCCCAGCTTCCTCGTCATGCCGGGTCAGGAAATCCGCGTGCGCATGAAGTCGCGTGAGCAGGCGAGCGTGATGGCCGCGATGGATCAGTCTTCGCGCGGCGCGCCGCTCTCCTGGATCGCGGTGGACCGCGACACCTTCAGCGGAAGAATGCTGGAGCGTCCGTCGAGAACGGCCATTCCGATCGCCGCGCAGGAACAGCTGGTCGTCGAGCTTTACTCGAAGTAAGCCGAACTCCGCCAATCGTGGCGGAGCGGCGCAACAACCGAGACCCTAACTCTCGTTACGGACCCACTGCGCGTTAGGGGCGGGGTGGGACGTTGAGGAAATATCAGAATGGCTAACGCAATCGATCTCAGGGGTCTTGTCCGTCCGCAGCTCGTCGAGGCGACGAAGCGCGAAGACAGTCCCAATGTCGCAGAATTCCGTCTTCAGCCGCTGGAGCGCGGTTTCGGGCACACGCTCGGAAACGCCATGCGCCGGCTGCTCATGTCGTCGCTGCGCGGCTCCGCCGTGTGGGGAATCCGCATCGACGGTGTGCTACACGAGCACCAGACGATCAACGGTGTCGTCGAAGACGTGCACCAGGTCATCGGCAACCTCAAGTCGCTCGTGCTCTCGCTGGACGAGGGAGTCGAGAACTCGATCATCCGCATCTCGCGCAGCGAAGGCGGACCGGTGACGGCAGCCGATATCACCGCCGAGAACGGTGTGAACATCATCGACCCGTCGCACCTCCTCTTCACGATGCAGGGCGACCGCGATCTCAATGTCGAGCTGCATGTGAACAAGGGCCGCGGCTACGTCGAGGCGGATCAGCACGTTGTGGACAAGAGTCTTCCCGTGGACGTCGTCCGCGTGGACTCGATGTACAACCCGGTGCGCCGCGCGAACTTCTCGGTCGCCGAGACGCGCGTGGGACAGCGCACCGACTATGACCGCTTGACGCTCACGGTCGAGACGAACGGTACGATCACGCCGGAAGAAGCGGTCAGCTACGCCGCTGCGCTGGCGCAGACGCACTTCCAGTATTTTGCAGGATTCGGCTCGCACCAGTCGGCTCCGCTTTCCGCCGGCGGCGACGCCCCTGGCGGCGACGCGCACCGTCTCGCCGATCTGCTTCGTACTCCCATCGAGGACTTCGAGCTTTCCGTTCGCTCGGTTAACTCGCTCAAGAACTCCAACATTCGCACGCTCGGCGACCTCATCCGCCAGAGTGAGAGCCAGATTCTCCAGGTGAAGAACTTCGGCAAGAAGTCGCTGAACGAGATCGCCGATCTGCTCGAGCGCGAAAAACTTAATTTCGGCATGAAGTACGACGAGTCGGCAGACGGCGCCCGCATCACGGAGCAGGGGACGCCGCCTAACCGCAACGTCGCCACGGTCGGAGCCGATGACGAAGAGGAAGGACTACTTTAATGCGTCACCGCAAGGAAGGCCGTCAGCTCCGCCGCACTAGCGAGCAGAAGCTGGCATTAATGAGATCTCTCGCGTCCTCGCTCATTGAGCGCGGGGCGATCGAGACGACCGAGGCGAAGGCGAAGGAGCTGCGCCCGTTCATCGAGAAGCTGATCACGAGAGCGAAGACGGGAACGCTTCACGCGCGCCGTCTCACCGGCCGGCACGTGCAGAAGCGCGAGGTCGGGGACAAGCTCTTCCAGGAAGTCGCGCCGAAGTTCGCGACGAGAAATGGCGGCTACACGCGCATCCTCAAGACCGGCCACCGCAAGGGTGACGGCGCCGAGATGGCGCGCATCGAGCTGATCATGGGAGAGAAGTAGCAATGGCTCAGATCAAGAGAAACCAGTGCTACCTCTGTCACAAGGGAGTGGCTTTCGGCAACAACGTGTCTCACGCGAACAATAAGACGCGCCGCACGTGGAAGCCGAACCTTCAGGTCGCTCGCATCGTGGCCGGCGACAAGATCATCAAGGTGAAGGTCTGCACGCGCTGCATTCACGCTGGTAAGGTCGTCCGCGCGCCGAGAGGGGTTTCGGCTGCGTAATGGCTTCGTTCCGCGTTGAAAGGAAAGGGAGCCCGGCGGGCTCCCTTTTTCGTAACGCACTGCGAAGAGATAACGACACGCTGATAGCGAACCGCGATCCGCGAACTGCGGGTCGCTGCCTGCACGGTAGGAAAGTTC